>NZ_JADEWV010000139.1 GCF_015207455.1 Microcoleus sp. LEGE 07076
GACAATGCCAAAGGAGTTGAAGTTAGTGGCGTAGTCAAAGTCGGTAATGACATACTGGTAATTGTAAAAGCACCTAACGAGCCAACAAGTCGATATATCAAAGTAGGACAGCGGATTGCCAGCGGGCAGGTGCTGATCAAACGAGTCGATTTCAAATCAGGAGCCGATCCTGTTGTGGTTTTAGAAGAAAACGGTGTAGAGGTGTCGAAAATTGTGGGAGAAAAATCTCCTCAAGTTGCCCAGAACTCAGTTAAATGAAAAATTTACCTCCATCCTTGGAACCAAAATTGAGAACATTCATGCTTCGCTCAATTCAAAAACTCGGAATACTGATGTTGGTCAGTTCGGGGGTAGGATACCTCGGGCTGGTAGCCAACATTCAGCCGTCACTGGCGGCACCAGCATCAGGCGAAACCGCCTCTCCCATTTGCGAAGGCTCTCCCCCGAACGGTAGAGTCAAGTGCAACTACTCCAATGGCGACAATTATCAAGGAAATTTCGTCAACGGCAGACCCCAGGGACAAGGAATATACGTTTACTCGAAGGGCGATCGCTATGAAGGACAGTTTCGCAACGGCGTGCCCAACGGTCAAGGCTTATTCTTGTTCGCCAACGATGACCGCATGGTGGGAGAGTTCCGCAACGGTTTGATCGTGAGGGGAGAAGCTATTTTTGCCAATGGCGATCGCTACCGGGGAACATTTCAAATTGTTGAACAAGTTGGCGGCGGGGCTGCTAGCAGTCAACCGCACGGCCAAGGGCAATTTATCTTTGCTAACGGCGATCGCTACGCCGGACAGTTTTTTGCAGGAAACCCTTTTGGTCAGGGAGTGTTCACCCGCACTGACGGCACTCGCTGCAACGGTCAGTTTTTTAACGAACAGCTAGACGCCAAAGGTACTTGCAGTTTCCCAAACGGTATTCGCTACCAAGGCGAATTGCGGAAGGGACTGCCTCACGGTAGAGGAGTAATTACAGATGCTAAAGGCAGACGGTTTTCTGGAGAGTTTCGCGCAGGCAAGCGCGTTCAACCGTGAATCTCGCCTTAAAAATTTAAGTTCTGATATTAGTGGAGGCGTTTTGAGATGACGACAAATGCTGCTTCTGCTGCCGATCGCACTAACGACTTTCCTTTTGAGTTTGCCCCGCAGCCGACTCAAGATGCTGACTTGTTGCGGCAACTCGATTTTGTGCCCGGTTTGAAGGAAATCTTGACTTTGCGCCAAGTTCATGCTTTGGAACACGCTACCGTTTGGCTACTGGGCCAATCCGGCCCGGCGACCACAAGAGCCGATAATCAATTATTGGGCGGGATGTCCACAGACCAAGGATTTTATCTTTACGGCCACGTTAACATCGCACAGTTGCGTCACGCAGTGGGTGAGGCTTTGCACCGGATTGCCAGCGGAGAGTGGGATTTAGCCGTACATCCCCGCTGCGGCACTAATTTGTCTGTGGCAATGCTACTGACTGCTGGACTTGCTGTCGGCATCAATTTAGCGCTGCCGAAGGGGCCTGTCCTGCAACTTTTGGGTTTGGGTGCCGCGGCTGCGACTGCTGCTCAGTTAGCTCCTGATGTGGGTTCTCTGGTTCAGCGCTACGTGACAACCGCTATTCCCTTTAACTTGAGTTTGGTTGATATTTCAGTAAGTGACGACTTCTGGGGACGCGAAGCTCATTTTGTGCGAGTGCGTTGGATAGATTAGCTGCTGAGGGAGTGGGAGAAGGAGGAGTTGGAGATGGGGAGAGCGGAAAAATCTTATTTCTTTCTTCTTGTTTTCTGCTTTGTCCTTCTTACTTCTTTTTTATTGATTTGTTTATTTGTTCCTTTGATTAGTGATTTTAAGTCAGGACAATCCCACTTTATTAAACAAAAAATGTCCAAAGTAGCGATCGACAAAACCTCTATAGCAAGTCTACTGTCTGTCACCCTAGCCGTAGCAGGCAACAGCTTTTTACCTTTGACCCACAATACGAGTTTGGCTGCCGAAATAGCCCAAACTAACGAACCAGAAAGAGTTCCTGACGGCAAAATAATTCCCGTTAATGGCAAAGTTAATGTTAGATTAACAAATAAAACTAACGATCGACTATTTTATCAAGTAGTTGGACAGACTAACCGTCGCAGTTTAGCCGAAAATTCAACAGTCGCGCTACCAGCATTGACACTACCGGCATCAATTGGATTTAGGCGACCAGATGGCGCATTATTGAAAGTGAGATTTAAATTTGTTGGCGAAGGAACTGTAGAAATAACATTAGACGAGACAAATGATTTAAGCTTGGATAAAAAATCTTTAAACATTCGCAATGACGGCGCACTGTTTCTGAGATAAAAACCTGCCCAATTCAAATAATTAACCTTATCTAAAAAAATAATGCAACTGTCTGCCCGCAATCCAAACTATTATACAGCAAGTAATATCGTTTCCGGTTGCATCGTCAGGTGATTTAACCGGATCGAGAACACAGAGAACACAGAGAGAAATGAATACAGGACGATCAAGAGAGGAATTGATATAATGCCCAATGATAAAATCTCAAATCTCAAATCCAAAATGGTATAAGCTCGATCGACTATTTATCTGCGTTAATCTGCGTGCATCTGCGGTAAAAACCTCCCTGAAGTGCCGCTATCCCGCAGGAAATTGCCCCGAAAACTCGACCTCACCTTCCCTACACCCTCCGAGTCCCTATGTCAATCAAAAAAAATCTTTCCATAGCGCTGTTAGTTTTCATCCCCATTTTCACCGCTGAGTATTGGCACTGGGGGGTTCCCTCGCAAAGCAGTTAGGGACAGCGACAGTTTTGAACAGGAAAACACTCTCGCCGACAACTTCTTTTTTTGCCTTTACTGTCGCGACAATCAGAAGTATCCCTACATTCTACCTTGTTCTCGCAAATTTGCTGACGCGGAAAAGTACCTAAGTTTTGTAGAGAAACTTCAGCGGTAAGCGCACCTTGTTCTATAACCAGGTTATTTTCTTTAATTTCATAAATAAACTTATTTTCTCCCTCTAAAACAGAAAAAGTTTTTGTTTTGTGACTGTTACCCAACTTAAATCCCAAATCCTCGGAAAACTCACCTTTGTCGTAACTTCTATCCGTGTAAGGATAGGGGTCAGTATCCATGCCATCGGTGACATTTTTAATCAGCACTCTTCTGTTAGGTGCGGGGGGAGTTTTGTTGGAAACAAATCGAGCGTTTTGCGAATCCGGAGAGATGACTGTACCGGCACACTGGCCTACATATTCAACGCGCTTAAATTGAATCAAGTTAATATTAAAACTGTTTTCGTTTTTGACCCTAAATTGTGCTTGGTTAGTCTGCTGTTGGGCGCTGACTGTGAAAGCTGCTAGCGTCAAAAAAATTGCTCCTAGGAAAATAGCGAGGAATTGGATTTGTTGCCTCCTTGTAACAAATCTGGCGTGTTTCATCTTTGTCTACCTCTAATGTGAATGGATAGCATTTTGTTAACAAATTATTATTTTAACTTGAGAGCAGATATGTTGTCAAAGTCGCTCCGATAGTTTTGGAGTGAGGATTTGAGTCCTTGATGTTGAGTGGGGAAAGGATAAACGGAAGTGATGACTGCAAACTTTGTGGAGTCAGGAAGAAAGTCGTAAGTATTAATTTAACTACCAAGTTACTCGATCGCGCCATTTCTCTAAAATCTTGTCCCCAATGCCCTGTACCCGTGCCACATCCTCCAAAGAGGTAAAAGGTTGCTGTTGCCGCGCTGCAATAATTCTCTCGGCTAACTTCGGGTCAACTCCTGGCAAAGTTTCTAATTCTTGCTGAGTCGCGGCATTCAAATTAACTAATTTTTTACCTGGTATTTGAGGTTTAGCCTTTGCAGGTTTTGATGCTGCTTGTACTGATTCGCACTCTTTTTTCTTAGCGTCGATTTTCTGTTTGATGCGGGCGGGAATGCCCAAGATTGCACCTTTGTAAAGTCGATCGAACTCCCGCTCAAAATGGGCCGCAACTGTCGGACTCTCGATCGCCAGCAGCGTCTCGTCATTCCCGCGATTTGCAGCCTCACTCCAGTTGTGAGAGCCTGTAATCACCGTTTCTTCGTCGATAACACCGAACTTGTGGTGCAGGCGATCGCCCTTTGGCAACATCGGCACCCCCACCGAAGTCAGCGGCTTTCTCCACGGGCGATTGTCAGCTTCTAAGCTGCAGTCTTGCATCAAAGTCGCCCCCATCATATCCAAGCCTTCGCTGTAAAAGCGATAAATAAAATTTGAGTCAATCAGCGCTCGCACCGCCACACCTCGCCTAGCCTCAATTTCCAGAGTATTTGACAACCGCTGAGCCGAAAATACAAACAGTGCCAAATTAACCGACTTTTTCGCACTACCCAAGGTTTTTTCAATCAAACTGTTGACGCTTTTTTCCCAAGGCAAAGTCGCGCTTGTCGGCGAAAATTGCACCGCAACAGTTGCATTGCCAATTTTCACTTTTTGGACTGCACGAAACTGTTTTTTGAGACCAAACTTGCTGTCCGGTTTACCTCCGGGCCCGTCGCCCCACATGATGTTAAATTCTTGATTAAATATTTGCCCTAATTGAAGACTTTCAATTTTTAGTAAATTGTTCGCATTGCCGCGACTTACTGCTGTTTTGAAATCGCCGTGGATATCGCTGGTGGTAAAATTAGCAGAAGTTACGATGACTGTTTTGCTATCAATTACCAGAAATTTGTGGTGCATCAAACCGCTGCCTTTACTGCCGTCAGCCGTATCGTCAATAACAGGAATTCCGGCATCTTTGACAATTATCAAAGCATCGTTTTGCTTGATTTCTTCGGCACTCAGTTTACCGTCTTTGTTGGTATCGACAAGTTGGACAAATTCGCTGTAACGATCGCGCTCTCGTTCGGGTAATTTCCCTAACTCTTGGGCTGTATAATCGCTCCAAGGGCGAGCATACAGATGTTCGACAATTAATCTGACTTTAATTCCCGATCTGTGTCGATCGACCATGCTGCGGGCGATACCGGGCAATCGAAACTCCTGAACCGCCACATCTACGGTCGATCGAGCACTTGCAACTGCCTCCGCTACCAACTTTTCTAAATCATCGCCCGGTCTAGTTTGCTGGCGATAAGGCTCCGTATAACTAGAAGTGAGGGACTGATTGAAGTATACTTGCAACAAGGGGTCTTGAGGCAGCGGAGGCAGACTCTGAGGCAATTTCTGCAGGTCTTGCTTTGCTTGTCCGCAGCCCGCCAGAGCGATCGCCAGCAGTCCGGCACAACACAAAACCTGTAAATTATTATAAAATACAGCCACAACATTTTAAAAATTATTGAGGTTATCGGCTTACCCACAGTTCAAACATATTCGATCCAGTAAACTTAGAACTATAAAATTCATGAAAGGGAATAGATTTTACGTCTTGTAGAACTGCCTCGATGCCGGAAGCATCACTGGTAGGGTAGCAGCATTCAGGGGCGTGGGTCAAACCCTACACCGCTGCTTTATGGCTAAAAGAAAAACAATTTTTCCGTGCGGTCACAAAGGATATGGTAAAGCGTGCCATCGCTGCACGCAAGAGTTGGTGGCGCAGCAGCAATATGTTGAAATGCTGGCAGAAAAACAAACCAAAAAACAAGAGAAGGAAGCATCATTTGCTAGAGATGCGATCGATCTCAGAGGTTTACCCGACCATGTAGTTACTAAAGCTCGCGCCATTATAGCAGCTTTGGGCGAAAATAAGAATTACAGAGATTTCGGTGGCAAACGCCTGCGTCACAACCGCTTGATTGTGAGTATTCCTGTAACACGAAACTACAGAATGCTTTGTGAAGATTGCGGTACTTTCTTAATTCCGCAAAAAGTTTTGTCTCACGAAGACTACAACGTCTGCAAGCCGGGAAGTTAGTTGGTTGTTAGTTGTTAGTTGTTATTTGTTATTTGTTATTTGTTATTTGTTATTTGTTATTTGTTATTTGTGCTTTTTTTTGGAAGATGTTATAATTGCTCAACGTTCAACTTTTAAAGGTATGGCTAGGTTTCAAGAGTTGCAGGTTTATCAATGAGCAGAGCAAATTTCTAATGAAGTTTGGTTAATTGTTCAATCCTGGGATTTCTTTGCTAAAAATACAGTGGGGCAACAATTGGTTAGGTCAGTCGATAGTATTGGTGCTAATATTGCCGAGGGGAATGGGCGGTATAACTACAATGATAATCAACGTTTTATCAAAATAGCCAGGGGGTCACTGCATGAAACAAGACACTGGTTAAGATTAGCTTGTGCCCGACACCTGTTAACCACCGAGCAAATCGAGCGCATAAAACCTTTAATAGACGAACTATCTCCCAAGCTAAACGCTTACCTAAACTCAATTCAAAGCAAAGCAAATACTCAAGGGTTGAAAATTAAGAAAATACCCAAAAGCAAACTACCCACAGACTCTTGACAAATCACCAATAACCAATCACAAATAACAAATAACAAATAACAAATCACCAATAACCAATAACCAATAACCAATAACCAGTAACAAATCACCAATAACCAATAACCAATAACCAGTAACAAATAACAAATAACAAATAACCAATAACCAATAACCAATAACTCATTAAAACCATGCAAATTTACCTCGACTATAGCGCCACAACGCCAGCACGACCAGAAGCGATTGAAGTCATGCAAAAAGCCCTCACTCAGCAGTGGGGAAATCCTTCCAGCTTGCACGAGTGGGGACAAAGGGCGGCGACTGCTTTAGAATTAGCGAGAATGCAGGTTGCTAGCTTAATTAACGCGCTACCGGAATCGATAATTTTTACCAGCGGGGGCACAGAAGCTGACAATTTGGCAATTATGGGAATTGCCCGTCTTTATACAAACCCGCAGCATATGATTATTTCCAGCGTAGAGCATTCGGCAGTTGCAGAACCGGCGCGACAACTCGAACAGTGGGGATGGGAAGTGACGCGCTTACCGGTGGATGCGTTTGGGAGAATTCACCCTTTGGATTTGCAAGAATCGCTGCGATCGAATACAGTGCTAATTTCGATCATTTACGGACAAAGCGAAGTTGGCACACTGCAACCAATTGAAGCATTATCACAAATTGCCCGATCGCGCAATATCGTGTTTCATACCGATGCAGTTCAAGTAGCCGGAAAACTGCCAATAGACGTGCAGAAATTGCCAGTAGACTTGCTTTCGGTTTCCAGTCACAAACTTTACGGGCCGCAAGGTGCAGGCGCGCTTTACGTGCGTCCAGAACTAGAATTAGTACCCATGTTCGGTGGCGGCGGGCAAGAATTGAAACTGCGTTCCGGGACGCAAGCGCTGCCGGCAATCGTTGGTTTTGGGGTGGCGGCGGAATTGGCTTTGCAGGAAATATATAGGGAAACAGCGAGATTAATTGAATTGCGCGATCGACTTTTTGAAAAATTAGCTCATTTACCCAGTTTAGTACCAACGGGCGATCGATATTCCCGACTGCCTCACCACGTCAGTTTTTGCATTGTCTCCCCCAACAGTACCTCTTACCAAGGAATAGATACAGGGCGAATCACGGGCAAAACTTTAGTGAGACAGCTAAATCTAGCAGGAATTGGCATAAGTTCCGGTTCCGCTTGCAACAGTGGCAAACTAACACCCAGCCCCGTTTTATTAGCAATGGGATATAGCGAAAATGATGCCGTTTGTGGAATTCGCTTGACACTCGGACGAGAAACAACCGAAGCTGATATTGATTGGACGGTAATTGCGATCGAGCAAATTTTGGATAGATTAATGCCAAAGGTAGCATTATCTAGGCGTTAGCAATGATTGGGGTTTTGAAATCGCGTCTGTACACAAACATTCCGCTTGCTATCATTTACAATCAAATAAAATCACCATCTAATTTGGGGAAAAAGCAATGGTTATTAAACTGCAATCTCCCGAAAAACAAAATATTATCTACCCCGACGATAACGGCGAACCAATGTCAGACAATACCGAGCAGTTTCGATTAATCGTTTGGATTCAGGAAAATTCCGAACTATTATTTGCTGCCGATCCGAATGTTTTCGTAGCCGGCGACTTGCTTTGGTATCCTGTTGAAGGAAATAATAAAAAGTGCCAAACACCAGATGTGATGGTGTTTGGTAGACCAAAGGGTGATCGCGGTTCCTATAAACAGTGGAATGAAGATAATATTCCGCCGCAAGTTGTGTTTGAAATTTGGTCGCCGGGAAATCGGCCTGCTCCGATGATTCAAAAGTTCAAATTTTACGAACGTTATGGTGTGAAAGAATACTATTTGTATGACCCACAAACATTAGAGTTGACTGGATGGAAACGCCAAGAATAACAATTAGAAGCGATCGAACAAATAGACGGTTGGATCAGTCCCAGACTGAAGGTGCGGTTTCAATTATCTGAAACGGGACTCGAAATGTTTGGGCCCTCTGGAGAAGCGTTTATGAGTTTTGTGGAACTCGATCAATTGCGGCGACAGGCTCAAAACCGGGCGATTGCTACAGCAAGCCGAGCAACGCGCCATTGAGACAGAAACTTTGCTGGAACAAGAACGATCGCGATCGCAAGCTTTAGAATCAAGACTGCGAGAAATTGGAATCGATCTAAATCAATTGTAATAGATGGTTCGGCGGTTAAAATCGCCGAGTCACTTTGTACGTGCAGACACAGTTTTAACCGCCGAACCATAGAATCATGATAAAATAAATCCCGGTGTTATTCACAAACCCAAAATGGAAGAAAACCGCGCCCAAGCCTACCTGCAATTAATTCACACCCTGCTCAACAGCCCCAACGGAGAAGAACCGCAGATATTACAGGATCACTTAGAATTGCTCGATCGCGGATTTCTGCAAACTTGCGAGTTAGTAGCATCAACCTTAGCTGAACAAGGAGGCGAGAACGGCGCTAAATTCCTCCGAAATCTGGCCAGTCAGCTTGGGGAATTTATGGATACCAACGATGACCAAAATGGCGACAACTCTGAAGGTGAAAATTTCCAAGAGTATGCAAAATTTTTCCTAGAATTATTGCAAGCAGAACAAGATAGCAATAGCGATATAGCAGTAATTCACCCCATGTTGGCAGAGAGAGAACATCTCCTCAATGCCCGTTTTGCCGAGATTATAAAGCAAGTCGCCCAGAAATTAATCGCCGACGAAAATCGTGAAACAATTAGCTCAATTGTCGGTCTCATTGACAATTTGAGCATTCATATTAGTGACTTTTCCGGTGGGAATAGAGCGAATAATATTGAAATTGCTATTACTGGTTATCAAATAGTTTTAAGCAATCGGGAACCGGGGAGCGAAATGTTTGCTCAAACTCAAAATAACCTAGATGCTGCCTACACTAAAAGAGTCAAGCATATTTCTGACCAACAAAAATAAAACTCAACTATCGACAGAGACAGCTTATTAATACCATTTTTCTAAAATCCTGCCACAGTAGTTTTAGGGTGCGTCTCACGAGAACAATTCAGAGCATTTCACGCCAGATATCTCGTGCGACGCACCTTACACATTAGGTAGACCAAACAAACTCAACAATTCTATTGCAGCAAGCTTTTTTCTAAATGGTATAAGATTGAGTGCGAGAGTCCCCGAAAGTCAAATGCTGAGTCTCTCGCGAGTTTTCAACGACTTCTATGAGGAATAAAGTCCTGACTGCGAACAGGTTTTTTTCAAGGAAATCAATTAAATTTTATATAGTAAACACAACCCCACAGAGGAATCTGGGGGCTTGAACTAACGTCCAAACTTTTTTTCTCGCCGCGACTCGTGTCGGGGATTGTATCCATCTTTCGACACTGGGGAGTCACAAATTATCAGAAAGCAGCAGCTCTGGGTCCAAGCTGTTTCAAATTAGGTGCGGCAGTTCCATAATTGACGCGACAACCGATGTTTAACAAACTAGAACTGCATTCGAGAGGGACGATTTGCTGGTCTAGGAGAGCGCTGCAACTGACATACTGGTCGTTATTGGTATCTCTTACCATACATTCGATCGCTCTAGCACCCGATCGGCTCGCCCAACTCTTCATACCTGCGACTGCAATGATGTGCTGCCAATAAAACGAGAATAGGAACAGTCCAAACAGTACAGCAACTCCTAATCCTGCTTTCAACTTCCAACTACCCAGAATGTTTCCCAAGCTATTTTTTAAGTTTTCCACCCCAGAAATTGAGCTTTCGGTAGTTGTTTCTGGAGTTGGCAAATTTGTTTGTGTTTGTTCTGTTGGAATTTCCGACATAATGTATCTCCTGTGATTGCTGGGACTTGACTAAGCTTGCAGTTACGATCTATCGCGGTCGAGCGCTATTGCAAATTCTATCAAATTTTAGCAAAACTAGCCTGTGCCGACAACCGATTCGCGGAGCAGGGTCGGGGAAGTATGTATATTGAGGAAGTGAGATGCGATTTCTATGCCTTTTGAGGTATTGTGTAATTCGCGATCGGCTATTTTGCACCTACGGAAATAGAATTGTTGGCGATGTTCTTTGCAAACGGCTGAAATGAATTAGCTTTTTTGGCGAACCGCAGAGGCCGCAGAGGTCGCAGAGAAAGAGCAAACAGAGATATATTGACTTTCACCAATCATTTATGGTTTCGATAGCAGCTCTAATAACTCAGATTCTGAAAGTAGTTCGATGCTCAAAGATTGAGCCTTTTCTAACTTAGAACCCGCATCTTCTCCCACAACCACATAATCAGTTTTAGCACTCACAGAACTTGTGACTTTACCTCCCGCTTTCACAATCAAATCTTTAGCTTCATCCCGTTTTATAGTCGGCAGAGTTCCCGTCAGCACAAAAGTTTTCCCAGCAAACTGTAAATTTGTGTTTGCTAAATTCTGACTTTTAACTTCTGACTGCAATTGCAATCCCGCAGTTTTCAACCGCGCGATTAAACTTTGATTTGCCGGAACTCGAAACCACTGATAAACCGATTGAGCAATCTCCGGGCCGATGCCGTACACCCCCTCAATCGCAGCGGCCGATACTGCGGCTAACTCTTCCACATTTGCAAACCTTTCTGTCAGCAATTGAGCGTTTACACTGCCGACGTGGCGGATGCCCAAGCCGTAAAGTACCCGCGAATAAGGTTGATTTTTCGATTGGGCGATCGCACTTACCAACTTTTCTGCTAATTTCTTACCCATGCGTTCCAAACCGCTCAATTTTTCCGCAGTCAAATCGTACAAATCCGCCGCAGAATTGAGCAGATTGCTATCAACCATCTGCTGCACCAACTTTTCCCCAACACCGTTAATATCCAGAGCATCTCGGCTGCAAAAATGAATCAGCGAACCCCTCAAAATTGCCGGACAAGACGTATTGATGCAGCGAGTAACGGCCTCCCCTTTTTCCCGAACCACAGGCTGCGCGCATTCGGGACAGCAACTAGGCATTTGAAAAAGTTGAGCATTTGGAGGGCGAAGTTCTGCTAAAACTCGCACAACTTCTGGTATAATCTCTCCAGCTTTTCTGACAATTACAGTATCGCCAATGTGGAGATTAAGTTCGGAAACTCGATCGCTATTATGGAGAGAAGCCCGCGAAACCGTCGTTCCGGCCAACTGCACCGGTTTGAGTTCCGCTACAGGTGTCAGAGTTCCAGTTCTCCCAACTTGTACGGTGATTGCTTGTACAATTGTAGGGACTTCGGCCGCCGGATACTTAAGTGCGATCGCCCAACGCGGAAATCTTTGAGTAAAACCCAATTGTTTTTGCAACAAAACCGAATTAATCTTAACAACAACCCCATCCGTCATGTAAGGCAAATTTCGCCGCTCACTATCCCAATATTCATAATACTCCCGAACCCGATCCAAAGAATAGCAAACCTGACAATTAGGATTTACCTTAAATCTCATTCTTCGCAACAACTCCAACGACTCCCACTGCGTTTTCTTCTCATTACCCGGGGACGGGGGCACCGCCCCTACGGATTCATCTAAATGCAGAGTATAAGCAAAGAAATCCAACCTGCGCTTATCCACAACTTTAGAATCCAATTGCCGCAGTGTACCCGCCGCCGCATTGCGAGGATTAGCAAACAATTGTTCCCCCGCTTTTTCCCGTTCCCGATTAATTTCTTCAAACACAGTTAAAGACAAAAAAGCCTCTCCCCGCACTTCCACAACAGGCGGCGGATTATCCAAATTCAGCAGCAGAGGAATCGAGCGAATAGTCTTGACATTTTGAGTAATTTCCTCTCCCGCAATGCCGTCTCCCCGCGTCGCACCGCGAACTAAAACCCCATTTTCATAGGTTAGCGCTAAAGCAGAACCGTCAATTTTCAACTCGCAAACATATTCAGCATTTAAATTTAATTGGTGATTTTCCCTAGCTACCCTTTGCCAGCGTTCCTGCCATTTAGCAAATTCCTCAAAATTAAAAGCATTTTCCAAACTGTAGAGAGGAATATTGTGCTTGATGCTAAAAAATTGAGTAGCGGGCTTTTCTCCTACGCGCTGAGTCGGACTTTCCGCAGTAATTAACTCAGGATAATCTGATTCTAATTCTTGTAACTGGCGATAAAGTCGATCGTACACCTCATCAGCCACAATCGGCGCATCCAAAACATAATAAGCATAGCTAGCTTGCTGTAGCTGCTGCCTCAACTGTTGAATTTGCTGCTGAATTTCTGCTTCCATATCGATTTTATATTTTAGATTCTAAATCTCGATTTTAGCTCAAAAAAAACGAGGCAGCAACCTCTCTTCTGCCAGATATAGCAATCCTAAATGATTTTCAATAACTGGTTCCCAGGCTCTACCTGGGAACCGATGTCAGCGAGGCTCTGCCTCGCCTGCGAAAATGGAGGCAGAGCCTCGCCTATCTGCGTTACCAGGCTCTTCCTGGTAACGAGTAACGAGTATAATCATTTAGGATTGCTATAGATTTGAGATTTGCTTTTATATCCGACCGAACGACACAATAAAATTGGTTCTCCGTCAGGACTTCAGTCATCATTTTTTTTTGATGACTGAAGTCCTGACGGAGAACATGATAGCGGTTGTTTTACGGGATATGATCTTAGATTCTCAATCTCAATTATCACTCCCAAAAAAGGAGCAAGCTACTAGAAAATCCCAACTCCTCCTAATTATAATTCGCGTTTAGAGCTGCTGAATTATGCGGGAAAATCCCTTACAAATTCAGGTCAGCAAATTCGCTAAATTTCTTGTTATCCCCAGAGATAGAAGGTTGAAGACGATGATCGCTGTCTTGTTCGCCGTTCAAGTTGCCGTTGCTGCGGGATTTGATTGATTCTTGAACGCTTGGCTTGGTGAAAGCCAGCGGTTCAGCGTGTTCTACCTGAAACACGTTAGCGTAGAGGTTGGCAATAATTTGTTTGCCTCCCTGGGTCAATTCCAAGTAGTTCAAAGCTGCTGGAATGTATGGGAAAACTCCGTTCCAATAAAACTTGGCGTAATTTTGCCGCAAATCTCCCGGAGACTTGTAGCCCAAGATTTGATTAGTACCGACTTCCTCAAATTCGTAGAACAGGGCACTGATTTTGCGGAGGTAATTGGGATCGCTCAACTGACCGATCAAATCGGCGGCCCTGGCGAGTCCAGAATAATTGTTTCTGTCTTGATGAGTTTCGCTAGCAGGAACTGGGAAGCGTGTCAACTCAATATTGCGCTTAATTTGTTCGGCATCAATTAAGGTGTGGCCGCCGAAGCGTTCGTCAATGACGAGTTTTCCTCGATCGACATGATAAGGAGTTAAACTGGCAGAAGTTGCCCCGACCGGTACAGAAACCATACCTCCGTCAATACCCGTAGCGTAGAGTCCCACAGCTTCTTGGTCTTGGCGGCAAACACCTTTGACGTAGCCGATATCGTGGCACAGCAGGGAGATCAGGTAGTGCAGCCAATCTTCCGGCGACACTCCCCCTTCGCGAATATGCTTGCCCCGGAGAATTTCTTGTCCCACTAATGCCACGAGCATTGTGTGTTCAACATTGTGGTAGAGAGCATCGCAGTTAGCGATATTTTCCAGAGCCATCGTCCCCGCCCAGGCGATAATTTCAGGGTAGTCAGGCTTGTACTTGCCGTAGGTGCGGCGGTAGCCGGCCTGCAGCTCTTGCACAAAAGCGTCAATCAGGATAGCAGTTGCATTGAACATGATAAATTCTCTCACTCAGACTTTAGTTACAAATTCGATCGCAAATATCTTAGATAGCTGAAAAATCATCAATGGGCGTGATCGTAGGTTTGACCCCTGGCCACAAGACAAATAGAAGCACCCGAATCCTGTGGTTGGCAGCCCCAAATTTTAGAGTTTTGTTCGAGATCCCAGATTCATCGGCCCCGGAAATCTCTGATTCTTGAATCTAAAATCGACTTGCGCCTCGGCGTTGAATTTAAAATTTCAGCTAGTGTTTTCAGGTCAGAAAATTACTCTCAGGCTATGCTTCCCACGATAACCTAATTTCCAAAGCAACCGATAGATTTTTCGGCATTAAATATTGGCGAAACAATTTAAATCGTTTCACCGACTAATTATTAGAATTTCTAGGTGTGAAAGTTATGAACTGTCTGTTTCCGAGCCTCTTCACTGCTGCGTTTGGCACTCGGCGGTCGATCGCCCCAAAATACCTAGGATTGTTTGCATTCACGGCTGTTTGCACCGCCGCACCGGCTTTGGGCGCCGAGCGAATTTACGTAACTTACGGGCCGCTAGAAGAATCAGTTCCGATCGAATCCCTGGCACTATTCGCCAAAGAAGGCAAAATAGACTCAAACTTGGACGGCTTCGCTCAGTACGCCAAAAAATCACAGCTAGCTGACATTCGCAGCGCTCTGCAAGCGAAAGCTGAAATCAGCCACGTGACGATCGCCCAATTCCTCTACACGCCTCAAGGAGAAGTGCTGCTGGAACGCTTGGGCCGAGTAATTCAAACCAAAGCTAGACAGCCCGGATTTTACGCGATCCGAGCCGCCCTGATTTTAGCCGCCGCCGATCCAGAAGGCCTGACAATTCTCAACGTGCTGCGGAAATTCCCCACTTACGGCATCAGGATTGACATCGCCCGCGGCTTGGGTATCGCCAACGAACTCACATCACTGATCAACCGTTCCAATCGGACGCTTGCTGGAGTCGCCCAGTTGTCGGAAGCAGAAGCAGCCTCTGAACCAGCGATCGATCCGGCCCAAATGCTAGAACCCCAGCAAAAGGGTTCCTATACTTGGAAAAAATCATCGGTAACTCTCACAAGTCCAAATCGCGCTCGCACCTTTGATGTGGACATTTACCTGCCACAGGGCAGCCCGCAACCGGCCCCTGTAGTAGTAATTTCTCACGGTTTAGGTTCCGATCGCGTTTCCTTCCAGTATTTAGCCAAACACCTAGCCTCCTACGGCTTTGCCGTCGCCGTTCCCGAGCATCCCGGCAGTAACGCCCAACAAATCCAAAACCTCGTAACAGGCAAAACCAACGCAGTAGCAGAACCAGCAGAATTTGTCAACCGCCCCCTCGACATCAAAGACCTGCTCGATTATTTAACCAAACTTTCGACCACCAATCCTGCCTACCGAGGGCAGCTCGACTTGCAGCGAGTCGGCATCATCGGCCAGTCTTTCGGTGGCTATACAGCTTTAACATTAGCTGGGGCCCAGATTAACTTGGCCCAGCTAGACAAAGACTGCCAGCTCGAAAACGAAACTTGGAACCTTTCCCTGCTGTTGCAGTGCCGCGCTCGCAGCCTAGAGCGCAACCAGCAGTATAATTTCAGCGATCCGCGCATCAAAGCTGCGATCGCCATCAACCCGATCGTCAGCAGCATTCTCGGAGAAACAAACCTCAGCCAAATCCAAATCCCAGTCATGGTAATCTCCGGCAGCGCCGATACAGTCGCCCCAGCTTTACTCGAACAAATTCTACCCTTCACTTGGCTGACATCGCCCAACAAATATCTAGTAGTCCTCGAAAACGGCACACACTTCTCAACCATAGAGGAATCCCCTCAAAGCATCTTTGTGCCACCACCAGAAGTCATCGGCCCGGAACCAGCTTTAGCCCGCCGCTACCTCAACGGACTCAGCGTAGCCTTCATGGAAACATATTTGAACAAAAAATCAAATTTTCGCCCGTATTTACAGCCCAACTACGCTCTGAGCATCTCCCGAAACACTCTCGGAATCAGAATATTGCGCTCGCTCAGCCCCGAGCAACTCCTGCAGTTCAGCAGTGGTGCACCAGCTCGCAGCCCAGCCCCTCCACTATGGATCGATCCACCACCTGTACCTTCTCCACCTCCGGTAACACCCGTTGGGCGTTAAGGGCAGGATGCGCCCAAGCTCGTCACCCTCCGCTCTATTTTCACCCAGGATTGACCCCCATAAGCCCAGCTTATTACCCCCATCAGTTTAACTGTCGTCAAACCCCTTTACAAACATTAACGATACCGTTAATA
>NZ_JADEWV010000011.1 GCF_015207455.1 Microcoleus sp. LEGE 07076
GATGCGAATATATTAAATCATTTATCTCTATACAATAGACTCAACAAGGAAGTAATAGATTTTGTTTTAATATTCGATCATTTACTTTATTGGTTAATAAGAGATCTTCCATCGTTTCCTTTTTTTCTTACAAATTTTTGTGTTCTAAACCAAAAAATTAATGAACTAGAAAAATGCTTACTCCAAATTTTTAACTTCATTAATACTGCTAGTAGTCGAGGAATATTTTTTAACGAGATTTATGAAAATCTACTTTGTTTATGGAATAAAATTCTTATTATTAAAAGCAAATCGATTGCGAGTGAAAAAGATCGGGAAGGTCGTGAAATTATCGATTTATGGAATAATTTGTTTAACGAGCGTAAAAATGAAGGTTTTTTGAATTTATTAAAAAATACTATAGGCAGCCACAGAGACATTCCTCACCACTGGTTACTTGATGACAAACAGAAAGAAGATTTAAGCAGATATTATGAAGCAAATAAGTTATTAGTTGATTGTCTTATTATCGCTGTAAGATTTAACAGTATTAGTAAAGAAATAGGAGATACAATCAAAGAAAGTTTATTGCTCCCGATCGCCGAAATCGAAAAACGCAAACGTGAAAAAGCCGAGTAGGGCGATTCTACTCAAGATATGGAGTGATGGGATATTTTTATCGCTCAAACCATCTATATTCGACACTTCCAAAAACCAATTTTTCAACTAGCCGTTCAACGGAATAGAATTAACTTATTAGTTTACGAACCAAAGCAGGAGGCTATTGTTCAATGGATCGCTCACTAAATTATGCAGATATCCTGAAACAAACGCTACAAGAAGCAACACGATCGCAACCTCGCTTACAATCGATTCAGCTTTATCCTGTCTGCGATACCGATTCAGGCCATTTCCTGATTCTCGCTACAGGCTGGGACAAGCAACGCTGGATGGACACGATTTTGTTTCATGCTCGCTTGGTCGATCGCCATGTCATCATAGAAGAAGATAACTTTGAGGAAGGGTTAACCGCTGCACTGATTGTCGCAGGTATCCAACCAGAGCATATTATGACTGGTCTTGATTATCAAAATAGTGCTAGCCCAGTCGTGTTTCAGGCGGTGTAGCGATCGCCATAACTCGATCGATACAATATACCTGAAAAAAGAACTTAAATATCCAGCGATACATGGTTCATTGAAATAAACCTTGCCTTGAGTATGCTTAAATAAGTTTAGACACATACTAACCAGATTTAAACCAGTGAATTTTCAATCAGTCATTGCCACCTTAAACAAATTCTGGAGCGATCGAGGATGCCTGATCGCCCAATCCTACGATACAGAAAAAGGTGCAGGAACCATGAATCCCCACACTTTTCTCAGAGCAATTGGGCCCGAACCTTGGTCTGTCGCCTACGTCGAACCCTGTCGCCGCCCCACCGACGGACGTTATGGCGAAAATCCGAATCGCTTTCAACATTACTATCAATATCAAGTCCTAATTAAACCATCTCCTCCTAATATCCAAGAAATCTATTTAGACTCGCTGAGAGCATTAGGAATTAGACCGGAAGACCACGACATTCGCTTCGTAGAAGACAACTGGGAATCTCCAACTTTAGGAGCTTGGGGCGTGGGCTGGGAAGTCTGGCTCGACGGCATGGAAATTACCCAATTTACCTACTTTCAACAGTGCGGGAGCATTGATTGTCGCCCGGTTTCGATTGAAATTACCTACGGACTCGAACGCCTCGCAATGTATCTCCAAGAAGTCGATGCCATGACGAAAATTCAGTGGAAAGATGGCATCACTTACGGCGATGTTCACTTGCAAGGAGAAATTGAACAGTGTACTTATAACTTTGAAGCTTCTAATCCTGAATTGCTGTTTACTTTGTTTGGACTCTACGAACAAGAAGCGGAACAATTGACGCAAAAAGGATTGGTTTTGCCTAGTCTTGATTATGTGCTAAAATGTTCGCATACTTTCAATTTGCTCGATGCTAGAGGTGTGATTTCGGTAACGGAAAGAACTCGCTATATTACCAAAATTCGGAATTTGGCGCGGCGCGTCGCTCAGCTTTATTTGGAACAGCGCGAACATTTGGGTTTTCCATTGGATAAAGCTGTAAAAGTCTGAAAATGAAGAGGGGCACAACACGGATACACGGATGAATTTAGTTGCGATCGTCCTGGACTCATACCAATTTTATAGGTGGTTGCATAGAATCTGATCACCCTGGCACCCCCCTTAATAAGGGGGGGACAAGATTCCTATCAAAGTCCCCCTTCTTAAGGGGGATGCGAGGGGGATCGAAATATGTGCAACTTTTTGGGATTTTAAATGAATTCAATGCCTAATTATTCTGAAAATCATCCAGAAACAAATCCTCAACTGCGAATTGATGGTGTAAGTTTTAAAACTCCGATCGCCTCAAGCTACTTATTAGACAATATCTCGTTTCAGGTACACAAGGGAGCTCGCGTGGCGATTGTGGGCCCTTCTGGTGCCGGCAAAACAACACTGTTGCGGTTGCTAAACCGACTCAGCACTCCCACCAGCGGCTCGATTTATCTGGAAAATACAGAATACCGGCAAATAGGGGCGATCGAACTCCGCAGACAAATCACCCTCATCCTGCAAGAATCCAAGCTTTTGGGAATGTCGGTGCGAGAAGCATTGGCTTATCCTTTGAAGCTGCGGGGAATCCATTCATCAGAAATAGGAGATAAAATTAACAGGGTTATTGAACAACTTCATATCCCCCAAGAATGGCTCGATCGCACGGAATTGCAGCTTTCCACGGGCCAAAAGCAGTTAGTGGCGATCGCCCGCGGCATCATCATCCAACCAAAAATCTTGCTTTTAGACGAACCAACATCCGCCCTCGACGCAGGAAAAGCCGCCCACATTTTGCAAGTATTGACACAGCTAACCAACGACAAAACCACAATTTTAATGGTCAATCACCAATTAGAATTAGCCCAGGAATTTAGCACCAGAATTCTGCACTTACAGCGCGGAAAACTCCTCGAAGACTCGCCCTCTCATCAAACAAACTGGGTGCAACTACGGCAAAACTTAATCCAAGCAGAAGCAGAAGCCCAACAAGAATGGTGAATAGAGAACTTGCACTAGGCGACTGTGCGATCGATCCCCCTAAATTCCCCTTAAAAAGGGGGACTTTGAATAGTCTTGTCCCCTGCTTTTTAAGGGGGGTTAGGGGGGATCGAGAGGAATATTGCCCACCCTACTTCTGCTTCCCTGATTTAATGAGCTCCCCCACCACCAGCACCCGCTTTCACCTTTTTAAAACCCAAAATAGCAATCCCGCTTAACAACAAAGCAATTCCCACAAAGTAAAAACAATCATTAAAAGCCATCACATAAGCTTCGCGGCGGACAATATTATCAATTACCTTAATTGCCTGTTCTTTCGCCACACTCAAATCAGCACCGCGACTCACAAAATACTGAGTCATTTGATTGAGTCTTTCCTGCGTTGCCGGATTGTACAAAGAAACAGATTCCCCCAAGCGATTCGAGTGAAATTGCTCGCGCTGCGTCACCAAAGTTGCTAGCGCCGCAATCCCCATCGAACCTCCCATATTTCGCATCATATTAAACAAGCCGGAAGCAGAACCAGCCTCGTGTTTTTCCATGCCAGCAGTGGCAATAGTTGACAGCGGCACCATAATTAATGGCTGTCCCAATGCTCGCACTAATTGCGACCAACGCAACTGATCGATACCCGTATCGTGAGTCATGCTGGCATTCATAAAACAACTCACCGCAAACAAACTCACACCTATGCCAATTAGCAACCGCAAATCCATTCGCTGCATCAATTTCGGC
Source organism: Microcoleus sp. LEGE 07076 (assembly GCF_015207455.1). Lineage (GTDB taxonomy): Bacteria > Cyanobacteriota > Cyanobacteriia > Cyanobacteriales > Microcoleaceae > Microcoleus. The sequence continues at coordinate 3,838 of NZ_JADEWV010000011.1, forward strand.
ACCATCGGTACGATGAATAACTGCGGTACGCCAGCCCACATAATTACCTCGCCAATTTGCATGGCATTGTACTGCTGGATCTGACCTAAATACAGGGGTAGAATGAACACCGAACCGTACAATCCTACACCTAACGAAACATTGACAATAGTTGCTAAGCCGAAATTGCGGCGAGTTAGCAGTCGTAGATTAATAAACGGGTTTTTTCGAGTTAGTTCAATCCAGAAAAAAGCGCCGAGAAATATAGCAGCAACTATGCTTAAACGCACAATAAAATCAGAACTAAACCAGTCTTTGCGGCTGCCTTCTTCTAACACAACTTGCAGGGAACCTAAGCCGATCGCCATTGAGATAATTCCCCACCAGTCGCCGCCTTTTAGCAGTTCTAGCTGCATCGGCTTAGGATCAACTGCGTACCACACAGCAGCTAGCAGCAGCATCCCTGGAACCAAATTGAGATAAAACACATATTGCCACCCATAATTCTCAGTTAGCCATCCTCCCAATGTTGGTCCGATCGAGGGTGCAAAAGTAGCTGTCAGGGCAAACATCGCCATGCCAATTGGCTGTTTTTTGGGTGGCAAATTGGTTAGCAAAAATCCAAAAGCCATTGGAATTAAAATACCGCCTGTCAACCCCTGCAAAGCTCGAAATACAATCATTGAACTCAAGTTCCATGCCTGAGCGCAGCACATGGAAAAAAACGTGAAAAAGGCAGCATTTACCAATATGTATCGGCGCACTGAAAACACTTGCGACAGCCAACCAGTCATCGGAATTACGACTATTTCTGCGACTAGATAAGCGGTGGAAATCCAAGAACCTTCTTCTAAAGTTGCGCCTAATGCTGCTTGAATATCTCTGAGAGATGCGTTGGTGATTTGGATGTCCAAAACTGCCATGAAAGCGCCGAGAATTGTTCCCATGACGCCGATCCAGGTTTTTAAGGGAACGCGATCGCTCTGCTGCTGGGGAATTGCACTGGTATTTGCCATTGGTTTAACCTCTGGTGTAATTAATTTGGATTTTTTAACCGCAGAGGGCGCAGAGGGCGCTGAGAAAGAGAAGAGAGAAAGAGAAACTTTTATAAAGTGTTTAGGAAATTATGCCCATCTTTTGATATATTGGTGTAACTAAATGTTTTAAGGCTGGAAGCTGTCTGGTAAAAAATATTGAGCCTAAAATACAAATTATACCTCCAAGTATGACTGTATTGGGAGAGCCGATATAATTTGCCAATGCACCTGCTACTAAATTGCCAAATGGTGTAATTCCAAAAAATGCCATCGTGTAGATGCTCATCACTCTGCCGCGTTTGTCGTCTTCAACTATTGTTTGCAAAAATGTGTTTCCTCCGGCAAATTGGATGATGAAACCAAATCCTACAAACAACATCATGATTAATGACAGCCACAAGCTGCGGGACAAACCAAAACCAATCAGTCCAATTCCCATGATTGCTGGTGACATTGCAATCAATTTGCCAATGCCGATGACACTTTTTCGTCCGATCAAATAAATCGCGCCTGCAAATGCTCCAACTCCGGAAGCTGCCATCAAAAATCCGAGGGTTTGCGGGCCGCCGTTCAGAATTTTTGTGGCAAAAATTGGCACTAATACTGTGTGCGACATTCCGGCGAAGCTGACTAATGCTAATAGCAGTAAGATGGCTCGAATCGGGGGGAATCCGAAGGCATAATCGAATCCTTCTTTTAATCTTTGTAAGGGTTTGGTATTGGTTACTGCTATTTTACGGGGTTTGATCTGCATTGCTAATAAGCCTGCAATCACGGCGATGTAGCTGATTCCATCCAGGAGAAAACAATAACTCGCGCCGACTGTACCTATCACCAATCCGGCAATTGCTGGGCCGATGAGTCGCGCTCCGTTGAACATGGAAGCGTTGAGGGCGATCGCATTTGCTAAGTCTTCTTTTTTTTCTACGAGTTCGGGGACAAATGCTTGTCGTGCGGGCGCGTCAAAGGCGTTTATTGCGCCTTGAAAAAAACTCAGTATGAGGATTTGCCAAATGTTGATGACTCCTGTGAATGCTAAAAATGCTAGGGCTAAGGATTGAATCATTGCTAATATTTGAGTGGCAATTATCACTCTGTGCCGATTCCAGCGATCGATTAAAACTCCTGCAAAAGGCAGTAAAATTAATGTGGGTATTTGACTGGTGAATCCCACTACGCCCAGCATCCAAGGTGAGTCGCTCAGATTGTATACCAGCCACACAGTAGCAACTTGGGTCATCCAATTGCCAATCAGGGAGATGCCTTGTCCTGCAAAAAATAGGCGATAATTTTTCGATCGCAGCGCTGGAGGAAGTTTGATTGTTTTGATTTTTACTAGTAGATTCATGGGAGACTAAGTACAAGGGCGTAAATATTTGTAGTTGGGATGAGGCAGTTCGCCTTGAGGGATTCGGGTTTTAGCCTCATTTATCTTTGTTGAGATAGTTGTGTTTTTCCCGCCAACTTACTTATAAGCTAGAGCAATCCTATTTGATTGGTAAACGTTTTGTAGGTAAGCTGTTGGGCCTACCCCTAATTAGCGAGGGGCAACCATCGAGGGACTGCCCTTAAACTTATTATTACGAATGATTGAGAATTGCGATATGAGCCGGAGGTTCTATATTCAAACTCCCGAAAACCCGGATTTGAGTATTGTTAAATTTTTGCCCGCAGCAAAACGATCGCCACATTTAATTTTACTGTGGCGATCGCTTGACGGGGGGGAAATTCCTTCTCCTCATATCTTGCACTGTTCTCGCTCGCACGGGCTGTCGGGCCTGTTCGGCAAAAAGTAGATTTTCTGGCGGGGCACATAGGAGAGCGAGAGAGTGAAAAAATTATTGAGAATGCTGCAATATCTCAGTTCCCCTAACTCAAACCCGAACTATTTTTTCACTCAATGCTCAACAGCCAAGTCCCCAGGTAGCGCATCAATGGTACATCCCCTGGAGTGCGGATGCGGACGTTGAAATGGTACATTCCGCCGGGACTTGGGTTTTGGACGTTGGAGAGGACAACCTCAACGTTGCTACCGGCAGGAATTGGCTCTGTGGGATAAATTTCTATGAATCGATTTTCTTTGTCCCAGATTACTTCTTGCAATTGTATTGTTTTGTCTTTGACGCGCACTTTAATGTCTTTTTGGTCGAATTCGCCTTTGTAATAGTCTGGATAGGATATGTTCAGTTGGGCGATCGCCAAACTTACTTTTTTGGAAGGAATTCGCAGCCGGTATCTGTCGCCGCTCATCCCGGCTTTGCCGTAATCCAAGCGGTAGTTTAACTGATTGGCGCGATCGGGGCCGCCGAAAATTGTGAATCCTGGCATCGACTGGGCTAAACTAATGGCGGGCAAGCCTGTCAGCAAGCAACCTGTCACCGCTAGTGCCGAAAATAATCGTCTCATAATCACTCCTCTAAGCAAATTTACGCAAATTTACAATCGAACCTTAAATATTTACTGCAGGCAATTTGCGATGAATGCCTTTAATATATCGAATGTATCAGCAATTTGATGAGTGCAATCCATCCCCCGAGTTCTGTCAATTATTTTTTGCGTAATTTTGCGTAATACGGACAACTGACATTATAACTACAGAACTAGGCAGCGTTTTATTATATCATGGTCGGTTGCAAATTTAACAGTTTAGCCAAATTGAATCTATAAGACAAGTTAAAGAAGCGAGTGTAAATTTGGCGATCGGCTTTAGTATCAACGTGAGAAGCCAGCAGAAGCGATTTCAACGGCCACCGGGCCCGCGATTGAAATCGCGCCTACACAAACGATGTCCCTCGGACGCCGACTGGGAAATTTGAATTTCAACCTGCTGCCGTCAGGTGAGAGTCTGTGTAGAGGCGGTTTCAACCGCCCTGTCTGTGTAGAGGCCGTTGAAACCGCCCTGTCTATGTTTAGAGTAAAGGAGAGTCCATGAAATTAGCGATCGCCAAAGAAGTCGAAGCAGGGGAACGCCGGGTAGCCTTAGTACCCGATGCTGTAGCCAAATTAGTCAAACAAGGCGTCGAAGTTTGGGTTGAGGCCGGTGCGGGTGCAAAATCCTTTTTCTCGGATCTGGCTTACGAAGAAGCCGGAGCTCGTGTTGTCGCCGATACCGCTACGCTGTGGGGCGAAGCCGATGTTGTCGTCAAAATCGGGGAATTGCAAGAGTCAGAAGTTCATCAACTGCGTGAAGGGGGAGTTTTCATCGGATTTTTGAATCCTTTGGGAAATCCGGCTTTGATACAGCGTTTGGCCGATCGCCAAATAACGGCATTCAGCATGGAAATGATTCCGCGCACCAGCCGAGCTCAAAGCATGGACGCGCTGTCATCTCAGGCTAATGTGGCTGGTTACAAAGCGGTACTGATCGCAGCGGCGGCTTTACCGAAGTATTTTCCGATGCTGACAACGGCGGCGGGTACAATTCGCCCCGCGAAAATATTGGTAATGGGCGTGGGCGTTGCGGGCTTACAGGCGATCGCCACGGCGCGCCGTTTGGGCGCTGTAGTCGAAGCCTTCGACATCCGCCCCGAAACCAAAGAACAAGTGCAAAGCTTGGGCGCTAAATTTATCGATGTCGAACTTAAGGAAGAAACTGTAGCAGCAGGCGGCTATGCTAAAGAATTATCAGAAGCAGCGAAAGAACATACTCGCCAAGTGCTCACCCAGCACGTCGGTGCTTCCGATGCAGTAATTACAACCGCTCAAGTTCCTGGTAGAAAAGCGCCGATTTTAGTTACCAGAGAAATGGTTTCTCAAATGAAACCGGGAGCAATAATTGTTGACCTCGCAGCCGAACAAGGCGGCAATTGCGAGTGCACGGAAGCGGGTAAAGATGTTGAATGGAACGGCGTTAATGTGATTGGTGCGATTAATTTACCATCGTCAATGCCTGTTCATGCTAGCGAAACTTACTCGAAAAATATCTCGGCTTTGCTTCAGTTGATGCTGAAAGATAAGGAACTTAATTTGAATTTTGAAGATGATATCATTGCTGGTGCTTGTGTGGCTCGCGATGGCGAGATTAGTAACCAGCGGGTGCGCGATGCTTTGGCGGCTCAGGCTTCAGTCGTGAGTTAGTTATTAGTCAACAGTCATTAGTCATTAGTCATTAGTAGGAAAATAGGTGGTTTCATTAGTGTCAGCTTAAATCTAAAACCATTGATAAATCTCGTTTGTAGCCAAGGCCAGATCCCCCTAAATCCCCCTTAAGAAGGGGGACTTTGAATGCTTCTTGTCCCCCCCTTCTTAAGGGGGGCTAGGGGGGATCTGGCCTCGGCATTAAACAGCAGTCTGTGAATACGTTTGAACTGGTTTGGAAACGCTAAAGCTTTTACAGTTGATAACTAATGACTAATGACTAATAACCAATTACCAATTACCAATTACCAATTGTCATGGCAGAAGGATTGATTGCAGGTTTAGTTGTGTTTACTCTAGCGTCGTTTGTGGGATTTGAAGTTATTAACAAAGTCCCGCCGACGCTACACACACCTTTGATGTCGGGTTCTAATGCGATTTCTGGAATTGCGGTTTTAGGCGCAATTCTGATTTCAGGTCAAGGTAGTGTGACTGTTACTTCGATTTTGGGGACGATCGCGATCGCCCTTGCCACAATAAACGTTGTTGCGGGTTTCTTAGTCACCGATCGAATGCTGCAAATGTTCAAGAAAAAAGAGGTTAAAGCGTGAGCGATTTTCTGCCAAGTGGCATTCAACTAGGTTATTTAGTTGCCGCATCTTTGTTTATTGTCGGTTTGAAACAGTTGGGATCGCCCGCAACCGCGCGTCAAGGAAATGTGTTAGCTGCGATCGGGATGTTAATTGCGATCGTCGGTACTTTGCTGGAAAAGCAAGTCATCAGCTACGAATTGATTGCTGTCGGCATCATCATCGGTTCCATTTTGGGAACAATTATGGCGAAAACCGTCGCGATGACGGATATGCCACAGATGGTGGGTTTGCTTAACGGTTTTGGGGGCGCTGCTTCTGCACTCGTTGCTGTGGGCGAATTCTGGCGCTATATCAGCATCCAGCAATCGCCGGCACCTGACACGACGATCGCGATCCTTTTGGGCGTGTTGGTAGGCGGAATTACTTTCACTGGTAGCCTTGTGGCGTTTGCGAAGCTGCAAGAATTGCTGCCGGGGGCGCCGATTTCGTTTCCGCTGCAACAGCCGTTTAATGCCCTGCTGGCGATCGCACTTTTAGCCGGCAGCGGTTATATGCTGTTTAACCCGGAGGATGTGCCAGTATTCCTCGGTTTGGTGGCGATTTCCAATATTTTGGGAATCATGTTTGTGTTGCCGATTGGTGGCGGCGATATGCCCGTGGTAGTGTCGCTGCTTAACTCTTATTCCGGGATTGCGGCGAGTGTGGCTGGGTTCATTTTGATGAACAATATGCTGATTATCGCTGGTGCATTGGTGGGCGCGTCGGGGATTATTTTGACGCAAATCATGTGCAAGGCGATGAATCGATCGCTTTCTAGTGTGTTGTTTGGCGCTTTTGGCGGTGGCGGCAGCGGTGCGGCGGCTGGGGCTGTTGCTGGTGGGGCGATCGACAAAACTGTTCGCAGCATTAATCTCGAAGAAAGTGCGATGATGTTGGGCTATGCGCGATCGGTTGTAATTATTCCAGGCTACGGAATGGCTGTAGCGCAAGCACAGCACTCGGTACGCGAGTTAGCCGACGGTTTGGAAAAAATGGGTGTTGACGTAAAATACGCGATTCACCCGGTGGCTGGGCGGATGCCGGGGCACATGAATGTGCTGTTGGCGGAAGCAAACGTGCCTTACCCGCAGTTGTACGATATGGATGACATCAACCCGCAGTTTGAAGAAACGGATGTGGCGTTGGTAATCGGCGCCAATGATGTGGTGAATCCGGCGGCGCGTCACGATACGGCTAGCCCGATTTATGGGATGCCGATTTTGGAGGTTGATAAGGCCAAACATACGATCGTGATCAAGCGCGGGATGAGTGCTGGTTTTTCCGGTGTAGACAATGAGTTGTTTTACAAGGATAAGACGATGATGTTGTTTGGTAGCGCGAAGGATGTGGTTGCGAAATTGGTTGCTGAGGTGAAGCAGTTGTAGGATTTTGCAACCGCACATTCAGGCGGATTAACGCTGATTAACGCTGATGATTAAGCCCGGTTTTTTGGATCAGCCGGGTTTTTATTTTGTTTTTGTTGAAACTAGGCGGTTGAAACCAGGTTTAGACAAACTTTCGTCCGCCTGCGCGAGACTCAAGAAAGGAAATTCAACCCGCTCTCGTCGGGTTTTTTTGAAATAGGTATAAAATAGAAATTGATGCTACTAGCAATGGAGTCATCCCCATGACAGCAACAATTCGCACTCAAAATTTGCCAGAAATCATCTACCCAGACAGCGACGGAAAACCCATGTCTGACAACACTAAACAGTTTCAATTAATCGTAACAATTCAAGGCGGAATAGATGCCTTATTCAAAGATAACGAAAATGTCTTTGTAGCAGGTGACTTGCTGTGGTATCCCGTCGAAGGAGATAACAAAACTCGCCAAGCACCTGATACGATGGTAGTCTTTGGCAGACCAAAAGGTTACAGAGGTTCCTACCAACAGTGGCTTGAAGATAATATTGCGCCGCAAGTTGTCTTTGAAATCCTCTCCCCTGGCAATCGCATGGGACCCATGTTTAAGCTGTTTAAGTTCTACGAAAATTATGGAGTAGAAGAATATTATGTCTACGATCCAGAGGATAATGAGTTAATTGGTTGGGCGCGAAGTGACGGAGAACTAAACTATATTGAATCAATGGAGGGTTGGGTAAGTCCGCGTTTGGAGACACGTTTTGAAACTGCATCGGGAGACTTGGAAATTTATCGTCCCGACGGACTAAAGTTTTTGTCTTATGTGGAGTTGTCAAGACAAATGGAACAAACACAGCAACAAATGGAACAAACACAGCAACAAATGGAACAAACACAGCAACAAATGGAACAAACACAGCAACAAATGGAACAAGAACGACAGCAGAAAGAGTTAGTACAGCAAAAAGCCGATCGCCTTTCGGAAAAACTCCGAGAAATGGGGATAAATCCAAAGGACATTTGAGATTATAATAGTCCTCGAATCACGGGCGATCGGAAAATGGGTTTTTCACCAAATCTGCGGGCTGTAACGCGTCTTATCGTAAAAAACCCAGTTTCTATGCCCCCATATCTTAATTATGCAAAATCCCCGCCAAACAGCCTTTTTCGCACTCCGCGAAGTCCACCGCCGCGGTGCATTTGCAGATGCCGCCCTCGATCGCGCTTTTCGCAATTCTCAACTAAATGACCTCGATCGCCGTTTAGTTACAGAATTAGTGTGCGGTAGTGTCAGAAGAACTCGATCGCTAGATTTTATCATCGACAAACTCGCCACAAAAAAATCCTCCCAACAACCGCCCGAACTTCGTACTATTCTACATTTAGGTTTATATCAACTCGAATATCTCAACCAAATTCCACCCTCCGCTGCCGTCAATACCACAGTTAAACTAGCAAAAGAAAACGGCTTTTCTGGACTCAGCAGTTTTGTCAACGGCTTGCTGCGACAATACATCCGTTTAACAGATAGCAACTTAAACCCCTTAACAGTTACTAACTATAAATCAACCGTCGAACGCCTGGGAATTTCCCACAGTTTTCCTGACTGGATTGTCGAATTTTGGCTAGAAAACATAGGCGAAACTGAAACAGAATTACTCTGTGAATGGTTCAACCAATCCCCCACAATTGACTTGAGAATCAATCCTTTAAAAAGCTCGATCGACAAAATCGAAACAGCCTTCAAAGCCCGCAACATCTCAACTAACAGAATCCCCAACTTGCCCCAAGCTTTAAGGCTAAATAGCAGCACCGGTGCAATCCAAAACCTCCCCGGATACAGCGAAGGCTGGTGGACAGTCCAAGACAGCAGCGCTCAATTAGTCACCCATTTACTAGGCCCGCAGCCAGGGGAAATTATCATCGACGCCTGCGCCGCACCGGGAGGGAAAACCACCCACAGCGCCGAATTGATGCAGGATGAAGGCACAATTTACGCCTGCGACAAAACTGCAAACAGACTCAAAAAACTCACAGAAAATGCAGGCAGACTCCAGATGAAATCTATTAAAATTCATACCGGAGACAGCCGCCACTTCCCAGAATTTATCAACCTAGCAGACAGAGTTTTATTAGACGCACCTTGTTCCGGGCTCGGAACCCTGCACCGCCGCGCCGATGCCCGCTGGCAACACACACCCGAAAACATTCAACAACAATCACAATTGCAATCGGAATTGTTAGCAAATACCGCGACGTTTGTCAAGTCCGGCGGCGTATTAGTTTACGCAACTTGCACGATTCATCCTTTAGAAAACGAACAAGTTGTGCGATCGTTCTTAAACAACAACCCTCACTGGCAAATCGAACCGCCAACCATAGATTTACCCGTCCAACCATCACCCGAAGGATGGGTAAAAATTTGGCCGCACCAACATCAAATGGACGGCTTTTTTATGGTGCGGCTAAAGCGAAATTAAGTTGCAACACGATTGAAATCCGCAATTGCATCGGCGTTAATCTGTGTTAATCTGCTACAATCTGCGGTGAAAAATTCAAAACCCCCTTAATATCCCGGCTGTTGATAAGCAGGCTCTTGATAAGCAGGTTCTTGATAAGCAGGTTCTTGCCACTCGCGGCGCCGGGGCTCGGGATTGGGATTGTAAGGTACGATCGCCCCATCATCATTGACAATCATCCCCCGAATAATCCTCTTAGGCTCCACCGGTTTTGCCTTAATACTGCCTTTGCGGCCCTCCAACTTCGGCAACTTTGGAAACTCCTCAACCGACATTCCCTTCACAGCTTGACTCATAAACTCGCGCCAATTGTAGGCCGCAGTACCGCTAGTTCCCCAGGTGGGATAATTGTCATCATTCCCCAGCCAAACGCCAGTCACCACCTGCGGAATATAACCGATAAACCACAAATCCCGCACATTTTCTGAAGTACCAGTTTTGCCGGCAACAGCGCGATCGGGCAAAGCAGCAGGCCCGCCCGTACCCCCTTGCACTACACCCTCCAACATCCAAGTAGTAATTGCAGCGCTATCCTTGTCCAAAACCCGTTTCGGTTTAAAATCAGCCTGATAAATTACATCTCCCCGCTGATTAATCACCCGAGTAATTCCGTGCGCTTCAATAAAATTACCTTGGGATGCTAAAGTACCGTAAGCATTAGTTAACTCCAGCAAATTCACCTCAGACGAGCCCAAAGCCAGGGAATAAATCGGACTTAATTTAGACTTAATTCCCATATCGTGGGCTAATTTCATTGCAGGTTCAAAGCCGACATCGACCAACACCTTCACCGCCACCACATTCACCGAAGCCCTCAAAGCATCAGACATCGATCGCCAGCCACTAAACCTTTTGCCGTAATTATTCGGTTGATAGCCGTCGAAAATAATTGGCTCATCTTCATAGCTGTCGTAAGGCGAAAAACCGGCTGCGATCCCGGCGGCATAAACCAACCCCTTAAACGTCGATCCGGGTTGTCGCAAAGCCTGCGTAGCTCGATTAAACTGACTTTCCTTAAAACTTCCCCCACCTACCAGCGCCTTAACTTCGCCAGTTTTAGTGTCCATAGAAACTAAAGCAGCCTGTTCAAAACCTTGACGGCGGCCATCAACCTCGATCGCATCTTTAACCACCTGTTCCGCTATTTTCTGCCACTTCAAATCCACCGTCGTCTCGACAGTCAAACCCCCAGATTCCAAAGCATCCTTAGAAACATAGCGTGGCAGTTCCTTCCGAATGTAACTAGCAAAATAAGGCGCGACTACTTTAAATCGCTTCGGCGGACTTTGTTTAACAGTAATCGTTTCTGCCATCGCCTCCTTTGCCTGAGCTTCTGTAATTACCTTTGCTTCCTGCATTTGTTTTAGTACAATATTGCGGCGTTCCTTAGCAATATTCGGATTAACCAAAGGCGAATATTCGCTCGGTGCCGGCGGCAAACCCGCCAAAGTTGCCATCTCTGCCAAAGTTAATTTATCGACTGGTTTGCTAAAGAAAACCCAAGCCGCATCTGCCACTCCGTAGGCATCCGAACCCAAATAAACCAGATTTAAATATCTTTCTAAAACTTGGTCTTTCGTCAACTCCCGCTCTATTTTCTGAGCCAAAAGAGCCTCCCGAACCTTTCGCCTAATACTTCTTTCTTGGTTTAGAAAAACCACCCGAGCCAATTGTTGCGTAATTGTACTGCCGCCCTGCACCAAATCTCTCGCTATCAAATTAGAAGCAATCGATCGCACAATACCTTGATAATCCACCCCGCGATGTTCATAAAAACGGCGGTCTTCAATGGAAATAAAAGCTTTCTTCAACAAATCCGGAATTTCATTAAGTTTTAGCTTATCTCTAGTTGCCGGCCCCGACTGCAACAAAATCGTATTGTCTGCCGCCTTAATTGTCAGCGTGCCGTCGCGGTTAAAGGCCGACAAATCGTTAACATCCGGCAAACCTTTGTCTAAGGCGTGCAAAATCCATAAACCGTATATTAAACTGCCAGCGCCCAGACTAGCAACACCTATTGCTATCCAAAATCTCGGGCGGCGGGACCGGAGTTTTTTTAACTTTTCCTGTAGTTTCCTATTTTTCGGCAGTGCGCTATTTTCCGGTACCTCTGTACTTATTTGCAGTTCGGTGTTTTGCAGTGCGCTATTTTCCGGTACTTCTGTATTTATTTGCAGTTCGGTATTTTGCAGCGCGCTATTTTCCGGTACTTCTGTATTTATTTGCAGTTCGGTGTTTTGCAGCGCGCTATTTTCCCGTAATTTGCTACTGTCGGAACTCTTTAATTTTTTTGATGATCTAGTTCTGGGCCTACTGAAGACCGGCCGCAGCAATTCTCTTCCCTTTGCTTGCAGCATAGTAACTTGAGGTTCAATTTCCAACCAAATGATTAAGCGCTTCAACCCTTGCCAATTGCGCTGGACTCTTGGATATTCATCGTCTTCTTCTTGGTAGGAATATTCTGATGCTAATTCTGACTCTTCTGGAGGTTCAGCTTCTTCTGATACCACATACTCTGACGATCGCTCACCCCTTGCCTGCGGAGACAATGGAGGCAGGGATGGTGACGAGTTTAGCCCCGTGCTATTGGCAGCATTTGGCGATTCTCCATCGGAATTACCGCCTGCTGCCTTAGTGACTTTGCTCAATTCATCTTTTTTGATATTTGAGAAAAATTCTGCCACGTTCAGACCTTCAAACCTCATCAACTTCACTTAAAAATTAAAAATTAAAAAGGCTATCCCTCTTCAATTTTTAATTTTTAACTTGACATTTTTTATTCAATAACACTGCGAACCGTCTTGAGTTAATTATTTTGAGTTAAAAACTCTTTAACTCAAAATTCCCCGCTTTTAATTCTGCTTAACTCGCATGACCTAGTGCCAAAGCTGCTACCAGCATACCCAAAACCAGGAAAGGCTGAGCGCTAGCCTGATATTTAACATCATTTTCTAGGGGATTGCGTAAAAAGTACATATCCTGAAAAGTGATTTGGGGAATTATCAGCAGCAGGAGAATGACAGCGTAAAGGTTTTGGTGGATGCCGATCAGGTAGGCTGCAATCCCTGCTTGAAATATGTCGATCATCAACACGCAAATCCAAGCTGCGGTTGTGATACCAAACATCACTGGCAAAGATTTTAACCCCAATTGCCGATCGCCCTCGACACTTTTGAAATCATTAACGATCGCAATTCCCAGCCCTGCCAAACTGTAAAACAAGGTCAAAATCATAATCGTGGGATCTAGTGTACCAAACAAAGCTTGACCTGCCCACCAAGGCAGAGCAATGTAGCTAGCACCTAGGGCATAATTTCCCAACCAGCCATTCTGCTTGAGTTTCAGCGGTGGCGCGGAGTAGATGTAAGCTAGAAACGCGCCGCCGAGAGTCAAAACAGTCATGATGGGAAATTCATGACCCGCCCACAAGTCTAGAGCATAAGCCACCCCAATGCCTGCGGCTAATAATACCAAAATTTGGGTTACTACTTGGGGAATCGAGATGATACCGGAGGGAATCGGACGGTAGGGCTCGTTAATAGCGTCGATGTCGCGATCGTAAAAATCGTTCAAAGTTTGAGTGTACCCAGCCAGCAACGGCCCGGACATCAACATACAAGCTGCGGCGATCGCGAAATTCTCTAAATTCCAAACATAGTTTCCCGAAGAAGCGGCCCCGCACACCACGCCCCAAATTAAGGGAATCCAGGTAATCGGTTTCATCAGTTGCAAGCGAATCTTCCAGATCGAAGTTTCCCCGCTAGCAGCCCCTTTCATACCCAACATTTGCCGAGTTTTAGCACTGCGATCTGCGGTAGCAGCACTTGGAGGCGAGGGTTCTGGGGTGATTTGGGATGGAGGAGAGTCAGACATAATTTGATGTTAGCGCTACTGCGACTATTGTGTAGTTTTCTGTTTCAATAATAATTCTGTAGGATACCACTGATATTTAAGGAATCCTCTTGAAAACTTACCCCAATTGAAGTTGATGCTAGAGAAAAATAGGGGTTTTACCAAAACATTTTAATATCATTATTTTGTGTGAATGTCAAGAGGATAAATAGTTTTTTTGATAATTTAGCTGAACCGGCCTGCTGTTGGAGATGTTAGCTAGCGGGTTCATTTAAGGTAGATTACTGGGATATGCGCGATCGGGCTTTTTGCCATACTACTCTTCGATCGTCTCATCGGGCAAAAACTCTGGCCAAAACTCAGAATCTAGAACCTCGACAGCAGAATAGATACATGATTGCGGAAACGTTTCTACAGACAATCCAGTTTCAGCACTTGCTTGTTCTACTGCATCCGCATAACATTCAACTAATACTTCTTCAAGATATGATTTGAGACTGGGGGAATCTTTTAGAGTTTGGCGAATACGTCTGCGACGTTCAATAATGCTGCCTTTCCAACTACCACTTCTTCGATCCGGTTGAAATTGCCACTTCAGCAAGTGCAGGATAATTACCACAAGATTACTTTCCAAACTCCTGCGTTCACTTCGGCCCATGTCTTCTATTTCTGCAATCAAGTTTTCCCAATCGATATTTGAGTAGTCGCAAACCCGCAACTTTTCCACAGTGGTTTCAATCCATCTGAGGTAATCGGTATCATACAATTTATGTCGGTCAACTTCTAATTTTGTTGTCATAAGCTGTTCCTAATTCAATAATTTGGACACTTTCATTGGTGACGCATGGGGAGCAAGAAACCCGGTTTCTACGAGTTTTGGGTCGAGTCACCAGAAATCTAGTCAGAAACCGGGTTTCTGAGGTCTGCGTGCATCAAACTATTGTGGGGTGGGCTTTGAGCAGCGTCCTCAAAATAAAAATTAAATCCACAACAGCTTAACAACTACCAATTAACAAATCAACAAATATGGCGGTAGGAATCAAAAGGCAGTCCCGTCCGCCGCTTGACATCAATAACTGATTTGTATGCGCCTTCTATCTGCCTTTCTCTAACTATTGTTTCAGCAACAACCCGATCTAAACCGCTTTGGATCAACTCTTCCGGCGACAGGATATTTAACCGTTTCCAAGTAAACAGGGATTCTTTTTGATAATTGTAGCTGAAGCAAATCATCGGGGCGATGCGTCTGACGTGACTTTCGGGCACTCCGGCTATTTCTGATAACTCTTCGGCGTGGGTAAAAATGTAGCCTTCGTTTTGCAAAGATTCAATATCGTTAGCGTAGACGATCGGCAAACCCAATATTCTGACCAGATCGTCTTTGGTACACTCATTAATATCTATTTTGCCGCGTTCCTTTGCCAGTTCTTGGGCATTTGTCGCAGTTGCAGGAACCAGTAAACCTCTGGGTGCGGTTTTGATGAGATAGCGCTTTTTCAAAGCAAAGGCTATGACTATTTGAGCGATCCAAACCAGCGTTCCAAAATTAGTTGAAGAAGATACTGCTAGTGCGGCTAAAGTAATGCCAACACCCCATCCCATCCAACTGCGAATATTGGTTTTTTGGCCTGCATAGGCGATCGCCAATCCGCCGAAGTAGGGAATAAAAGAATACCACACCCAGTTGGGGGTTTGACGCAGCCAGTATAAATCTTGAGACACTTTAATTTTATCCTCGATCTACTTTAGATTTCAATACTGTTTACTTAAGTTATAAGTTGTTTGTAGGGTGCGTCGCTCGTTTAATTTGGCATTGCGGGGCGAGAGTTGTTTTTGGCGACGCACCCTACGTTGACTTAAGTGAACAACGGTATTGCTTTATATTTGACTTTTGTTTAAATTCCACCTTTTTCATACAGTCACGGACACAAAAAGTGGTTTTATATGGTACTCATAGTGGTGATGACGTTGGAGTGTTGACTAATAAAGTTCGCTCTTCGGGGACAGCACTAATGACCCATGACCAATGACTACTGACTAATGACTTCTTAATTACAATTCTCGCAGCAGTTTTTGGCGTTTTTCTTCATATTCTTCGGCAGTAATTGCACCCATATCGTAAAGTCCTTTCAATTCGGCGATCGCCCCTGTCACATCTTTTGCCGCTCTGAGCATATACCCAGAAGGCAATACTCCGTGATTGTACTGTACCTGAAAAGCTTGTTCCGACATCAGCAGCAAGCCTATAAAATCAAAAAATGCGATCAGTGACGGAATTAATGTCCACGAAAAAAGCAAATAAAATAGTCCTGCTACGTTATTTCCCAAATAAAATTTGTGACCTCCGAAACCTCCAATAAAAAAAGCTAACACAACTGCTACGGTTTTATCTTTTACCATTTTCCATTTCCCCAGTTTTTTTACTTTAACTTTTGCGGTCTAGCTCAGCAATATTACTAATTTTTACTCATTTATTTGGGCTTTTACGAAATTTAGACATCAAAAAATACAGCAGAACTATACCTGCTTGAGCCTGTAGAATGACCGAGTAGCCTCTCAAGAAATAATTTTGTTCGCTGCCTGAGTTGAGAGAAAATATTAAAATGCCTAGGGCTGCGTAGGGTGCCAAACGCATCCAACTCGGCGTTCCCTCTAACTTGCGGCTGTTAAAATTGCTCATTGGCTTGACCCATCCACAAAAACCGGACAAGATATTACTTCTATGTTAAGACAAGTTTTTCCGTTTAGCTTCCAGATTTGGGACTAAATTTAAGATCCGGTGCTTGTGGCGCACTTGCTGAACTAGCAATATCTCAAAGTTGCGAGTTCAGCAAGGCGAATTCACAATTGTTGACAACTGCGCGAATTAACCCGCGCCACTCCCCAACAGAAACAGACTCAGGAGAGTTCCGCTGTTCCAAAGACTGTGGAGAAGCATGGGAGCCAGGAGGTTGCGCGATCGCGTGTACACAAACCCCAACACCGCGCCCAAAGTCGCCAAAGGCAGAATCTCAGAGACACTCAAGTGAGCCACCGCAAACAAAAAAGCCGAAGCTGCGATCGCCCCCCAAACAGGCAAATAGCGAGTCAGAGAAGGCAGTAGAAAGCCCCGAAACACGATTTCCTCAAAAACCGGAGCGGCGATCGCAGCAGTGCCGAAAAACACCGCCAGAGCCACGTTGTCTCTACCTTCAAGGACGATCGGCAAAATCGGATTGCTGCCACCTTGTCCCTGCCAGAATTGCTGATTGATCAGCGACACCACAACTACCAAAGGCAAAGCCACAAAATAGCCGCCCAAGCCCCACAAAAACCAATTTCCCCGCCAATCAATCCGAAACCAACCATCAGGCAAAGGCAAAAAAGACTTAACTGAAAAATACAGTACCGAAAGCCCGCCAGCCGACAGCAACAAATAAGTAGCAAAGATATAAAAAGCCTTTTCGCGCCCGTCAAAAGTAGCAGGATTCAGCTTGAGAACAGCCAGAGAAACTGGCAGCAACAAATAGGGAATCAAGATTTGCCCGACAAAGAAAAAGCCGACTACAAGCACCTGCCAAACAATCTCGCCATCCCAAGGCACATCCCAACTCAAGCTGGCATTTAGCGACAGCAGCGGCCCGGAACCTGACTTATCTAACTGCTGCCGCTGCAACAGCCACTGCAGAGCCAAACCAACCAGCAAAACCGTACCAATACAAAGTGCGATCGCCGGAACGCCAACAATAATTGCCAACTTTTCTACAGCTTGTTCAGCGGTTACTTGCTCTGCTGCTTGCAGCGCCGCCAGATCCTGAGAACGTTCTTGCAGCTGGTAAAGTTGAGCCAGAGCCCTATAGCGAAACCAACCATCCAAAGACTTTTGAATGCGCTGATCCGCATCCGGCAGCAGTTGAGCCGGATTGCTCCAAATCCCAGTTAAAACTCGAGCAGTTGCGATCGAAGAATCGCCATCACCTTGAGTTTTGTACCGATCGATTAAATTATTCCAAGTTTGGATTGCTGCCTCTGTTTTGCCACTGCTTGTCTGCAAAATGCCGAGGCGCAAGTCAAGTTCGTTTTGCAGCGCCGACATTTGCTTGACAGACTCTGACAAAGCATTTTTTTGAGCAAAATTTAGAGTATTGTCATCAGACTTGGAGGCGATAGCAGACTGAATATCTTTAATTTGCGATCGAGTTGTTTCGAGAGTTTTTCGATTTGAATCTCGCGCTTCTCGATACTGCGTCAAAGCCGTATTTAAAGGATCGGCACCGATAATATTGTTGCGTGCCGAAGTAAAATTAGCATCCCGATCGTCTTTTGGTTGCCACTCCGAGGCGTGAAGCAGCAAATTTGTCTGGTAGAGTTCCAGCCGGCTTTGAATTTGCGGCTGGTTCCAACTACCAACTAAAGATAAACCGACCAGGACGATCGCGATCGCCGTTAAAATCCCTAAAATTATCCGCTTCAGTGTCATTCCTGCTGTTTTGTCCCGCGCGAATCCGCAACTAAATCTTGTCCGTCTTCAATCATATGCCGTTGCAGTCGATAGTATCCCCACAACTGGTAAAATTTCACTGGCCGATCTTTTTGACGCGCCTCGCACTCTTCGACTGGGTAAAGCACGCAGCGCACAGGTGTCCACAACCAGTTGCAACCTACTGTCAGCCTACAGTTTGACGGCTAGACCCCGAACAGCAGAGGAGGAGAGAAAAATGCTCGGCCGCCGCCCTTCCAGCAGGGGGATGCGAGATTTTTCAATGAGGTAAGGTGCGCCACAAGCATCCTTCAACTCGGTAACAGGATAAATCGTAAATCTAAAATCTAAAATCTAAAATCGAATGACTCGCATTATCTTAGTCCGTCACGGCAAAAGCACCTACAATCAAGAGCGCCGCATCCAAGGCCGCCTCGACAAATCAGTTTTGACAGAAGCAGGGCGCAGCGGCGCGCTTCAAGTAGGGGACAAACTCAGCAGCATCGCCTTCGATGCTGCGTATACAAGTCCCCTGAAGCGAGCCAAAGAAACAGCCGAAATCATCCTGTCGCGCTTGACAAATCCGCCACAGCTCGAACCAACTGATAAATTGATGGAAATCGATTTACCTCTGTGGGAAGGAATGCTGCGTCAAGAGGCGATCGACCAATTCCCCGAAGCATATCAGCAATGGCAAAAACAGCCAGACAAATTTTCCATGAAACTACCTTCAGCCGAAGGAGAAATCGAACACTTTCCAGTATTGGCAATTTTTGCTAACGCCCGCAATTTTTGGAAAGAGCTTTTATCGCGCCACACAGAAGGGACAATTCTAGTAGTAGGTCACAACGGAATCAACCGCGCGCTCATCGCTACAGCGTCGGAAATTTCGCCGAATTACTATCAATCTATTCAACAGTCAAATTGCGGAATTAGCGTCATCAATTTAGAAACTTCTCCTGTTGGTAGCGATGAAAAAACAGAGCCAAAGACGAAAGTAGCTGTTCAATTAGAATCGCTGAATTTAACATCCCATATGGGAGAAGTTTTCCCGAAACCGAGGGACGGACACCTGGGCCCGCGCTTGTTGCTGGTGCGTCACGGCGAAACAGACTGGAACAAAGCAGGTAAATTTCAAGGACAAATTGACGTACCTCTCAACGACAACGGCCGCGAACAGGCAAAGAAGGCAGCAGAATTTCTCAAAGATGTAAAATTGGATTTTGCAATTAGCAGTTCCATGCTGCGCCCGAAAGAAACTGCGGAAATTATCCTTAAATATCACACCGATTTGCAACTCGAACTCCGCGACGAATTGAGAGAAATCAGTCACGGACTTTGGGAAGGAAAGTTTGAATCAGAAATAGAACAATCCTATCCGGGTTTGCTGGATGAATGGAAAACATCTCCGGCAAACGTACAAATGCCGGAAGGCGAAAATTTGGAGCAAGTTTGGAGTCGGGCGATCGCAGCTTGGCAAGAAATTGTACGATCGGTTTCTGGTACAGGAATTGTAGTTGCTCACGATGCCGTCAACAAAGCCCTTCTTTGCCACCTGTTCAATTTGCAACCCGAACATTTCTGGCAATTCAAACAAGGAAATGGGGCGGTTAGCGTCATCGATTATCCCCACGGCCCCGACGGTTTGCCGGTATTGCAGGCCATGAACATCACAACTCATTTAAGCGGCGGCATTTTTGATAAAACAGCCGCCGGAGCGCTGTAATAGGTTTGTAGTGAGGACTGAAGTCTTCACTACAAACCTGATCAGCTTTATTTTACCCGACATGATATAAGTTTTGAAATGTTTGAATTTTTATGTTTGATATCGTTTCCGGTTGGATCGGAATGATTTAACCGCAGAGAACGCAGAGAACACAGAGGGAGACAAGAGAGATGAATAATTCTGATGAAGAGCTGATTTGATTGTGAATTGTAAGTTATGAGCCGCGAACTGCTACAAAATGTAAGAGTGTTAGATCCAGTTTCAGAGATCGATCGCACCGCCGATATTCTAATTGCTGAAGGTGAGATCAAAGCGATGGAAGAAAAAATTGCTGAGTTTCCCCCCGACACAAAAGTGCGGAATTCTCAGGGACTGATTTTAGGGCCGGGATTAACAGATATCTACAGTCACAGCGGAGAACCTGGTTTTGAGGAACGGGAAACCCTGGAATCCTTGATGCAGGCTGCTGCTGCTGGCGGTTTTACGCGGGTGGCGATTTTGCCGGATACGTCGCCACCTGCGGACAACTTGGCCGGTTTAACTTTGTTGCAGCAACATACCCGCAATTTGTCGCCGGGGCTGCCCCGGTTGTATTTTTGGGGCGCGCTGACAGCGGGCCTTAAAGGGCAGCAGATGGCGGAGCTGGGCGAGCTGGCCTCCCCTGCGATCGTGGGTTTTGCGGACGGTTTGCCGCTGTCTAATCCGGCTCTGGTGAGGCGTTTGCTTGAATATATCCAGCCTTTGAATAAGTCGGTGGCTTTGTGGCCGTGCGATCGAACTTTGGCCGGAAATGGCGCGGCGCGGGAGGGTGCGGTATCGGTGCGCTTGGGTTTGCCGGGAATTCCCGCGAGTGCGGAAACATCGGCTTTGGCGGCAATTCTGGAGTTGGTGGCATCGGCGGGCACTTCGGTTCACATTATGCGCGTTTCTACGGCGCGCAGCGTGGAATTGATTCGAGATGCGAAGGCGCGGGGTTTGCCCGTGACTGCGAGTGTGACTTGGATGCACTTGCTGTTGAATGTTGGGGCAATTTCAGGTAACGCTAAAAATTCTGGAGGCGGAAAAAATGCTCTGACTGCTTCGTTTCCTTACGATCCGAATTTACGTCTAGAACCGCCGCTGGGCAATCTGGACGACCAATTGGCGCTGATTCAAGCTGTTAAAGATGGGGTGATTGATGCGATCGCGATTGACCACAACGCCCATACTTATGAGGAGAAAACTGTGGCTTTTGCTGATAGTCCCCCCGGGGCGATCGGCTTGGAATTAGCCTTGCCTTTGCTCTGGCACGGACTGGTGGAAACAGGCAAATTTTCGGCTTTAGAACTGTGGCGAGCCTTGAGCTCCGGCCCCGCCGTCTGTCTCGGACAAACCCCCGCTACGGTGGCGTTAGATGTCCCTGCTGAGCTGATTTTGTTTGACCCGTTAATGACTTGGACTGTTGAGGCGAAAAGTCTGAAGTCGCGATCGGCAAATACGCCTTGGTTGGGACAACAATTAGCAGGTAAGGTTGTGCAAACTTGGATTAATTGACTCTTGAAAGAGAAATTCATCTGTTGTAGAACAGGCATCTTGCCTGT
The DNA here is from genome assembly GCF_015207455.1 of Microcoleus sp. LEGE 07076. GTDB lineage: Bacteria > Cyanobacteriota > Cyanobacteriia > Cyanobacteriales > Microcoleaceae > Microcoleus. The sequence continues at coordinate 25,061 of NZ_JADEWV010000011.1, forward strand.
TTCTGGGAATGCTGCCTGATGTGAATCATCACAAAACATAAATACATGATTGCTGTTCCTGATTCGTGGAACTCCCCACCGCTCGACTTGACATTAGACATCAATGAAATTCATGTTTGGCGCGTCTCCCTAGCTCAAACAGAAACTTGCTTGCAGAGTTTACAACAGACTCTCTCTACCGACGAACAGACAAAAGCCGAGCGTTTTTACTTTCCCAAAGATCGAAATCAATTTATTGTGAGTCGTGGCGCACTGAGAGCGATTTTGAGTCGATACCTGCACATAAATCCCTGCCTTCTACGCTTTGAATACAATCCCTACGGCAAACCCTCTCTCACCGTCGCTCAAGGTGGAGATACCCTGCGTTTCAATTTATCTCACTCTCACGGAATAACTCTAATTGCTATGACCAAAAACCGAGATGTTGGTGTCGATATTGAAGGCATAAATCCCAATATTTCTTATCTACAAATTGCGGAAAGTGTTTTTTCGCCTTACGAAAACACTTTGTTGCGTTCGCTGCCAAAGCATCTCCAACTCACAGCTTTCTTTACCTGCTGGACTCGCAAAGAAGCATACATTAAAGCAGTCGGAAAAGGACTTTCTATTCCCCTGAATCAGTTTGATGTCACCCTCGCCCCAGGAGAACCACCAGCGTTGTTAAATGTTGAAAACAAACCCGCAGAAGCATCGAAATGGTCTTTAATTGAATTAATTTCTAGTACCGACATGGTGGCTGCTGTTGCGGTTGCAGGAGATTCTCAGAAACTTCATTGTTGGCAGTGGACAGGGGAGTTTTGATTTATGGTTTGTATCATTTGTCAAGACAATTTTGGCTTCTACTCAACAGAGAACACTTCCAGAAAAAATTCAACTTTAGGCAAAATCTCAACCCATACACAATATAAAATACAAAATTTAAGCAAAATGTTCTATTTTTTAGGATGCCGGATATTCGCTGCTCGGAAACTGAGTTTATGAGTGTATTTATAGTTACTAAAACTATGATTTTTACGCAAACTGCGTTTCTCAAAAATAGCATAAATAAACCTGATTTTGACTTAATATCGTTAACTCAAAAAAAATATTGGGCTGATTATACCAATTACATAAAATGCCGCTACAAATAGGAGTTATGCTTGATAAATTTTGATATTTTAAACAAACATACTAACTGTAAAACTATTTTAGGAAATTGGTATTACAGGTTATACTTCACATTTTTCCCGGCAGTCATTACAGAAAGTGCGATCGACTTTGGGGCAATCTTACCTGCATTTCCTGACAGCGTTGTCGGTAATTTTGCGCCACCCTATCCAAAGGATTTTTTCGCACGCAATCAGCAAACAGTTCCGCCGCTTCTTGATGTCTAGCAGCAGCGTAGTTGTACAGTGCTTCTAAAAATACGGGCAAAGTTGCTAACTTACCCTCTTTCACTTCTGGTGCATCGGTATCAAACACTTCATAAATCGTCACCAAATCCGATTTACCTTTAACTCGAACACTGCCGATATTTCTGATTGCGTAACTTGCCGGATCGAGCAACTCTAAAAATGTATTTTGAGTAATCAACATCGACACGCCGTAACTTTTTGTCAAGCTTTCCACCCGCGAAGCTAAATTCACCGCGTCGCCAATCACCGTACTGTCCATTCTGTTAGTTGACCCCACTGTTCCTAACATCAATGAACCCGTATTGATGCCAATCCCAATTTTAATCGGTGCGTAGCTGGAATTAATGCGATGTTGATTGTATTCGTCGAGACTGTGCAGCATAGAAATTCCTGCCTTGACTGCATCGCCTGCACTGTGACCGAACAAAGCCATGATTGCATCGCCAATATATTTATCAATAAAGCCGTGATTTTTAATAATGCTTGGCTCCATTCGACTCAAATAAGAATTAATAAACTTGAAATTTTCCTGCGGTGTCATGCTCTCGGAAAGAGCGGTAAAATCCCGAATATCCGAAAATAATATTGACATTTTCTTTTCCACACTGTCGCCTAGTCGAATGTCGCTCAAGCTATTGTGGCTTAGCAGCGATACAAATTCATTCGGCACAAAACGCTTAGCAGCTTCTGTTAATTTTAATTGCTCTGATAATGCAAATTCTAACTCCTGATTGATTTTCAGAAGTTCGGCATTTTGTTCTGCTAGTTTTTTATCCTGACTGTAGCTGTGGACGGCTTCTGTCACAGTCAATTTCAAGTCTTGAGTTTGCCAAGGTTTGCCGATATAGCGGTAGAGTTTTGCGTGTTTGATGGCATTTGCTACCGCTTCAACAGTCGCCTGACCTGTTAGCATTACTTTGAGAGTTTTGGGAGAAATTTCGTGAACTCGCCGCAGCAATTCATCTCCTTTCATGTCAGGCATTACGTAATCCGAGATAATTAAAGGGATTTCATAACCGTCTTCGATCAATTCATCAATTAACTCTAGGGCATCTTTACCTCCTTCGGCAATTTCAATCTGATAAGAATTGCCTAAAGCTTCTTTTAATTCAGTTTTAAGACTTTTCAGAATAGTTTTTTCATCGTCAACGCAAATAATGACTTGTTTGGTCATATCGATAAGGCCGTTTTAATGGTTTCGATCAGCTCTGATTCCGACCAAGGTTTCTGCAAACACCGATGGAGGTTTGCTTCGCTAAAAGCCCTCTTCACTGCCTCTTCATCGGCTTGCCCGGTCAGCATAATCTTTACTATTTTTGGAAAGTTTTGATGGACGCGAATTAAAAATTCATCTCCTTTCATTCCTGGCATCAACCAATCCGATACAATCAAAATAATCGAAATCTTTTCCTCATTAAATTCATCAATTAATTCTAAAGCCTCGGCGGGATTTTCCGCTATTTCATAAATGTAAGTATTTCCAAAGGCTGCTTTTAGTTGGGTTTTGAGGCTTTTCAAAACTACTTTTTCGTCGTCAACACACAGAATGATTGGTTTAGACATTTTTAGTGGTTTAACTAATTGTTTCCGAGAGATTGACAGGCAGAAAAACCGTAAATGTAGTTTTGCCTGACACCGATGCGACTTCTATTTTACCTCGATGTTTGTCAAGAATTTTTTTTACTATATCGAGACCGAGACCGCTGCCTTCTCCGGGGGGTTTTGTTGTGAAGAAGGGAGCGAATATTTTGGGCATGACTTCGGTCGGAATTCCTGTGCCGCTATCCGTAACGCTGACTTTGATATAGTTGCCTTCCTCAAGGATGTCCAGATTTAATGTGCCTTGATTGTCCATTGCTTGCAGGGCGTTGTGAATCAGATTTGTCCATACCTGATTCAGTTGGTCTACATAGCACATTATGGGCGGTATTTTTGCGAAATTGCGGATGACTTCGACGCCGTGTTTGAGGTTGTTTTGATACAGGGTGAGTACGGTTTCTATGCCTTCAGTTATATTTGATTGAACCATCGTTTCGGATGAGTCGTAGCGGGCATAGGTTTTGAGGGCAAATACGACTTTAGAAGCGCGATCGGCTGCGGTATTAATTGTTTGGGTTCCTCGCTGGATTTCTGAGAGTTTGTAGGCCATCTCTAAGATGCGATCGCGATCGACATGAAGCAGCAGAGACAGAAAGTCGTCGGCCTCGTAAATCCCCATATCCACCAAGGTGTCGGCGATATCATCCGCTTCGTCCATGTCTTCGCTTTCTAGTTGCCTAATCAAAGCCCGCTTTAACTTCCTTTCTTCTTTAGCTGTTAAAGTCATATCTTTTTGTAGCGAGCAATACAGTAATTCGCTAAAAGTTTCAGTTTCTGCGGGGGAAAGCGACTGAAAAAGTGAGGGCAAATTGGTGATAGTTTGACCTAAAAATTTAATCATATTTCCCGCGCTCGATCGGATCGCACCCAGCGGAGTATTCAATTCGTGAGCAACTCCGGCGACTAATTGACCTAAAGCTGCCATTTTTTCTGATTGAATCAACTCTTCCTGAGTGGTTTGCAGGTTTTCTAATGCTATTTTGAGTTCTTGGGTTCTTTCGGCGACTTGAATTTCGAGAGTGTGGTTGTATTCCGCTATCAATTTTTCGGCTTGTTTCCGTTGAGTGATGTCGGCAAAAGCTGCGATCGCATAACTCACCTTTCCTTTGTCATCATAGATGGGCGTTCCCCAAACCTCGATCGGAATAATCCTGTCAGGCTGGCGAATTTCCATATCGTCAACGTTAACGCTTTGCCCTTTAAAAGCATTAGTAATTGGCTCTTTTTCTGCCGGATAAAGTTCGTTGCTACCTGCTTTGTAAGCTTGATAAATTTCTCTAAGTTCTGACCCATTAATATCAACGATACCTTTACCTAATAAATCCTGGGCACGAGAATTAACATAGTAAGGTTTGCCGCTAGAATCAGCGACAAATATCCCCACCGGAACAGCTTCTAAAATTTGGTTTAACCGACTTTCATTCTCAGACAATTCGGCATTCAAAACTTGCATTTTTGTGAAAGATACTTGCAGTTGTTCCGCCATGCTATTAAATGAATTGGCAAGTTCCCCGACTTCATCGTCGCGGTTAATTTTTACACTTTTTCCCCATTCACCTTTAGCAATATTTTTAGCCGCATGGTTCAAAGAGAAAATTGGTTTAGTCACCCATCTCGCCGTCACAATCCCGACAATTATTGCCGCCAGCGAAGCAGCAGCACACAACAAAATAGTTGCCTTATTGTTGGCATTAATTTGTGACATGAAATCCGCTTCGGGAACAACCACGACAATCAACCAATCCAATCCTTTGTCATCTTTCCAAGGCAGAACTTGTAAAAATTGTTTTTTTCCTTGAATATTGAATTCTAGTGACTGCGAAGTTTTCAGAGATTTGAAATTGTTAAAATTAGCTGCTAAATATTCAGCAGTGGTTTTGGTGAAAGTATTTTTACTGTCAATTGCTTTAACTCGTTCGGCTCCGTAGTCTTTTTTTACGGTGCGGAAGGGTGTTTCTCCTGTAGAAGTTGCGACTAACATTCCCGACCGCTCAATAATAAAAACTTGTCCGGTTTTGCCGATATTCAAGCTTTCTAGAAAGTTGCCGATTGTCGATAAATTGATATTAGTTAAGACTACACCTTGCAATTTACCTTGTTTGTTGTAGAAAGGCATTGATGCGCCGAGATAAGCAGTCAGGCCTGCCGTATTGGGATAAATTTTACTCCAGGTGGGTTTGCCAGAACTTACCGCAGCTTTGTACCACGGGCGAGTGCGCGGGTCGAAATTAGTTTTGTTGTTTAAAAATTGGGCGATTTCGCCGGATTTATTGGTACTGTACGTGCGAAAATCATAGTTACTTGCTGCTGTAGATATTCTCAAAGTTAGGGAGCCGTCGTCGAGCCTTTCTGCGCCCAAGTTGTCTTTTTGTTCTAATCCTAAACCCGTAAAAGTGAGGGTATCAAATATCTGAAGCTGTCGCCAGAAATGACGCTCTAATATAGGTATATTTTTCAGGTTCAGGGTACCGAGTTCGATCGCCACAGCATTGATCTGGTTGACCTGATGCGGTACACTCAGGTAAGTACCCAGGTTTTGTTCGACGCGGCTGCCTACTTCTGCCATAAGTCGATCGGCAATTTCGTTGACTGCCTTTTGTCCGTTTTTAAACGAGAGATATCCTACCAATCCCACCGCCACGAAAATTTGTAAAACGAAGGGAACTATCAAAACTGTTCGCAGGGTTCGGTAGCGAGCAGTTTTTGCTGCTAAGGTGTCAGTAGATTTGGTGTGGTTCACAACTTTGTATTGATGCTTGTTTTTCGTATAAACTGGGTTGACGATCGTCAGTTTTCTCCCTGTTATTGATTGTTGTCAAAGTCTGCTGATTTTGTAGATGCTACCTGTGAACTGCTAGCGCACCGCCAAACTATACAGTATTTGTATTGTCGAATTAATAAAATAAAATCGCCTGCTTTTGATTGTACAGCAAGATAGACTTACTATCCAGACAATTAGCGCATTTGTTGCATAATAAAAATCGGACAGAGCATCTCTGTCGCCACAAGCCTCGCCCACGCGCCGTAATTCGATTGCTTGCAGAAGTTAATCTGGTATTTGCGATCGGACGCATCAGCCATATGTCCTAAATTGTCTGAGCCAATTGGCTAATTTGTGAAAGGCGGATAGCGTGTCTTGCAAGAGGATCTGGCGCGAGATCCTCTTACATTAAAACTTAAAACTAAGTCAGCCGCTGCGAAGTTGCCCGCTGAATTGCCACTACCGCAGGTTTAGGCGGATTGTTAACTTTTTTTCCGGGCCAATTAGAACCTACAGGCACTTTTCGAGTCTGCACGAAGTCTTTTCCATCAATAGTTTTCATGGCAAACTTGCGGTTGTCTGCCGCCATATCCTTTCGCATTCCGTTGACTTCTCCCGGATGCTGAATCGCCAAAAACAAAGTCTTTTCATCTTCCGTAAAAAACGGCCCAGTAGTTTCGCACTCCATCGGCCCAATTCCAAACAAGAAAGCCTCCCCAGCATTCGGCCCAGAAGCCGGCAAAAACCAAAGGGCATTGTTGCCGTACAAACCGCGCAAATTAGACTGGCTAATCGGTTTTCCATCATTATCAAGTCTGCCGGCAGAAACAGCAGCATTGAGTTTGTCAGAAGACATATCATTAACCATCCAAACATTGCCGCCCTTGTCAATTACCAAATTATCTGGATTAGCAAAACCCAACCCGCCCGAAGCCGGTTCGCCGCCCGTGGCAAACATTTTCCACTGGAAAGTCATCGCAGCCGGCTCGTTACCATCTTCAATTAAGTGCATAATCCAGCCGTATTCGTATGGTTTCCCGTCCTTGCCTTGAAAAATTCGCAAATCCGGCCCGCCGTCGCTGTCGCTTGCAGAACCGGAAGTAAAGGTAATGTACAGAGAACCGTCAGGAGCAATTTCAGTATCTTCAGGGCGAGCAGTGCAAGTAGCTCCTGCCGCACTGGCGGCATAATGAGCGTCTATTAAAATTGCGCCTTGTTTTTCATTGGCCGTGCCTTCGTAGAGCTTGTCTAAAGTCTTAAACTTTTGTTTGAAAGCAACTGCTTCTGCATCTTTTTCGACTTTGAAAAAACCGCCTTCTGGCCTCTGCGGCAAATTAATTATTCCGCCTGCATGAACGCTAGGCAAATCTGGATTGACAGGCGTGTCAGCTTTTAATGCAATCCACCTACCGGTACCGTCAGCATTAAATTTAGCAGCATAAAGCATTCCCTCTGTCAACAGTTTAGAATTAGCTCGATCTTTGGGGTTCTTAACTGCGTTTGTGCTGACGAACTTGTAAATATGTCCGCTGCGCCGATCGCACCCCGAGTAAAATGCTAAAGGTTTACCAGCCACCACTCGAATGCCCACGGCTTCGTGGCGGTAGCGTCCCAGCCATGTGTGTTTAGTGCCGTAGTCGCTCTGCTTAGCCGGATCTACTTCTACCATCCACCCGTATTTATTCCCAGCCAGGCCGAACACATTGCCCAAACCGCCAATTTCTTCAGCATCGATGTAGAAATTTTTCTCGCCTGGATCGAAAGATGTACCGTCTGCAAATACAGGTTCCGGCACGAAATTTTGGATGTTTTCTTCAGCACTAAAAACCGTGCCCCAAGGTGTAGTTCCGCCCGCACAGTTATTAAAAGTGCCGATGATTTTGTCGCCCAATTTGTCGAGGTAGCCTTTACCTTTTTTGTTGAACACGGCTACTGCTGGTCCGGTGGATTTCAGGTAGTGCCCGTCTTCTAGACCGGAAATGCCCGTAATTCGGCGATCGGCTGGAGAATTCGTTCTCACCCATTTTCCGTCATTATTTCTTAAAACAGAAATTACTCCGATTCCCACATCAATTAACGCTGCTTTGGCTACTTCCCGAACCATTTTTTTTGTCGGGTCTCCATCGGGCACAGCAAAGACATTAATTCCGGCTTTTCCTGCGGGTGCAACGGCTTCTTCTAGTTTAGCAAAAGGCAGAGATTTTCCAATGACTTTTTGATAAGTTTGAATCCAAGGCTTGGCGCTGATGTACTCAAAATTAACGGTCAACAATCCCTCATCTTTACCTGTTTCAACAAAAGAGATATAGTCATTGTTGTAGCCGAAATGAGAATCGCCTACTTTGTCTCCCCAAGCAGCTACGATCTCGTAGGTAAAGCCTTCGGGAAGTATGAGGTCGTCTGCTACTTCATAAGCAGTGTAAGCTTTTGCTTGCTGCTGAGCGGACGCGGTGCTAATTTCGATTAGTTGTCCGGTTTCTGCGACGGCGCTGCTGGTTGGCAAAGGTATCGGCCCTTTGACGGGTTGGAAGTTGATGCCTTGTGGAATATTCGCAGTATCCTTCGTAAAATTAACACCATCTGAGAAGGGCATGACAACTTTTTGTTCGCAAGAATTGAGTGCAACACTACCTGCTGTTGCACCTAAGAAAAGTAGGAATTCTCGACGCTTGATAGTCATAAATAAAAAATGGTTGACGACTGAGTATCTGCTGAGCATCCGCAGGATATAAACTAAATTGATAGTATAGCGATCCGTCAGAAATTGTGTAATTGTTGTAGGGGCTCTCACCCCCCGCGCGTGCGTGCGTTGCGTGCGTGCGTTCCCGTTCCCCGCAGGGGTTCGGTGAAGTGTAGCGTAGCTATTGAGAGCATGAAGATCCCTCCACGGGGGTAGGCATTCTTGGCACTATCCCTACATCTTTGTACAGATGATGCGAGGATTGCTATAGTTTGTATTGAATCTTGGGGCGCAAAATGTTTCTTTTTTTTCCCTCCGGGGTCAACCCACCCGTTAGCGAAGTCAACGAATAGGAGATCGCACTCGAACCTCAATCTCTGACTTTTTCTAACACAAGCCGCTGGAGTTAAGTATATATCCCGATCGTGGGAAAGTCGATCGCACATCACGGGAAAGTCGATCGCAGGTAACATCTTGGGCGGGGGCGGGTTTACAAGATTTGTCATTTTTATTACACATCGAACGCGAAGCGGCCGCTACGGGAATAACGATCGATCGAACCGACATAATATCACACAAAATTTGCGTACCGTACACATACAAAACACATACAAATAAGGACACAACATTGTTGTGTCCCTAAATCTTATTGACTGCAACTTGCAATCGTACAACAGATTTAACAATTTAACCAAATCGATAGCCGAATCCCCGTACCGTAATGATGTATTCCGGTTGACCCGGATCGATTTCCAACTTTTCGCGCAGCCAGCGGATGTGAACATCAACTGTTTTGCTGTCTCCAATAAAATCGTGACCCCAAATTTTTTCCAGCAACTTATCGCGAGACCACACTCGCCGGGGATTACTCATAAATAGTTCTAGTAAGCGAAACTGTTTAGGAGAAAATTTTACTTCAATGCCCCGAACCAATACGCGGCACTCTTCAGGATACAGAATTATGCTTTTATATTCCAGTATCACCGGTTGCGACAACTGACCGACGAGGCGCTGGCGACGCATCAGCGCCCGACAGCGAGCGATAAATTCCCGCATTCCAAAAGGCTTGGTTAGATAATCATCCGATCCGGCTTCTAAATAAAAAGCGCAATTGTTGGCACTTCCTCTAGCACCGACAATCAAAATAGGGACGGGATTTCCTTGATGCCGTAACATTCGACACAGATCCAAACCGTTAATTGAATCCATAATTAACAGGTTGAATCCAAATTCACCGTGGTATGACGAGGAAGCCTGTACCGAAGGCAGAGCGTTGCGCCCGTCGCTAGTAACCACCACCTCATAGCCCTGTTCTTTCAGGGCTAAAGCTAGCATTTCCCGCAACAGGTCTTCACCTTCTAATAACAAGATGCGGCCGGCTTGTCCAACAGCCAACCTTGAAGGACTTTCGCTTAATTCAGCAGAAGACATAAATATCAGTGGGAGTTATGTTTGTATGTAGCTAGCGGGAGGTGCCTTCTTCAGTAGCTGAGGCACTCTCGCGCTGCGATCGCCTGTACGACCGCCATTGATTCTATCGATTTTAATCCTTAACCAGCCCATCCCACAGACACGCGACCGACTATTTCTACTTGCTCGTGCAAAAAGTACAACTGTAAAGCAGTTGCGATTGCGCTATCTGCCTGCGTCCAGGCGTCAGAAGCCCGGTCATTTTTAGGGGTTGGTGTTAATTTCATAAAACATTGCCCGCCGTTAATTGACCAGGTAACACCCCATCTATACGGAGATAGTTGTTATCATACTCTTAAAAAGTTATTAAAAGGTAAATTTTTTGTTAACAATTGGTTAAATTATTAAATTTAAGTAATATAACTGTAAAGTTGCGATCGCACTGTAGATCGCACTGTATAGCTTTGTTTAAGAATAAAATGATAATTTTGCCCAAGATCCTTTTTCTTGGCTTGCCGGCTAGGATCGAGTTTGTAAGTAAAAATCTGTAAACTGCCTATAATGTTGCTGCATTTGAGTACCTGGCCCGAAGTAGAAGCTTATTTAGAAAGTTCCCGCGGCATAATTATCCCGATCGGCTCCACCGAACAACACGGGCCCACCGGTTTAATCGGAACTGACGCCATTACTGCGTCTGCGATCGCCCGAGGTGTCGGCGAAGCAGCCAATGCCTTAATCGGCCCGACAATTAATGTGGGGATGGCCTTGCACCACACCAGCTTTCCCGGCAGCATCAGCCTCCGACCGCAGACCCTGATTCTCGTGATTAGGGATTGTATCACATCTTTAGCAAAAGCGGGATTTGAGAAATATTTCTTCATCAACGGTCACGGCGGCAACATTGCCACGATGAAAGCAGCATTTGCCGAGACTTACGCGCATTTGTCGGACTTGAATCTACCAAATGCCGATCGAATCCAGTGTCAAATCGGCAACTGGTTCATGTGCGGTTCAGTCTACAAACTCGCCAAAGAATTGTACGGAAACCAAGAAGGTTCCCACGCCACCCCCAGCGAAATCGCCTTAACCCAGTACCTTTATCCCGAAGCAATCAAGCAAGCCCCACTTTCGGAAGAAGTTGCATCCGGGTACAAAATTTACAGTGCTGCTGACTTCCGCCGCCGATTTCCCGACGGCAGAATGGGTTCAAATCCAGCCTTAGCAACTCCCGAACACGGCCAGCAGTTTTATGAATTAGCAGTCAAAGAACTGACTAATAATTATTTGGAGTTTTTGAACTCAGATTAACGTTTTGCCTGAAAATCTTGATCGCTCGGGTTTTGCTCCGAGGCCAGATCCCCCTCGCATCTCCCTTAAAAAGGGGGACTTTGAGATGAATCCTGTCCCCCTCCTTCTTAAGAGGGGCTAGGGGGGATCGGCCTCGGAGCAAAACCGTATTGCTTGATAAATCGCGTTTTGCTCCGAGGCGAGATCCCCCTCGCATCCCCCTTAAGAAGGGGGACTTTGAACACTTCCTGTCCCCCCCTTTTTAAGGGGGGCTAGGGGGATCTGGCCTAATTATCAAACAGTAGACCGGTAGTACATTTGACGTGTTTGTTGACACGAATGCTAAGCAGCAGCTTCCTCTTCCGCTTCCGGTTCAGGTGCATCTGGCACATCTTGCTTGATCGTCAAATAGCGGATCACTTCCTCGCTCAGACGCATCGCGCGTTCCATCGGAAAAATTGCAGCGCCCGGAGCTGTATAGTTCATTTGAACGTATACTCCGTCGCGGTGCTTGCCGATTTCGTAAGCCAAACGGCGCTTGCCGCGGTGCTGAGTTTCGATATTTTCAGCACCTCGATCGCGCAAAATAGTTTGATATTTGGCGATCGCCTGGTCAGTCATTTCCTCGCCCAAATCTGGGCGCAGAATGTACATTGTTTCGTAAATAAACGGTTTCATGGCAATAATCTCCTTATGGACAAACAAGGCTTCTCGCGAAGCAAGGACTTATTATCATATCCCAACAATGAACAATTTCAAAACTAAAAAATCAAATTCCCCCAACAACGCTCCCTCGCGGTGGAGCGCGCTGTGGACGTACACTTTCATGGGGGCGATCGCACTTTTAATGCTGTTTCCCTTGCTGTGGCTGCTCAGTACCTCCCTCAAATCCCCGCAAGAAAACATCTTTCAATATCCCCCGCAACTGTGGCCGCAACAGCCAACCCTCGAAAACTTCATCAAAGTCTGGCAAACCAACCCCTTCGGCCGCTACCTGTTCAACAGCACTTTGATTGCAGTCCTCACCGTCAGCATCAACGTTTTGTTTTGCGCCCTCGCCGCTTACCCCTTAGCCCGACTCAACTTTCGCGGCCGCGAAGCCATCTTAATTGCGATCGTTTCCACAATCATGATACCCTTCCAAATCGTGATGATTCCCCTGTACATACTGACAGTACAACTCGGATTAAAAAATAGCTATTTAGGCGTAATCTTTCCCGGACTCGCCTCAGCCTTCGGCATATTTTTACTGCGGCAAGCATTCCTCGCAGTTCCCAAAGAATTAGAAGAAGCAGCCCGCATCGACGGCTGCACCGAATTAGGCATTTGGTGGCACGTCATGATTCCAGCAATTAAGCCAGCTTTAGTCACTTTAGGAATTTTTGTATTTATCGGTTCTTGGAGCGACTTTTTGTGGCCGTTGCTAGTGTTAGACCGGCCGGAATATTACACGTTACCTTTAGGTGTCGCCAATTTAGCCGGAACATTTTCTTTAGATTGGCGTTTGGTGGCGGCGGGTTCGATTATTTCTATTGTTCCAGTTTTAGCACTGTTTTTGGTCTTGCAAAAATACATTGTACCCACAGAAACCGCCGCCGGAGTCAAAGGATAGAATTAGGGAATGGGGGATGGGCCAAACAGGGCATTGGTAATTGGGCATTGTTAGTCAAAAATTCTTGCTTCTTCATGATGACTAATGACTAGCCTTCGGCTTCGCTCTTCGGCTAAAATAACTAATAACTAATGACTAATGACGTAAGGATTCAGGTCTGTGATTGAGGAATAAGAGAAGGCATGAAAAAGTTACTCATATTGGGCAGATATAGCATCACGGAAAAAAGCCATTGCGCTTCTACCCTGAAACCGACAAGTTTGAATTACAGATAACAAATCAGCAGTTTGTTCAAACCGAGACATTGACCGGGAACCCCCAGATACCTTACGTTTAGTCACGGCTAATCGCAGAGAACGTTCTGCCAAATTATTATCAGGAGGAATGGATGGATGGTCTAAAAAGTACCACTTTCCCCGCACCAAACCAACCGGATCGACATCTAACAGCAAAGCCGCCGTACACTTTTCTGCATTCGCCTCTGGATAAAACACGCTGGCTTGTCCGAAAGTCATTGGAAAACATTGATGGCGATCGGGATGTTTGTGCAATAAATATCCCAAATCCGTAGCAGGAACGCGAGTTGTAGAAATGGTTAATAACATAATATTTGGAATTGGGCATCGGGAATTGGGAATTGGGCATTGGGCCTAAAAGCATCGGGCATCGGGCCTAAAAGCATCGGCTATTGGCAATTTGTAATTCCTCCTAATGACTAATGACTACTGACTACTGACTACTGACTACTGACTACTGACTAAGATTGCTGTTTTTCCACACTTCTCAAATCTAACTTAGCCCGCAATTCATCCTTAATCCGATTTAAAATAGAATCCTCATCCAAAGAAGATAAAATCTTGCTGACAACAGCCTTCGGCCCCTCATCTCCCCAAGAAGCACCGTTAGCCAAATAAGCCTTAGTAACTTGACCGATTCCATAGGAAGACACCCCAGCAATTGCAGCTTGAGTCACAGCTACAGACAAATAAGGCCCTAAAGCTAAACCCCCCGTTGCCGGTGTCGCCAAACCCAACAATCCTTTCAAAGAACTCAAACCAAAATTTGCAACCAATTCGCCAGCAGTAATTCCCCCCATACTCAATGCAATTTTTTGCAGCAATTCTACCGCGCCCGCTTCTGTCATCGCAATGCCGTAAACTTTAGATAAAGTTAATATCATCACCACATCAATTACCGCACCGCTAAGAATATCAACTACAGTAATTGGATTCAGGGCGATCGCCACCGCTTTAGTCATTACCCCATTCCAGATAATCCGGTTAGCCGCGTCATCTCGAATCTCCATTTTTCGCTGCACCAACTGCTCGTTAATATCCCCCGCACAAAGCATTGTATTCAGCGCCACCAAAGATTTTCCTTCCCGGTCTAAAATCTCCAAAATTTTTAATTTTAAATCCTCAACTTGTGGTAATGTGCGAGTCATTTGTACGCTCATACTTCCGTCGGGACGGCGCACCGCCCGCGCGGTCAAAGGCGACGCTGCCGCCATCACAATTTCATCGGGAGATAGCAATTCTCGCACGCGATCGTCCCGAATTTTGTGGTAAATTGCTAGCCTATCTGCATCCGGATACTGGTCAATTTTATTAAACACTAATAACATCGGTTTTCCGGCTTCCCGCAATTGCGAAAGTGCTTGATATTCCACTTTCGTAATGTCGCCGGCAACTACAAACAATATTAAATCTGCTTGTTGGGCGACGCGGCGGGCTAAGAGTTCGCGAGTTTCGCCGTCAACTTCATCGATTCCGGGAGTATCGATTAATTCTACTTGCGACAAACGGTAAATAACTGGCGAAAATCGGTCGGGAAAATCCCCATCAACACCATCTCCGACATCCCACTGGCCAATAGTTGTGGTACGAGTCACCCCGTGAGTTGGGCCTGTTTCAAACACATTTTGACCTAGCAGCGCGTTCAAAACCGAAGATTTTCCCCTTCCCACCATCCCAAACACAGCAATTTGGACGCAAGCGCGCTCTAGCTTGTCGAGCATTGTCTCCAACCCGCCAATTTCCGGCTCCAGTCCAGTTCGCTCTTGTGCGGTCAAATCGAGATTTTCTACTATATCTCGCAGAGCATCTTTGGCGCGCCGCAAGTTGAGTTCTGCTTGAATGTCTGCGAAGCTTAAAATTGTGTCGTCTAATTCGCGATCGACATTTGAAAAATCCGATACTTCAGTCATTGTTACCTGATGTTATAGCTTTGCTTAAAGTTTCTACCGATATGATGCTATTCTAGCTTTTTCTGTTGGCTTTGTAAATTGGGGACAGGATAATGCTCGTGTTTATAATAATCTGCGTAGAAAAGACGCTCGCGGTTGAAACCGCATCTACACAAACACTCACGCCCGCGGGTTGAAGATAACTGGGCTGTTGAAATTACGTTATTTTCTTTAGTTCGCGAAGGCGGACATCGTTTGTGTAGATGCGGTTTCAACCGCCGATCTGTATCCCGACAAATGTCATATAAAATCCATTAAATTTACAACCAATGATTAACCCGATAAAAATCGCCAGTTATCCATTTCCCTTACGTGTAATAATTTTCCTATTAATCTTGGCAGCAATCTGGCTACCGCTAGCCGCACCAATTTATCTGTTAGTTAAAGATAGCAACCTCGCAACCATTCTGACAATGGGATTGTTGTTTGCAGAGTTTTTGTTTCTACTTCCGCGCTGGGGAAAACAGGTTTACGGACAAACGCAATTGCTCAAAAGTTACGGTTTAGTGAATACGCGACAAAACGGTTTTGAGTTTTTAATCGGATTGGCGATCGGCATTTCGATTACATTCACCCTATTTTTAGTGCAAGGACTGTTCGGCTTTGTCGCATGGCAAAATTCTGATAATTTGCCTCGAATCATCGCAGAAGGGCTTTTGAGCGCCCTAGGAGTGGGTTTTGCCGAGGAGTTGGTATTCCGTGGTTGGTTGCTGGACGAATTGCAGCGGGATTACAATTATCAAATATCTCTGCGGGCGAATAGCCTGATATTTGCCCTATCTCATTTTATCAAATCGGTGGAGGGAATGCTGCGGAGTTGGCCGCAGTTTCCGGGGCTGTTGTTGCTGGGTTTGATCCTGGTTTGGGCAAAGCGAAGCCGTCAAAATCGATTGGGTTTGTCGATCGGGCTTCATGCAGGTTTAGTCTGGGGATACTATATAATTAACGTCGGAGAGTTAGTGCGATATTCTGGTTCTGTCCCGGATTGGGTGACTGGAATTAACGGCAATCCGTTGGCTGGGGCAGTGGGGCTATTATTTTTGAGCGTCTTGGCTGTAGGAATGCGAAAAATGTCCCAATAGTCCAAAGGTTTGTAATATATCCATCAGGTGCGTCGCTATCAGATTGTTGGTATTTAGTTAGGAATTTATCGCAGGATCCACACCCTACAACTACTGCTTTTTTAGCAAAGGCATTATCAGATTAAATTGATATTTAGAGACTACTTAGGTTAGAAATTATTTCTTGAGAACGCTTAATCGCAATACTAGCAATCGCAGATAATAAGGGAAAATTATCGTCATAGTCTGCTTGATTTCGATATCGGCGCAGCACTGCTAAATTATCGGCGATTAATTGATATTTTGAGTCAGGATTAATATCAAATTCTTGCCAAACATAGCGGTGAATATCGCTAGTTTTGGGCAGGGAATGGCCTTGTTTATCTCGCAAATAGTTCCGCGATAAGATAAAAGCAGCATAATAGGAACGACTGATAGCATCCCTCAATCGCGCCTCCTGTTCAGCAGGAATAGTTGCTTGACTAGCAAGTTCTTTTGCTAAATTTAGGTATTGCGACCAATCAAAACTCATCAGTATATTCCAAAATCGTATAAAAATGCTCCCGAATTTCATGGGATAATCCCCTAGACCAATTTTTACGCAATTCATCTTCTCTATCCATTGCTTCATCGGGAGCGAGGTCTGTTAAGATGATTGATAGAACCAGATGAACATAGTTAGGAATTTCCGGGTCATTGATGACTTGAAGTAATAGTTTTTGTTCGGAAAAATAATTGCTAATTTGAACGGGTGCTTCTAGCACAACGGGAAGTAAAAACGGATATTTGTTAATAAAGTCAATAACTTCTGTCTTGTCTCGGAAAATGTATGATTTTTCTAGGGTTTCGATGTCTGATTGGGAAATGAGGAAAGGCGCGACTCTTGGTGCTGATATCTTGTCTAAAATTAAGGATGCTATGGCATTTTGTTCTGCTTCGGGTAGTTGAGAGACGGTGGCAAAAGTTTCTTCTAATAGGTTATTCATTTTGTAAATCTCCTATGCGACTATTTGTGAGAAAAATCAATATTTCTAATTATAATCTGTTCGGCGGTGAATCTGAAAAAAAAAGTTTACTACACTGGAACCCATCCTAAATCAGCATCAACTCCTCCGTAAATAAACCAGACTATTTCAGCAGACTTGTCTCTACAGAAAGCATTGACAAAGTGACAGCGATTTTCCCAAACAGAACTTACGCACAGGTGGCCAGAAACCGGGTTTTTTGCGATATCCTTCGCTGTACTCCACAGATTAAGTAAAAAACCCGGTTTCTTTGTCGGGAGTGCATCCACGAGTGCAAAAAAAAATCGAGTCGCCAGAGACGACGAAAAAAGTGAAAAAGAAAAAAGAGTAAAGAGTAAAAGGGCAAAAGAGCAAAAAAGAGTCCTCGCGGGGAAAACTAGGACGACGAAGAAACCGAAGCAACCGCTACACGAAAACCCCCGCACCAGCCCAAGAGGCCCGCAGAGACGTAGTAGCGGAAGGCAGCACGGCAATAGACCGCATCGTCGTACCACGAACACCCACGCATCACTCGGCTTTTACTATTTCCACCAGTTTCCCAAGCACTACCATCAGTAGGCGCACCATTATAATTATCGTGCGAAACATCTTGACACCATTCCCAAACATTCCCGTGCATATCGTAAAGTCCAAAGCTATTAGGCGGAAAACTACCCACAACAGTTGTTTTTTCACGATAGATTCCCTTCGGTGCAGAACCGTAGGGAAAATTGCCACGATAATTGGCTAAATCCGGGGTAACTGTGTCCCCAAAATGAAATGGAGTAGTTGTCCCAGCCCGACAAGCATATTCCCATTCCGCCTCGCTAGGAAGGCGATAGCTTCTACCCGTCTTCCGAGACAATCTGGCACAAAATTCAACAGCATGATACCAAGAAACCTTTTCTACAGGAAGGTTTTTACCCTTGAAGCTAGAAGGGTCAGGATTAAGGTCATACTGAATTTTAGGCAGATTAGCTACTACTTCCCACTGTGCTTGAGTAATCGGGTATTTCCCCAGCAGAAACGGTTTGATTGTCACCTGATGTTGAGGTCTTTCCTCGTCATCGGTTCCTCGTTGCGTTGCAGGTGCACCCATTTTGAAGCTGCCTTTGGGGATAGAAACCATTTCTAAAGTAACGCCATTGGCGATAGTTTCTGTAAAAACCTGTGCTTGACTTTGGCTGCGCTTGGTGATTTGCCCCTTTGAATTCACTGTCACCGTTTCAAATTGAACTGTTTTTAGGGAATTTGACAATACTTTTACAGGTTGAGGCGATTTGTTCCCCAAACTTTGATACACAGTTGGTGTTGGTGGCGGTGGCGGTGTTGGTGGCCGTGTTGGTGGCGGTGTTGGTGGCGGTGGTGTTGGCGGTGGTGTTGGTGTTGGTGTCGGTGGTGTTGGTGTCGGTGTCGGAGGCGGCGACAAAGATAAAATTGCTGGCAATGCTTGCTCTGCATTTTGATAGCGCTGACTGAAATGGTCGCGCACCATTTTATCTAACACATTTGCTAAATTATTGCTAACTTGCGCTTGATTTCGCCAAATAACTTCTCCTGTCTGCGGATCTTCTGGTAAGGTATGAGGAGGTTGACCAGTCAATGCTTGAATCCCAATCATCCCCACTGCATAAATATCGCTACACAGTTTAGGTTTGCCCTTCGCTTGTTCGCTGGGCATATAACCCGAAGTACCAATACCAACGGTGAAGCTAGTTTGTCCTTGAGCATTAACAACCATTGTGCTAATTTCCTTGACCGCCCCGAAATCAATTAAGATAATTTTACCATCTTGGCGGCGCATTAAATTAGCAGGTTTCAAGTCGCGATGAATCACATTTTGCTGATGAACAATGGCTAAAACTTCTAAGATATCGTGCAATAATTTAATAGTATGGGATTCGCTTGATTTTTTACCTGGAATCAGTTCTTTGGTAAGGTCATGTCCTTCGATAAAATCTTGCACCAAATAAAATTCGCCATTTTCCTCAAAGTGGGCGGAAAGGCTGGGGATTTGGTCGTGTAGCTTACCCAATTTATACAGCGTTTGGGCTTCTTTGTCGAATAAGCCTTTGGCAATTAGTAAAATGGCGGGATTGGGGTCTTTCGGTTTAAAATGTTTGACAACGCAGTGGGGATGTCCGGGTAAGTCTAAATCTTTGGCGAGGTATGTGTCGCCAAAACCGCCTTCTCCCAAGTCTTTGATAATTTGATAGCGATTGCGGAGGGTACGACCCAGCATAGTTTTCAGGGAATGCAGTGGAAGTTAGGATATATTGTCGCACAAAAAGTAATGAGATGCTTAAACTCAGAATCGTTGCCGCATTTATACTGCTAGTTAGTGCCTGTTGTTCATCTCCCGCACAAGCACAAAATCCTGCACAAATAAAGCAAAATAATTCTTTAGTTCAAGTGCAGCCAACGCGAGAACAAATTCTGAATGCTTGCGTGCAGAATCGCGCGGAAACTCTGCCAAATCCTTTTAGCGATGTGCCATCAAATCACTGGGCTTACAAAGCAGTTTTGACGATGTATTATTGCGGCGCTTACCGTGAAGCAACCCCGCCTGCTTTAATTCAAGAATTGCTGGAATCAACACAAACAAATTGACTATCCCGCATTTCATCAGGGGCCAGAAACCGGGTTTTTTACGACAATAGTTGCTGACAACCATAAATCTCGGAAAAACCCGGTTTCTTAGTAGCCGTAGGGTGTGTCGCTCTAGAAAATTTCTCAAGAAAAACCAACAATTTCATAGCGACGCACCTGACAAAATAGTTAATCAAACAAACCTAACATTTTTTCGTAGCAATAGTTTTCATAAATTATCTAAGGTGCGTCGCTATGAGATTGTCGATAGACAAGTCGGGGATTTTCGAGGTATCCACACCCTACGAATACTGAATATTGTCAGGTGCGTCGCTCGCTTGATTGTCGATCGAATTTGGGGACTTTCGAGGTATCCACACCCTACGACTATCATAACTGACTATCACAAAAGGTGCGTCGCTCGCTCGATTGTCGATCGAATTTGGGGATTTTCGATCGATCCACACCCTACAACTAATTTTACTCAAAACTGAGCCCGAACTGTAAACGAATAATCGCCGCCCGGTTCAAGCTGATAATCCCATTTCTCCAGAAAGCGGTGCAGCGGTTCCTGAATCAATGCCCTACCTTGAGAAGGCTCAAGTATCAGTGTTTTTTCTGCCGTGAAACGCCACTGAAACTGCCATTCAAAATTGCCGGCACTCACTTCACCCTCAATCGTGCCTTTTAGCCAAGATTGGCCAGTAACCCGGACATATGCAGTTGTTTCGGGCAAACGTCTCGAACTCACCTTTTTGTTTCCGCGTTTGTTTCTGCAATGGTACGATTGTTGTAAAGGCTCATGGCTTTTTCTATTCCCCGATCGAGGCTCAGTTCCACAGCTTCTACAACTAATTTAAGCACTTTCTCTACTAATTGACTTTCCTCTGAGGAAAATTTTCCTAATACGAAGGAAATCGTATCTTTGTCATTTTTAGCAGCATCGCTTTGAGGTTTGCCGATGCCAATCCGCAATCGGGGAAATTTGTCTGTACCTAAATGAGAAATTGTTGATTTCATGCCGTTGTGTCCGCCTGCTGAACCGGCAAGCCGCATTCTGAGTTTGCCGATCGGCAAATCCATATCATCGTATACTACTAATACGGACTCGGGAGGTATTTTGTACCAATCCGCCGCTGCCCGAATCGATTGGCCCGACAGATTCATGTAAGTCAGCGGTTTCAGCAAGCGGATTTTCTGTCCCCGCGGCCGATTTACCTCGCCAAAGATGCCTTGAAATTTGCGATTTTCCGACAGCGAAATTTGCCAAGATTTAGCCAAGGTATCCACTGCATTAAAGCCGATGTTGTGTCGGGTGCGATCGTACTTTGGTTCTGGATTCCCCAAACCCACAATTAGCTGGGGAATTACTAACTCCGCTGGTGTTTCCGACTTCTGAGAGTTATTCATTTAACTGTCTGCGTTATCTTCCTTAGCCGCCGCGAGTTTTTCTAGTTCCGGCTTTTTGCTGGCGACTGCTTCTTCTAACTGCTTGGCTTCCCGCTTGAACTCCGACTCAAAATCCCGCGAAGCGTCTTGAAATCCCCGAAGTGCTTTACCGAAACTCCGACCAATTTCTGGTAACTTTTTCGGGCCGAATACCAACAGGGCAATGGTAAAAATTACTGCCATTTCCGGCAAACCTATGCCAAAAATATTCATGTTTTTTCTCCGGTAATTTGTTTAATTAGTTAGCATTTAATTACGATCCACTAACGGTAAAGGGCAAGGGAAAACGGTAAAACTTAGCTTTTACCCTTTCTCCTCTACCCTCAGCTTTTACTGTTAGCCTTACTGTTTCGCGCTCAATTTTTAGCTGCCGAGACTCGACCAATCGACATCCACATTCTCCAGAATCAGTGAAGAGTTGTAGATTTGCAAAATAATCAACAAGAACACGAAAAACAGTCCGATGAAAACGCTCATCAACAGCGTGGTACCCCAACCAGGAGCTACCTTGCCGTATTCTGAGTTAAGGGGTTTGAGTATATCTCCCAACCAAGTCCGCTGTGCCATAAGTCACCTACAATGAATCTCTACAGAAAAGTTTGACATATTTCCACCGCTAATTGCGATCGCAATTTTTTAACTCCCCTACTGCCCGACTCTACCGCAGTCCCCGACTCTCGCCTGAACCGATTCTCCCTGTCGGGTTCGGGCGCGACCATGCCCTACGCCGACCTAAAATCACTAGACTTTTACACGGATTGTTATTTTTTGTAATATTATAGAGTGGATAACTCATAATCGCTCCCCAATATGGAACCAGCAGCAGTTCTCGGCATTTCTCTGGGTATGTGTCTGGTGGCAATCACCGGCTTCTCAATCTACACCGCTTTCGGCCCTCCCGCCAAGGAATTGAGAGATCCTTTTGAAGAACACGAAGACTAAAGAAGAAGGAAGAAGGAAGAAGGAAGAAGCAAGGTTAGCCCAAATTTCGCCCTCTCTCCCTCTCCCAGTCTCCCCTTCTCCGAAGCGATCGAACTTCTGCAGTGCCCGATCGACCTTTCGCCTCCACAGTCAATGCTATATTCTGCAAAAATACAGTAAATCTATATTGATTGGAAAAATCTATCTTCCAGTTAAAGTAAAAAATATCAGGTTTCAGGCGAAAGCATCATGGGCAATACATTTGGACATTTATTTCGCATATCGACATTTGGGGAATCTCACGGCGGCGGTGTTGGAGTCGTAATAGACGGTTGTCCGCCCCTGGTGCCGATCGACGCATCGTTGATTCAAGCCGAACTCGATCGCCGCCGCCCCGGCCAAAGCAAAATTACTACACCCCGCAAAGAAGCAGATACCTGCGAAATTCTGTCGGGGGTGTTTGAAGGCAAAACTCTGGGAACTCCGATCGCAATTTTAGTCCGCAATCAAGACACTCGCCCCCAAGATTATGGCGAAATGGCCACAACTTACCGCCCTTCCCACGCCGACGCTACCTACGATGCTAAGTACGGAATTCGTAACTGGCAAGGCGGAGGTCGAAGTTCGGCGAGAGAAACTATTGGTAGAGTAGCAGCAGGGGCGATCGCCAAAAAAATTCTCCAACAAGCAGCAGGAGTCGAAATAGTCGGCTACGTCAAACGCATTTCTGACTTAGAATGTGTCGCCGACCCGGACACTGTTACCTTAGAACAAGTAGAAAGCAACATCGTCCGCTGTCCAGATGCCGAATGCGCCGAAAGAATGATTGAACTAATTGAAAAAGTGCGCGACAGTGGAGATTCGATCGGCGGTGTAGTCGAATGCGTAGCCCGCAACGTACCCAAAGGCCTGGGAATGCCGGTATTCGACAAACTCGAAGCCGACTTGGCTAAAGCTATCATGTCCTTACCCGCCAGCAAAGGCTTTGAAATTGGTTCGGGGTTTGCCGGGACTCTGCTTAAGGGCAGCGAACATAATGATGAATACTATACTGATGACAAGGGTGCAATTCGTACATTAACGAATCGCTCCGGCGGAATTCAGGGTGGCATTGCTAACGGTGAAAATATCATTCTGCGGGCGGCATTCAAACCAACTGCGACAATTCGCCAGCAGCAGCGCACAGTTACCCGAGAGGGTGAAGCAACGCTGCTAGCGGCAAAAGGACGGCACGACCCTTGCGTTTTGCCAAGAGCTGTGCCAATGGTGGAAGCGATGGTAGCTTTAGTTTTGTGCGACCATTTACTGCGCCATCACGGACAATGTGGAACCTTAAAGTCTGAATTTTAAAATGGAAATCAGCTTGTCCTCAGTAGCGGCAAATCCCGTTGATTGCCCTCAACCCTCCGAAGCAATAAAAGGTATAGATGATTTTGTAGTAGAGTTCTGGGGCGTGCGGGGAAGTGTTCCGACACCGGGACAGGAAACTGTTCGCTACGGCGGCAATACTTCATGTTTGGAAATGCGCGTCGGTGGAAAACGCTTGATTTTTGACGGCGGAACAGGCTTGCGGATGCTGGGAGACCAGTTGCTGCAAGAAATGCCGGTGCAAGCTTATATGTTTTTTACTCACTATCACTGGGATCACATTCAAGGTTTCCCGCTGTTCGCCCCTGCTTTTATCCGCGGCAATAGCTTTGATATTTATGGGGCGATTCCGCCGGATGGAGATTGTCTCAAAAGACACTTCGTGGAACGGGTTCTGCACTCGAATTCGCCGGTGCCGCTGATGGGCTTGCCTGCGGATTTGAATTTCTACGAACTCAATCACAACCAGACGATGATGCTGGACGATATTGAGATTAGGACTGGTTCTCTCAATCACCCGAATACTGCTATGGGATATCGGGTGAGTTGGCAGGGACGTTCTGTGGTTTACTGTTCTGATACGGAACATTTTCCCGATCGGCTAGATGAAAATGTCTATAATTTGGCCCTCGACGCTGACGTGCTGATCTACGACGCGATGTACACCGACGAGGAATATCACAACCCCAAGTCTCCGAAGGTGGGTTGGGGACACTCGACTTGGCAGGAAGCGGTGAGAATGGCTAAGGAGGCTAGGGTGAAACGGGTGGTGATTTTTCACCACGATCCGGCTCACACTGACGATTTTCTTGATCGCATCGCCGAAGATGTCCAAATCGCTTTTCCCAAGGCTGTTATGGCCCGCGAGGGTCTGATTTTGCCGATCGGCTTCTGAACTTTCGTCGGTAGGGTCGATCGCTCATAACTCGATCCAACCATCATTATGATGTGGAGCAGGTCTCGCGGCCTGCTCCACAAGTTTTTTATTTTTAGCAAACACTCTGAGTGCGTGGTATAATCCTTGGCTAGTAACTTTTTAGGAAGAATATTTAAGGTTTTTTTGATTGTTTTACCCGCTCTTATTTGAGAAGATAGACAAAATTAGCAGTTTGTTAATCGCGAGCGGGAGTTGAGCTGCTAGAGTCTGCAGGCCTAATGGCTTGGCTCTGTGTAACTGCGATGGGTTGGAATGTGCCGTTAGAAAAAGTATCGAGTTTGACAGCATTTCAGACTTTGGCGAAGTGCAGTACAACTAACGTCACCGCTAAACCCAAGTAAAAATTTACTGGCGACAAGCTGCGACGATCGCAAGATCGAACAACAGCGCACCTGCCCGATCGCTTCCGCAAAACGCACAGCAAGAAGTAAAATAATTGGAGGATTGCAGCAGGCGAAAAAGTGAAAGTTTTAAGTGTCAACAAACACGGCGAGGCTCCGCAAGATTTCACTCTCCCACGAGGCTCCCCAGGTGACAGCAGAGTTGCTAAATCATTGTCAGACCTGCAATTTCTTGAGTAATTCCTAAACATAAAAGCTGAGGTTATAGTTACGAAAAAACACAAGTACGAGGCTTTTTATGGAACATGAATATTGGCAACTATGAAAAGCAGATGTGAAAGCTTTTCACTACAATCTGAGTGATTTTTAGGCAGTCAATTTCACTCAAAAGAAAGAGACCATCGCTCTTTGGTTTGAGACTAGCTGCAACAGCAAAGTGAATGTTATGACTTGACTATCAAAATGGGAAATTTACGTTTTAGATCTTCACCAAATCATTACAGATGGATTGCCCTAGGCAGTTTTGCTGTAATTATGGGTATTTCAGGGGCATTAGCCTACCGCCTAGCTCCGCCACCCGGATTCGTGGCTCAAGGCACTCTGGGTTCTAACAGTCCGCCAGTAAAATTTTCGAGTACGGGCGCGACAATTCTCAAGCAGGGAGAACAACTGACTCCAGATGTTCTGCTGGCAGATAATGTTGTCAAAGCAGTGGCAGATGCAGTTAAGCTGTCGCCGCAGCAAGTTCGACAAAATGCTAGCGTCAAAATTTCTAAGCCGGAAGCACCCCTAGAGATTGCTGTTGGGTATCGATCGCTCGATCGGGAACAAGCAGTGCAAACGGCGGATATGTTGATGAAAGGCATGGTTGAAAAAAGCCGCCTGATTAACAGATATCGGTGGCAATCAGTCAATCAGTCGCTCAACCAACGCTTAGCACAAGTCACTCAAGACCTGAAACAAGCTCAGCAAAAACTCGACCAATACGAAAGAGAGCGCGCTCGCCTGTTGCAGCAAATGAAGCTTCAACAAGATTTTTACAACAAAACTCAGCTAGCAATGGCGGATACCCAAGCGTCGGAAAAAGAAATGGTGAGCAGTTTGGCTGCTGCTGGGGCACCACAAATTGTGGCGACGCCCACGAGCGATCCGACAGTGCCTCTGATTTTGGGAGTTGGCCTGCTGTTGGCGATTTTAGTCAGCCGCGGTTTGATTCCTTCGCTGGCAAATTGGCAGCACAAAACAGCTTTTGAGCGAGAAGAGAGCGAAAGGCTCCAAAGTGCTTTGTACCGACTGATCAAAGAAGGTCACGGTGAAATCACTTTGGTGCGGTTTGCGATGGAAACGCGGCTGTCGCCGGATGTCGCCCAGCGTTTTTTGAACGAGCAAGCTGAAGTTTTTAATGCCAATTGCGAAATTAAAGACGACGGCAGTATCTTGTATCACTTCCACATTTAAAAAGCTTCAGGCGCGATCGCCCCACAGTAACCAGCCAGCCGATCGGGCACTCACAGCTCGATCGGCTGGCTTTTTGGGTAATTTGTTAAAAAATATTTGATTTTTGTGTTCCCCTCGCTGCCATATCTGTATAATTAAAAAATACGTAAATATACGGTTGCTTGTTACCGAGTTACTGGATCAAAGGCTAGTTTATCGTTAAGTATTTCTGAGGGAGTATGTCAGCTCAGTATAAATGCTGTAACCTATAGCGATAAGTTGTTCCCTGATGTTACATAGTTTCACAGAAGAAACTCGATCTGCCCAGAGCCGGGAATCAAACTCCCAGCCACAAAGCCTGCGTTTTCACATTTAACTTTTGCAATAATCACCATTTGAGGCTACACCCATGATATTTGGCATAATTGGTTCTTCTTTCGTAGTTTACTTTTTGTTGATGTCGATCGCCAATTACGGCGACACTGGAATGTAAACTATATGCAGCCGACAAAAAAGCAGTTTGACAACTTCGGTGAAGTCTTTGACGCTGCCTTGTCTGTCGTCGTGCGCGCAACTTGCAGAAAAATAAATGGATGAAGGAGTCGTTAAGTACCGCTGTGACTGGAAAGAGGCAGACCCTGTAGCAGCAGGCGACATAGCAGATTTGATGGAGTGGCGCGAAAGGCTACACTCTTGGGGACTAATTGCCGTCTACGAAAATGGCATAGGGTTTGGGAACGTCAGCGTCAGGATTGGCAATTCTTGCCAGTTCGTGATTTCCGGTACCCAGACGGCACACTTGCCAGATATCGGACCAGAATCCTACTGTACTGTCACCGAATTTAACTTAGAACAAAATTTCCTCGGCTGCCGGGGCCCCGTACCAGCTTCGTCGGAGTCCCTGACTCACGCAGCACTGTATCTTCACAGAGACGATGTGGGGGGGATAATTCACGTCCACAACCCTCAACTCTGGCACAAACTGCTGTTTGAGATTCCTACTACTAGAAAAGAAATACCTTACGGCACTCCTCAAATGGCCTTAGAAATGTTTAGACTTTTTGATGAGGAGAATTTGGCAGAGCGCAAAATTCTGGCGATGGCCGGTCACGAGGACGGAATTATCTGTTTTGGCACTAGCTTGGACGAAGCTGGAAAAGTGCTCTCGGCGGCGATCGGTTAGACAAGATATCTGCGACAATACTCATAAAAATCGTACAAACCGCGTTTGATGACAAAAAAACCGAGGATTTTGGGTCACTTTGTGGCAAGAAGCTAAGGTGGTGGCCTTGGTGTCGCCGGAGTGAGTTAAAATTGGCTCGAACCTTCACCGTTAGACCGATCGCTCGCTCGGAATCAACGGGTGCAAAACTTTTCAAGTGACTCTTGCCTCTGCGGTAAGGGAAAGATATTTTTAAAGAGAAACACAATTTATATAGCAAAAGCTGAGAGTCATCGTGAATCAAACTAAACTTGTAAGCTCGAAAGAATTGCAATCAGAGGTATCTCGTCTCACCGAAGAACTGCAAATGCGCGACCAATTGGTGCAGCAGTTGTCTCAAGAACTGTTCAGACTGGTGAAAGGAAATTCGAGTTTTGTGCCGGCACCGGAAGTTTCCGATCGCCACCAAGCTCAAATGCAGGCAATGCGCGAACAACTGCAAGCTGTTGAAGAACAGGTGGGTTTCTATCAAGAACAAATTACCGAGCGGGATACAGAGGTGTACCAACTGCGGCAGTCAGTGCAAGAATTGACCGATCGCTCTCGGATGCTCGAACAAGTGGTTCAGGAATTGCCTGGGGTTTACCGCCAGAAGTTTGCTGAGCGGATCGAGCCGATTAAGGAAAAGTTGGATCAGTTGCAAAAGGAAAACCGCCAGTTGCACACAGAGTTACAAAGCGTGACTTACCGTCTGGCGGTGCGAAATCGCAAGGCTAAGGGCCTGGATCTGCCGAGTGTCGATCCTGATGACGATCGCGGAATTCAAATGCCGAGCCTTGGTAATGTCTAAGGTTTTGATTGTGGCCGGTGACGCGCAAGGGGCAGCAAGTATCGAGGCGGCGATCGCTCAATCTCATCCTTTAACTGAAGTCAATATCTGTGGAGTTTCTCAACTCAATTCAGGGGCGATCGCTCCGGGTGGAGCGATAATTTGTCCTTTGACGCTGGATCTGCCCCCCGATCTGGTTTTTCCAGGTCAAGATGTGTTTCGATTTTGTCGCAATGTTTCGGCAGCGCGCGATCGAGTCGCCGAGACACTGCAAGTACCCGTCGGGGAGGGCAGTTTTTGGCTGCCTGTGGTGTACACAGCAAAGGGGCCGCTGTATGCTGAGGCGATCGGTGCGGCACCTGACAAATTGTCGGGCGAGTTGAGTTACCGTCAACCGCTGCATTTGTCCGATGTTTGGCGACAGCAGTTATACGAGTTGGCTTTCGGCTTGTTGAATCTTTTAAATGCGCCGCCGGCGACTTATTTGATGCAGTTCGGTTTCCTAGGGGAGAGAATTTTTTTCGATCGACTTTGGCCTTTTCCGGCTGCACCTGCGATCGCTTCTGTCGGGGTTCAAGTGCCGGATTTATTTGTCTGTCACTGGTATTGCTTGACAAATACGCCTATTTACGATTTACAAATTATCTCAAGTTCGGGTGTTGACTTATAAGCTGTTCTGGACGTAAATTATACAGCATATTCCAGGTTTATGAAGTATAGTATCGGCGCCAGTTGTGTGACGTTAATCCTCCGGGTGCGGAGCTGCTATATTTTGGATAGAACTCGGCGAAGCTTGACGGCGCGCACCTTACACGGCTATCGCCCGCGATTGTGTGTACATATAGAACCCATTTGACATCTTTGAGTTTTTGGGTTGGGTGACGAGAAATATAGAGAGAAACTGGTTTCTGAGATTTACGCAAGGGGCGAGAAATCGGGTATTCTTGGATTTTTTGGTTGGGTGAGGAGAAATATAGAGAAAAACCCGGTTTCTGAGATTTACGCAGAATAGATATCAAATGGGTTTTATACATGGAATATGCTGTATGCCGCGACAGATTACAACCCTAATTATCGGCAATTAATCGGAAATGATCTAATTTTTATCTAGCAACTAAAGCGGGAGTTTCTGTTGAGACAATTTGCTCGAAACTGTCAAAAATTTCAAATAGTTGGTCGAGTTGAGTAATTTCAAATATTAGCTTGACAGTGGCTGAAAGGTTGCAAATCACGAGGCGGCATCCCCGGTGGCGGGCGGCGTTGAGCCCGCCGACTAGGGCACAAATGCCAGAACTGTCGATAAAATCTACCAAGGCCATGTCTATTACCCAGAGTTTGTGCCCCTCGGGCAAAATCTCTGTTAGCTGTTGTTGCAGGAGGATGCCAGCTTGCGAGTCGAGGCAGTTTTGAGGTTGGAGGACGATGTGTTGGTTGAAATTGGAAACTTGCATAGCAGTTATCCTAACGATTGTCAAGTATGAATAAGTGAGTTCGGTTGCCGATTCGGTGGAGAGACTCGGGGGATTTTAGCTAAGGTTTGAGGATGGGGCGATCGCCCGACTGTGATAAATTTAACTGTGATAAATTTAAGTAGAAAAACGGGCTGGCTATAGGCCGGAGGCAACCGCAACAATTCCTGATTAATCTATAATCCCCTGAAAGCTGGTTTTTTGTTTGGTGGGCGATCGCGAGCTTTGTGTGTTCTTCATCACACCGAAGGATTGCACTATTGGTTGAATCAAGCCAATATATAAATGTATAGAGCTTTGCAAAAGTTTACGAAGGCAGTATCGAATGTCTTTTGAGTTTTTATCGCTAGAGACTATTCAGGAATTTGCCCGCAATTACGGTTACTGGGCAGTATTTCTGGGAATTTTGCTGGAAAATCTGGGAGTTCCTCTCCCTGGTGAGACTATTACGATTGTTGGCGGGTTTTTAGCCGGCAGCGGGGAACTGAATTACTGGTACGTACTCGGTAGCGCGATCGCGGGTGCGACTTTGGGAGGAAATTTCGGTTATGCGATCGGCAGATACGGCGGCTGGCCCCTGCTACTAAAGCTGGGAAAATTTTTCCGGTTTCGGGAAGAACAACTGTTTGATTTAAAAGAACAGTTTAGCAAAAATGCAGCTAAAGCTGTATTTTTGGGCCGATTCATCGCAGTGCTGCGAATTTTTGCCAGCCCGCTAGCCGGAATTGCCGAAATGCCTTTTTGGAAATTTTCGCTGTTCAACATTCTGGGTGCAGCAAGCTGGGCATCGGTAATGGTAAGTTTGTCATACTTCTTAGGACAGGTTGTGTCTTTGGAGAAGTTGGTAGCTTGGGCGGCTAAATTCGCTGTATTTGCTTTGCTTTTGGCAGTTGCTTGGATTGTAATTCCTATTTGGTTAGAGTCGCGGACTTTAGACAAAACCAAATAAGATTGGTAGTTAGACTTTTTGCAAAACTTCTGTATTTTGTGTTTTTCACCGCAGATCGTAAATGCAGGCGAACTCAAATAAAATATCTTTTTGCAAAATGTCTAATCATTCGTAGGTTGGGTTTCTCTAGAGAAACCCATCTTTCTGGGGACTCCAAGTTGGGTTTCGTTCCAAGCTCCCCGCCATTTGTGACAAGTTAAGCTAGAAAAGCATTTGTCAATCAGCTTATGGCAATAGGGTTCAGTTAAGGTTGACAGCTTGATTGATGATGCGAATTTTTGGACTTTAACAGAACCTTATTGAGTCTTAACTCAAACGTATTGCACTACAACCAATTTTCGAGAAATCAGAGAAAGAGAAAGTTAGCTGTTGAAATTTTATTTAGTATGAAAATAATTTGGGGTTTTTGTCTGGTTTTGATCGTGCTACTGTGGTGCGGTAGTGCCAAAGCAGGGGTTTTGGGCGATCGCATTTCCACTTTTCCCAATTGGAATAGCAAACCTCCTATCCCAGTAGCCAAGGGAGATTTGGTGTATCCCGATTGGATGGCGGGCGATTGGAACGTTGCTAGCACTTTGGTGGATTTAGCCACTCCTTTAGCCCCAAATATTGTCACGCCCGGGTTTGAACAAAACCGCCAATATTTGCAGCAGCCGATATTATTTAAAGTGCGCTTTCAACCCGAAAAAAATAGAAATCTTGTTTCTCATTATCAACTAAATCTAGCTAGGAAGATTGTAGCCGATCGCACTTTCAATGGTTTCAATATCGCTAAGGCTTATTTGGGCGATCGCGCTGTACTTTCTGTGAAAGTCGATCCGACCAATCCCAACCGCCAAATTACTCTTTTGAAAGGGGAAAAGCAGCTCATTTCAATTGTGACAGGCCGGCGAACTGAGACACCAAATCTCGATCGATTTGTGTCTACAGAGATTTCTCAGCAGGTGTTTCGGGGAGAGTCGGATATTTATTTAAATGAAGTCGAAACAACTACGGCTTATCGACTTGTCGCGGGCGACGACAATAGCGATTCTGCAACTAGAAAAATTGCAGCCGATCAGGTGACAGCGATTTATTTATCGCCACAAGACCCGGATTATTTTGCTGCTAAGGGGCATCCTGTCGCTTTGTACCGATATCGCTTGGAGTTGGCGCCAGCATAACAAACAGCAAACAATCCTCTACATAAGCCCAGCTTATTACCCCCATCAGTTTAACTGTCGTCAAACCCCTTTACAAACATTAACGATACCGTTAATAATAGAGACATCATCCGAACATTGACAACCAAATAACGCAATCATAAACAAATGACAACCACATTACAGCAGCGCGAAAGCGCCAACCTGTGGGACCAGTTTTGTAACTGGGTCACCAGCACAGACAACCGCCTCTATGTAGGCTGGTTCGGAGTCCTGATGATTCCCACACTACTGAGTGCCACAATCTGCTACATCATCGCCTTCATCGCAGCACCTCCAG
>NZ_JADEWV010000442.1 GCF_015207455.1 Microcoleus sp. LEGE 07076
TCTAAATTGATATCCCCTAGTGCCAATTGTTCAATTGCTTGCAAAGACAGAATTTCAGGTTTTACATCGTTAATGTCCCCCAGCTTCAAGATGTTGTCAACAGAAGTGCCGGCTTGCCAGCTTCGACCGCCAGAACTTCCAGAACTAGCAACCGCAGGCAGGGAACTAAAGGTAATCTGGTTCCAATCTGGCAGCAAAACTCTAGATTGTTCTTTTTCCCAAATTTTAGTAGGTAAGGAACTAGCGCTAGCAATTGATGGAAAGCTTAAGAAAGTAATGCAGATGAAAACAAAAATTAGGCAGAGTGTATTGGCAGCTATTAAAGCAGATCCTACCTGGCTTAATTTTTTTAACTGCTTTGGACTGTTCATGGGAATCCTATGGATGTTAACTAAAATTAGGCAAAAAAACTGCTCTATTCTTTCTAATTTGAAAAAACTTTAAACGGTTTTTAAAACATTACGAAAAATAGAGCAGTATTGCAGAAATTACCCATCAGCTAAATCTCCCTCTCCCCCTCTCGCCCTTTTCCTCTACCTCTCTCCATCTCCATTTTAGGAATTACCCAAAAACCCGGTCTTTCTATGTAATTCCGTCATTTTAGGTTGAACATGAGAACGAGAAACTGTTTTTTTTAGGTTGATAATGCGTCCTGGACTGCATTTCTCCATCTTCGCTTTTTTCTTTAATCAAGCTCCAGCTCAAGCTGTGGATTCGGGCGGACTGCTGAATCTGTCCAAGGAGTATCTGCTAAGTTTGACAAGTCATAGACATTTTCTTGGTAAGCGTTGTCAAAATTACCTTGACGAACTTCTTTAGATGACGAGTAACCGACTGTCAAATCGGGTGCCGATTCGTAACCGGAGTTGTTATAGCCGGAATTAGGTTCAATCGATGAATTCTGCATGGTTTTTATCAGTTCATGTGGTCAACAATTCCAATTTAAATCGCATCTAGTTCCTGCAACTTCATTCCTGTGAGCGATTTCGTTCAGTAAAAATTACCCCCTCTAAATGGAGGGGGCAGCTTTATGAAGGTTGCCTAACGGCTCTCAGCATTGGGCAATTCTACGAAGTCGAGAAAAATGTTTTTTAAGAAAAGTGACAAAGTGCGATCGCGCACTAAAATCTCTGGTTTGGCAGTTATCGCGGTGTAATAGGTAGAATTCTAACCCGAGAGCGCGTTTCATCTACTGAAATTAATGCCCCCAACTCAATTTGTGACTCAAATTGATGCAACACTTCCACAATTAAACTCTCTATATTGGCAGGCAGTACATCTTGAATACGCACTTGAATTACAGTAGGAGCATCAGCTTGGGTAGCTGCCAGCAGCGCACCAAAATCTAAGTCGTGAGTAAAAACTACATAGCTATTCACCCGCGCCCAGTTCATAATAACGCGGTCTGTGGCACGAGGATCGCCAACTGTAGACCAATGAAGAGACTCTATTCCGTATTTACCAAATACGAGAGTCCATTCAGGTGACAGGTTCATGTCAATCAAAATTTTCACGCTATTTTAAGAGGAATTTCCACTTCTTCAACTCGCCACGCTGCATAGGCAAGCGCTTCATATATATCTGCTTCTTCCAGGTAGGGATAGGCTTGCAAAATGCCTGACGGTGAGTGTCCAGATGCCATCAGTCCGACTATCGTACCAACAGTGACTCGCAAGCCGCGAATGCAGG
>NZ_JADEWV010000140.1 GCF_015207455.1 Microcoleus sp. LEGE 07076
CGTATTTGACCAGTACGTGCCCGCTCACAGAGCTTATGTCCGAGAGTTGATTTCTAAAGGACACCGAGCCAAAAGTGGCTACTGGGCGAGGCGGGGGGGCGGTATGTTGATGTTTGAGGCGGGTTCGATGGATGAGGCAAAGGCGATCGTCGCTGAAGACCCGCTGGTGAAGAACGGTTGCGTTATTTATGAAATTTATCACTGGTGTGTGGTTGAAGAATAAATAACTGTGTTATACTCACATATGAACTGGATCCACGCGATTCCAACGCCCAAATCTTGTCAGGACCGGAAGGTAGCAGCAACACGGGATGCTTGTAATAGGCGTGGTCTCCGGTTCACCCAGTTTTATGAGGTATAGCTCCTATGCCTGGTTTCGGAGATATTTTACAGAAAGCAGTTTATCTTGGTGTCGGGCTAGCTTCCTACGCTGGTGAAAAAGCAGGCAGCAAGTTAACTGAATTACGCACTGAAGCCCAAAAGCTGGCAGATGAATTAGTCAAGCGGGGCGAAATGTCAACGGAAGAAGCACGCCGCTTTGTTGACGATATGGTACAACAAGCTCAGCAGCAGCCTCCCGTACAATCCGCTGGAAACGATAAACCCGCTGAACCTCGCCGGATTGAAATTGTTTCTGAGACAGAAGATGTTTCGCCAAAAGATGCTAAAGAAACTGGCGGCGTAGACAAACTCCGCGAACAAGTACAGAATTTACAAGATGAATTGCGAAAGCTAAAGCAGGATTAAGCTGAAAAAAGTTCGCAAAGCAAAGCATCAAGGGAACTCAAGATAATACTCTTGAGTTCCCTTTTTGAATATGTCTCCTGTCAAATTCAGAGGTGGATGAATATCGGGCATTAGGTAATAGAATAGTCCTGGATGCGCTACCAACCAATAAACCGGGTTTTTGAACCGAGATTGAGGGCGCGCCGTAAATATTTTTGTTGAAAAACCCGGTTTTGAGTTACCACTGCTTCCTGGACTATAGAATTGAAAGTAGGTGCAATTGCTTCGCATGAGGCTGCCTGCACTTATCTGTTAAATATTTTGCAATAGTAAGCTGGAAAATCAATGGAAGATTGGTCTAAAGGTTTTTTTGAAGTAATGGAAAATGCTGTGTCTGACGTAGAGCATTTTTTTAACGACGTTAGCGATGAATTTGGCGAAATGCTGGACGTTTTGGCAAAAATTTCGGAAGAGTTCACAGAACAAGTACAAAATAACCTGATTGCTGAAGTTGACGGTTATTTCAATGAATTTGATGGTTATTTCAATGAATTTATAGAACCGATAATTGAAATTTGCCGGGAGTTTGACCCGGAGTTTGATGACATAGATTTGTCGCTGGTGACTTATGTAGAACCTTCGCCGACACAGCAGCCGGCTTGTCAGGGTTGTCGCAACTATCACGGTCAAGTTTATGGGGGAAATTTGTTGGTTTGTGCGATGCACCCTACTGGTGTGGAATCCGAGGGTTGTCAGGATTGGGAAGCTGATAGCGATGTGAATTTTTAATGGTTTTTGAGGGTTTAATGGCTTATGGTAACTTTAATTCAGTCTCAGTCAAAGATTTCTCTGGAAGAGTTTTTGCTGCTTCCAGAAACTAAGCCTGCTAGCGAGTATGTTGACGGTCAAATTGATCAAAAAGCTATGCCGCAAGGAAAACAAAGCACGTTACAATTCGAGTTTCCATCTGTGATTAATCGAGTTGGTAAACCGCAGAAGTTAGCTTATGCGTTCCCAGAATTGCGCTGCACTTTTGGAGGAAGTTCTATTGTTCCAGATATAGCAGTGTTTGAGTGGTCGCGCATTCCTCTCAATGCTAATGGAGAAGTAGAAAACAGGTTTAAAATTGTCCCGGATTGGACAATTGAGATTTTATCGCCTGCTCAAAATCCAACTCGGGTAATCAATAATATCTTGTTTTGCTTAAATCACGGTGCTAAGTTAGGTTGGTTGATTGACCCGGAAGAAAAATTAATTCTTGTTTTTAAGCCGCAGCAGCAACCAGAGGGGAAGGAGAATCAGGATATTTTACCTGTACTCGATGTGCTGTCGGATTTGCAACTGTCGGCGGATGATTTGTTTGGGCTGTTAAGTTTTAATTAGAAATGAGTTACAGTTTAGTCAGGGAATTTTGCATCTAACGGCTTTTAAAGGTGAATCGCGATGGCGGCCAATCATTCGCAATTTGGGTTTCCGAAAATGCCGCCATCGCTGCAATTGCGACAGTATCAGCAGGCGGCAGTTGATAATTGGTTTGCGAATCAGGGACGCGGTACGCTGAAGATGGCTACGGGTAGCGGGAAGACGATTACTGCGCTGGCGATCGCCACTGAATTATACCAAAAAATTAACCTCGAAGTATTGCTCGTAATTTGCCCGTACTGCCATCTCGTGAATCAGTGGGCGCGCGAAGCAGAAAAATTTAGTTTAAAACCTATTTTAGCTTTTGATAGCGCTCGCAGTTGGCAAAATAAGCTGGCTGCTGGTTTGTATGAAGTGCGATCTCGCGAGCAGCTATTTCTCACAATCATCACCACTAACGCCACATTAATGTCGGATAGCTTGCAATCGCAAATCCGCTATTTCCCACAAAAAACCCTAATTATTGGAGACGAAGTTCACAACTTAGGTGCGCCCCGTTTGGAACAAAGTTTGCCGCGCAATATTGGACTCCGTCTCGCCCTTTCCGCTACCCCAGAAAGACATTTTGACGAACAAGGAACTGAAGCTATTTTAGATTATTTCGGCCCGGTTTTGCAGCCGGAACTCACCTTGGCCGATGCCATCCGCCAAAAAGCATTAGTACATTATTTATATTATCCGATTTTAGTAGAATTGACCGAAGCTGAAACCCGCAAATATTCCCGCTTAACTCAAAAGATTGGCTGGGCCCTTTGGGGCGATGAAAAAGTTGAAAATAATGATGCTTTAACGCCTTTATTAATGCAGCGAGCTCGGTTAATTGGGGCGGCGGCTAATAAATTAACAGCGCTGCGAGAATTAATGATCCGCCGTCTCGACACAGCCCACACTTTATTTTACTGCGGCGACGGTGCGATCGAAGGAAGCGCGCGCCGAAATAACAACCACCAACTAACAGAAACCGCGAAGTTATTGGGTTCAGAATTAGGCTATCGAGTTAACATCTATACAGCGGGGACTCCTTTAGCAGAAAGAGAACGATTGCGCCAGCAATTTGAGAGTGGAGAATTGCAAGGTTTAGTCGCAATTCGCTGTTTGGATGAAGGAGTGGATATTCCGGCAATTCGTAATGCTGTAATTTTAGCCAGCAGCAGCAATCCGCGCCAGTTTATTCAGCGCCGGGGACGGATTTTGCGGCCGCATCCGGGGAAGGAAAGGGCAACTTTATTTGACATGATTGTTTTGCCTCCAGATTTGGGTAGAGAAACTTTAGAAGTCGAGCGCAATCTACTGCGAAAAGAGTTAAAGCGGTTCTTGGAATTTGCTGATTTAGCTGACAATGCTGGGGAAGCTAGGGTGAAATTGCTCCAAATTCAAAGGCGTTACGGGCTGTTAGATATTTGACATTTATTCGGGTTCGGTTTATGTTAAAAAGATAGAATTATTCGAGCGGTATTTTAGTTGCTAGTTTAGTTCGCGGACTCGCGCAGGCTTAAGAAACCCGGTTTTTTCCTAAATCTCTGGTTTCTACTTGCAAAATTTGTAGAAACCGATTTCTTTGTAGGTTTATCGTGACGGGAGAGCAAAACTCGTATAAACCCGGTTTCTCACCGATGAGCGCCAGCCCTGTAGTTTTTAATATTTCTCAAAAAAATATGAGTGAAAATCTGACCGAAAATCTGGTTGTGGCATTTAAGTATGAAGATAGTGCGATCGCACAGGTACCGATAAGCATTTTAGCAGAAAAGCGTTCTTCCTATCACACTGGCAAAGACTTGAGCGACGTACAAGAACCGATTACTAGCGCGCCGCCGGAAGTCCGACAAATTATTGAGCGGGTATTGGAACTTGAAAAAGATAAACTCTATATGAAATCTCCCCGCTATATCAGCGATGACATTTTAAAAATTATTAAGGAAGCAATTGTATGAAGTTAATTTCAATTACTCTGTGCAATTTTCGGCAGTTTTTCGGCAAAAGTCCAGAAATTAAGCTGGCTTGGGGCGCGCAAAATATCACAGTAATTCACGGCAATAACGGTTCGGGAAAAACTGCCTTAATGAATGCCTTTACTTGGGTGCTGTACGAAAAATATAGTGCGGCTTTTGCGGCGGAAGAACAATTAGTAAACAAGCGCGCTATTGCTGAAGCTGAAATGGGGAAAGCGGTAGGTTGTTGGGCAGAAATTGTGTTTGAACACGACAGCAAGCGCTACCAAGCAAGGCGTGTTTGTCGTGCTTACAAAAGTGAAAATACTGTAGAACACATCAAAGGCGAATTGTTCCTACAAGTAGCTAAAGATGACGGCCGCTGGATACCGACGGCGCAGCATCCCGATGATATTATCGGACGAATTTTGCCCGAAAGTTTGCATCAATATTTCTTTTTTGACGGGGAGCGAATCGAGCAAATTGTCCGCCACGACAAGAAAGCAGAAATTGCAGAAGCTACTAAGGAATTGCTGGGAGTAGAGGTGCTGAATCGCTCGATCCGACATTTGGGAGATGCCAAAAAGTCTCTTGAAACAGATTTAAGAATGATTGGCGGTTCCGAAATCAAGAAACTTTTAAAAGAGAAACAAACTTTTCAGAAAGAGGTAGAGCAACTTTCACAAAGAAAAGTAGAAATTGAGCGAGAATTGACCAATCAAGGTGAATTAAAAAAAGTAGTTAACGGAGATTTGCTGGAACGCAGCGGTGCTGCTGAGTGGCAAAAATTGCGAGAGGAATTGGAAAATCAGCGGAGTTTGTCTCGCGAACAAATTGTTCAGGCTTCATCTGCAATAAAACGAACAATTTCTGGGCGCGGTTACGCGGTTTTTCTATCGGATGCTGCGGCTGAATTTAACTCAATTTTAGGGAATTTGCGGGAAAAAGGAGATTTAATTTCGGGAATTGGGCGGCCGTTTTTGGAACAGTTATTAGTGCAGCAGCGCTGCATCTGCGGTGCGGAATTAACCCCCGGTTCTGTTGCTTGCGAAAATGTTGGCGGTTGGATGGATAAAGCTGGTGTTGGCGATGTGGAAGAAACTACTATTCGACTTAGCGATCGCGTCAATGAAATTGATAAACAAGTAGCTGATTTTTGGGAGGAAATTGACCGCCAGCAAGCGAATATTAGTCGCGGTAGATCCGAACTTTCGCGGGTGGAAAATCAGTTAGACGATATTCACAGTAAGCTGAAAAATTTTCCTGACGGCGATGTCAGCCGCTTGCAACAGCGCTTGGATGAAATTGAGGCGAAAATTGGCGATTTGCACCGGGAAACTGGCTCTAACCAGCAGCAGATTGAGAGTTTGAATGCCGGGATTGCTGCTTTGGAAAAGCAAATCGACAAGCAGCAACTGAACGAGCAAAAGCAAGTATTAGCCCAAACTCGGATTGCTGCGACTCAGGATGCGATCGATCGCCTAATTGAAGTGCGATCGCGCTTAGAAAAACAGTTTTGTTCTCAGTTAGAAAAGCGAGTGCAAGATATTTTTAGTCAAATTTCTTTTACTCCTTACATTCCCATGCTGAGCGATAAATACGAACTGACGCTAGTAGAAAATACCTCGGGAAAATCAGCTTTGGTTGCCGCTTCTACCGGGGAAAATCAAATCCTCAGTTTGTCGTTTATCGGCGGAATTATTGACGGGGTGCGGGAGTGGAGTCAAAAGAATACTTTGATGGGCCCGGATAGCAGTACGTTTCCGATCGTGATGGATTCTCCCTTTGGCAGTTTGGACGAGATTTATCGTAAACAAATCGCGAATAAACTGCCGAAGTTGGCGAATCAATTGGTAGTTTTGGTAACTAAGACTCAGTGGCGGGGAGAAGTTGCTAGAGAGATGGAAAGCTGCACGGGCAGGGAGTACGTGCTGGTATACAATTCTCCTAAAGCTGATTGCGAAGAAGATGCGATCGAACTGGGCGGGACGCGCTATCCTTTAGTTAGGCGCAGTCCCAATGAATTTGAATATACAGAAATTGTAGAGGTGGATTATGACTTCTAATTCGGCAATTACGCAGGTTTTGGAAACGGATGTTTGGGTGCAGGCGACATGGGAAGAGTATCTGAATTTTGCTGAGGATTCATCATGGGAAAAGG
The DNA here is from genome assembly GCF_015207455.1 of Microcoleus sp. LEGE 07076. Taxonomy (GTDB): domain Bacteria; phylum Cyanobacteriota; class Cyanobacteriia; order Cyanobacteriales; family Microcoleaceae; genus Microcoleus. Next base: position 6,238 of record NZ_JADEWV010000140.1, read on the forward strand.
GCAAGTTTTATTACTATCAAGAACAGATGAGGGTAGAAATGTCACCAGTAGGGCTACTGCACGGGCGTCAAAATTCAGTAGTTTCGAGAGTTGTCAATTTTTATACTGCTTTTAGAAATATCAGAATAGTGGAGTTAATTAATGCCAGTTTTCGCAAAACAGGTATTCGGGAATTTCAACCTGATTTGTCTTATTATATAGGTGCAGATTTTGAATTACCTCCTCGCACCAATACGCCCATTAATTTGAATGTGTTTGCACCTCCAGCTTTAGTGGTGGAAATAGGAGCATCTTCTAGTGCCGATGATTTGGGAGTAAAGCGTTTAATTTACGAACATTCTGAGGTTCAAGAATATTGGGCAGCTAATGCAAATACGAATGCTGTATTTGCCTTTGCTATTACTGCGGGAGGGAGTGGGACAATTCAAAATTCACTGGTTTTACCGGGGCTGGAAATAGGATTAGTTGAGGAAGCTTTGAACCGAAGTCAAACTCAAGATGATGGGGAAATTAATCGCTGGTTGATTCAAACTTTTACTCAAGGTTGAATGGAGTTTGATGTGAAAAAAGAGTATCATAAGTTGGTGCGCGATCGCATTCCTGAAATTATTCGCGAAAGCGGCAATGATTGCGAGTTTGTCATTTTGTCTGAGGCAGAATACCGTCAAGCTTTGCGGCAAAAATTGATGGAGGAAGCGGGGGAAGCGGCGGCGGCTGATGAGGCAGATTTGGTGGCTGAATTGGCGGATTTGTCTGAGGTGATGGATGCGGTGATGATCAGTTTTGGCATTTCGGGCGATCGACTTTTAGCCGAAAAAATCAAGCGCCGGGAAGCCAGAGGAGGTTTTGCACAAAAAATTATGCTGTTGCGGACATTATGAACATTATCTGCGTTAATCTGTGTTTATCTACCTAACATCTGCGGTTGCTCTCTCCCGTTAAAAAATAAATATTAATTGCAATGGCTGCTAACAGAATTAGAATTGCTAAAGACAAAGCCGATTTAGTTAAATCCTTAACTGTATTGGATAACAACTCCGGGCCTTTTCAGACTTACGCCGATGTCATCGTCTTTGCCGCATCCTTGGGAAATCAGCGGAAAAAACGATCGCCTTTGGGGGAAATTTCTAAACGAGAACCCGGTGCGATCGATGTTGATGTTTTTGTATCGAGGGGTTACGATATGGCGATCAAGCTAATTGCGATCGCCGAAACTAAAAATCCTCAAATTCTCTCCCATCTCGATGCAGAATTGGAAGCACAGCGCTTGCAAATTTTTGAAGAATATGCTAATGGCGGGCTGGAAATTTTGCGAGAAGAATTTCGAGGTGCGGCGGATTATACCGATCGCCTTTTGTTGTTTTTAATCTCTGAAAAAGACAACCAACATCGGTCAAATGAAGAATTCGATTTAAGCAAGTTCTTATTCTAATAAATTCTCAATGCAGCACATACCAGAAAATATCATCAACCGATTCTTCAAGCAATCTGCAAAAATTTTCGCTTACAGCTACTCAGCATTTCTTCTCTGCTATTTGATTCTGCGACTGATATTTTGGGATCGGCTGTGGGTTGTTGCTTTTATTGGAACTTTCACTCCCTTAATTTTCTTGCCTATTCTATTTTTGCCCCTACTAGCATTTTCAATTCTCAAAAACCGCTGGTTCTCTATTATTTCATCAATGGCTTGTATTTTGCTATTGAGTTGGCTGCACGTCAAATACTTTTCTCCCCAATCAATAAGCATCACAGCATCGCAACCCAGCCTCAAAATATTATCCCATAACGTTGGTTGGTATACAACCAAATCGCCAACTTTAGTTAAACTGATAAACCATGAACAAGCAGATATTGTATTTTTACAAGAAACAGTTCAGAAACATAAAAAAAGAGTTTTTGATTTATTAAAATCAGACTATCCCTATCAAATTGATACTCCCCCTGTAGGCATTATGAGTAAATATCCAGTTTTATCTAGTGAAGTATTACATTTAGCCAATCATCCAGAAACTCAGCAGCGAGCAATTATAAAATTTGCGGGACAAGAAATAGTCGTTTATAATATGCAAGCAACAGGGCCGTGGGTTAAACTTTATAAAATCTTGTCTTTTATCAAAATCCCTGTTTACAAATACAAACAACGTTTACCCGAAATTCAAGATTTAGTAGAGCGAATTCAGCAAGAAAATTTGCCAGTAATTGTCGCGGGCGATTTTAACATGACAGACGAGTCTCAAGACTATTACAGGGTGCAGAAAGTTTTGCAAGATGCTTTCCTAAAATCTGGATTTGGATTTGGTTTTACCTGGCCTCACGGCTTCTTTGCGAAAAGGTTTAACTTGAAATTAACTTATCCACTTTGCCGGATTGATTATATTTGGTATTCAAAACATTGGGGCGCTAAATCTAGTTCGGTTTTGGATGCCACTGAGTCCGATCATTTGCCCGTGGGAGCGGAATTGGTTTTGTTGAAGTAAGCCCGATCGCGAGAATTGGTCTATACTATAAAAATTAGCGGGGAGTTGGGGGGTGCGGCGTTGAGCTTGAAAGATTTAGCGATTCAAGATGAGTACCGGAGCGATCGCTGCGATCTAATCCAAGAATTTTACATTCCCTGTTTAGAAAATGCTACAGTCTACAAGCGAGCTGTAGGTTTTTTTTCCAGCACTTCGATGGTCGCCGCCGCGAGAGGACTGACAGCATTGATTCGAGTTGGCGGCAAGATGCAGTTAATAGCTTCTCCTTATTTGTCGGCAGCGGATGCAGATGCGATCGAGCAAGGAATGCGACAAAAAGAAGAAGTTATTGTCAGTGCTGTTCTGCGAGAATTAGATCAAGAATTTGAGGGAATTGTGCGCGATCGCTGGGCTTGTTTGGCTTGGTTATTGAGCCAAAACATCCTCGAAATAAAACTAGCTGTTACTAAAGAGATTCGCCGCCAGGGAATTTATCACGAAAAATTAGGGATATTTGCCGATCGCGAAAACAATATAGTTGCGTTTACGGGTTCGGCCAACGAAAGTTCAACTGCTTTAATTGATAATTTTGAATGCGTTGATGTGTTTTGTTCTTGGCATCCGGGAGTTAGAGAACGGGCTTTTAAAAAAGCCGAAAACTTTCATAAATTGTGGAAAAACGAGACGCCGAATGTGGAGGTAATGGAGTTTCCCGAAGCGGCTAAAAAAGCGCTGTTGCGGCTGCGGCCCGATCGACCTCCTGCACTAGAACCCGGATTGCCATACAAACCTAAATTTTCTGCCTCTGAAGACAAGACAAATTACCAAGTAAACTCCTCAAAAGGAAGCGATATTTGGGGACATCAAACACAGGCAGTTCAAACTTTCTTGCAGCATCGCTGCGGCCTTCTGGAAATGGCAACAGGGACAGGAAAAACGCGCACGGCCTTGAATATTTTGGAGGAATTAACTAGAACACAAGCGATTGAATCTGCCATCATTACTACAATTGGAACCGATTTACTCAACCAATGGGTTAAACAGTTGTACAGCGTTGCTAGCAATTTAAACCCCCAGTTTCGCGTCCTTCAGCATTACGGGGAATACTGGCAAAAAGATGAATACGATCTCGACCCAAAAAATAGCATATTGGTAGTGTCGCGAAACGCACTCCGCAATGTGCTGCGATCGCTCAATTACCCCACCAGAAAACGGTTGCTGATCGTTCACGATGAAGTTCACGGGTTAGGAAGTCCTGCCAATATTCAAGATTTAGACGGACTATCAGACGGAATTGCTTATCGACTCGGCCTCAGTGCAACTCCAGAACGAGAATACGATCGCGAAGGAACAGAGTTTATTGAAAAAAATGTCGGTGCGGTCATTTATCAGTTTACTTTAGAGGATGCAATTCGTCGGGGAGTTTTATGTGAATTTGATTACTATCCAATTGAGTATGAATTATCGGAAGAAGACCGACAGCGCATCAAAAATGTTTACAGCAGAAAAGCAGGTAGAAAATCTGAAGGTAAACCCATGTCTAATGAGGAGTTTTGGACTGCTTTAGCAAGAATTTACAAAACTTCTCGTACCAAAGTGCCTTATTTTGAAATGTTTCTCTGCGAGCATCCAGAAATTTTAGACAGATGTATTGTCTTTGTAGAAGACCGTCAGTACGGCGAATTAGTCTTGCCTCTCATTCACCGTTACCGATACGACTATCATACCTATTATGCTGAAGATGACACCAAAAATTTGGTTGATTTCGCCCAAGGTAAAATTTCTTGTTTAGTCACTTGCCACCGTATTTCTCAAGGGATTGATATTCAGTCTCTCCGTTCAGTGGTTTTATTTTCATCAGCGCGGTCTAAATTAGAAACTGTTCAGAGAATGGGGCGCTGTTTGCGACGCGATCCAACTAACCCCAATAAACGAGCTGTAGTTGTTGACTTTGTTCGAGTTCAAGATCGAGATAAACAGGAGTTAAATACTGACCAATTGCGAAAGGAGTGGCTGACCAATTTATCTAAAATTAGAGCGGAGGCAGATTAACGATGGCAATAGACAAAAAAATATACGAGGCAGTTTACGAATCAGTAAACAAGCACGATCAACCGCCAAAAGTCGCTGAAAGAATGATGCTGTGGCTTGCACATTTGTCAGAGGGAAGTGCAACTTTGTCAAATCCCGATGACATTAAAGCTTCCCTGACAACGATATTAGATGCCATTAAATTAGACGGCTGTCAAGGTGAAGAGGAGGAATTAGAATGACGCGACAATTTACGCTTTTAGGATGGTCAGCTTCGGGTTTAAGATGTCCCGACCATGAGGCGCATCTTTGCCTTCCAGACAATCATCTTGTACCCTATCCAGTGACATTGGTGCAGATGCCTAACGGTACTGGTAAAACAACTACATTAACGATGCTGCGCGCTGCACTATCCGGTTCTGCAAAAGAGTGGAATTCGGAAAAAATCCGCGCGCTTCGACGCAGCGGCGGCGCGGCAAAATCCGGTCAGTTTGTGGTCAAAATAGCTGTGAATAACAACCCGCTGACGTTTGAGCTGAATTTAAATTTCGATCGCGGTAAAGTTGAATACAGAACCAGCTACGGAACTGGAATTAGGGAGGGATTTTTTCCGCCTCCAATGCTGATAAAATTTCTTAATTCAGAATTTGTCAACCTGTTTGTATTTGACGGCGAACTAGCTAGCAATTTACTAGATCCCAAACAGACACGGGCTCGCAGTGCAATTGATTCCCTCTTTCAACTGTCTTTGTTGGAGGAAGTTGCTGAGGCGTTTCAAAAAAATTGGGAAAAACACGCGGAATCGGCTACAGCAAAATCTACTCAAGGTTTAAGTCGCCGCCAAAATAGACTGAAAAGCTTGCAAAAAAAGCGAAAAATAATTAAGCTAGAACAGGAAAAACTTCTGCTTCGCAAATCGCGGCTTAATTTAGAAATACATGAAGCAGAAAAAGACTATGATACCGCCTTCAGTAAGGATAAAAATATCGGCTCTCAGTTGCAAAAAATCAAAGTAGATTTAGAGAATAAAGAGAAAATTATTGCTATAGAGGTTGCAAAGGCGATCGATAAGATGCGAAGCCCCGAAAGACTGCTTCCTAAATTTGGAGAAGCCCTCAAGCATTTAAAAGATAATTTAGATCGGCTGAAATTACCAACTTCGACTTCAAAAGAGTTTTTTGAGGAGTTAGCACAAGCTGAGGAATGCGTGTGCGGTCGCAAAATGAATGAGGTGACTCGCGAGGCCGTGCGCGATCGCGCGAAAAACTATCTAGCCGACGATGAAGTTGGGGTTTTAAATAGCATTAAATCAGATATTGCCATTCATTGCAGCGACGAACCCGAAGTTCCCTATCAAGAACTTCAGAAACAGTTAGCAGACTTAGGATACCAAATTACTAAACGAGATAACCTCAAAACAGAAATGAGCGCGATCGAACAAACACGTTTTGCACAAGGTGACTCGGAACTAGAGGAAAAAAAGCAATATCTCGAAAAGCTCAAAGCACAACTTCGCACTTGTACGGAACGTTTGATAGAAATTGAGCGATCGCCCCACACCAAACCTAGCGAAGATACTGACTGCCTCAAAGAATTAGATAAACTCATTGCCAAAGCAGAATATGAAGTCGCCGAAGCCACCGAAACCTTAAATCTCAAATCCAAAACAGAAATTGCTAGGCGCATTCTTGCTGAAGCGCATCAGCAAGCAAGAGAATATCTGCGAAAGTTTATTCTTGAAGAAACCAACCAGCGCATCGCCCAACTGCTATCGAGAGATCCAGTTTTTTTAGAAGACATTCAAGACTCCCTGCAACTGCGGGGACAAGGCGGTGCGAGTGTCGGTCAAACCTTATCAGTTAGCTATGCTTTTCTAGCTACCCTTTTTAACCGCAGCGACCATCAATTGCCCTTTATTGTTGATAGTCCGGCCGGTTCCCTCGATCTCAAAGTCCGTCCCGAAGTAGCGCGCCTAATTCCCTCTTTGTGCAATCAGTTTGTCGCCTTTACTATCTCTAGCGAACGGCAAAGTTTTGTTAATGTTTTGCATCAGGCGGCTCAGCAGCAAGTGCAGTATCTCACCATTTTTCGGAAAACTTCTACAATGAATGCGCTTTTGCAGAATGTACCGCCCGATCGCATCAAAGAAACTGTTGATGGGATAATTGTGAACGGAAATGACTTTTTTGAACGATTCGATCTCGATGAGGAGTTGTAAAAATGGACTTTCAGTTGCGTAAAGATGCTCGCAAATGGTTTAAGGATCTATCCGCCCATTATCCAATTTTGTTTGACTTTTACTATCTTTGTTTGATGGCCGGTTTCGCTTCCGGACGCAGAAATACTCAAATGACTTCCGAAGAAGTAGATTCTTTAGTAGAAAATTTTCCTGGTGACTTCCGCGATCGCGGGCGGCGGCTAGTTGGACTTTTAATTCATGCCGATCTTGCTTATTTAGGAATAGATTTAGATGAGCGAGATACTGTTTACCGCCGAGTCGCAGAGTTAGTCGATCCTAACTCGCCTTCCGATTTGTCTAATGAAGGGATTAAGATAATGAATCAATACGCTCACGGCGGTTTTGATGTTCTGTGCGAAAAATTTAGCGATCGCCCCACATCAATTGAAACATTCATTAGAAAATACACTCGCTGCCTCAGCGATTTATCAACTTCTGAAGCACCTCGAATGTAAGTAAAAAAATACCTGCGTCCATTGTGACACGGGCGTCCCGCCTGTGGTGCATCGGATAAAAAATCAACTCAGCACCGGTGGCAATCCCACCTCTTGCGGCCGCACCAACTTGCCGTGTTATATACTATTAAAATAGAGAGGCAAACCCCATGCAAATTACCCTCACCATCCCCGCTCGCTTAGAGCAGCAGCTTCTTGAGAAAGCTAGCCAACTCAACCTGCCCCTCGAAACCCTGATTTTGCAATCCCTGCGCCAACTATTTCAAGAAGACGAAGAAGAGCTATCTAAAGAAGATATCCTCAACAGCCTCCGGATTGCGCTTCAGGAAGTAGAAGACGGCCAAGTTCACCCCATCGCAGAACTTTGGGATGGTATTGATGTCTGAACCACCCAGCATCCAGGTTCTGTTTGCGGATCAATTCGCCAGATTCAAACCGACTTGCAACCCCTCCTACAGCAGTTGCAAACAGGTGAATGTCCGGGCGATCGCATTTCCGGTACGGGCTACACTGTCTTCAAAGTAAGAGCCAAAAACAGCGACATCAGTAAAGGAAAAAGTGGAGGCGATCGCATTATTTATCAAGTCACATCAAACACTTATTTCATCTTGCTCATCATCTATGCCAAATCTGACTAAAAAACGGTTGCTGTAGAAGAAATTAATAATGTTATCGATAGCTTCCGCGAGCGTCAACAATCACAATCAATAAATAACATTAGCTAGGCTCAAAATTGAGAGTTTCCACTTACTTGAAAATCCCCAGATAGTAATCCTGACAATCAAACAATTTGGTCACACTACGCCCGGTTTATCGGTGGGTCAATTCTTCAATTGTTCAATCTGAAATCGATTGACTGCCTCCGCCATCAGCTTAGAAAATCAACTCAGTACCGGTGGCAATCCCACCTCTTGCGGCCGCACAAACCTGCCATTAAAACTAACAGCTTTATCCTCAAAAGTTCTCGCTTGCGCCACAGCTTGCCGCAAATGAGCTCGATCCATATCGTCATTAATTCCCGCCACCAAATACACAATTAACTTCGCCGCTAAATCCTTGCCAGAAACTAGCATTCGCCTTTTGTTCGGATCGTACAAAATCCCGTACCACGCCGACTGAGGATTGTCCATGTGGCTGAATCCTTCATCCACATCGTACCTGCGGAGTTTGTCGAAAATAGATTTCAGGGAAAGTTTCTTTCTAAATACTAGAATTCCCAAAGCATTAGCTAAAGCAATTTGACCGACTGGACGAAACAAAATATTGCCCTCGCCCCCCGGTTTCTCAAAACTAAATCTGCGTAATTCTGCGGTTTCTTCGCCGCTTTCTATTCTTTGATAGCTGGGCAAAGTTGCTAAATTATCGAACAATTTCTTAAATTCTTCAATTCCCTCTTTTAGTTCCTCATCTTCCGGTCGCATGGGAATTAAACCTTTTTTTTCCGGCTTCCAATGCGGGAATTTGTATTCTAAATACCGTTCGGACATATCTTGCAGCGCTTGCAATGTGGTTAACACAGTTGATTTTGCTGCCACTGTGGCGCTGTCCCAATTGACGCGGGGATTTCTGCTATCTTGCTCTTTTAATAAGGGATGAGTGACGGCAATTTTGCGGGCGCAAATGGCAAATCCGTTATCCTCATTTAATAAGGCTAATTGACCCTGACTAAGCGTTACCGCCATCAGGTTAACGTGCACGAAGATCGATCGCACGCGCCGCTGTGCTTGTTGTCGCGTTTCCCCCGCCACCACCGCCGGGATAAACTCAATTCCGATTTTTTCGCGAGCTAATTTCTGCACGTTTCCGGGGTCGATTTGATACTCTTGGGCTAAATCTTCGAGAGTAATTGCAGCGCCGACAGGTTTTTTATTTTTGTTGTATCTTTGGAGGATTCCGGTTTTAATTAAACTCATTAAACCTTGAACTCCCATCAGCCGGTGCTGGCCGTCTAAGGCATAAATAAACACTTCTTGAGAAACATTCAACAGCCCTAAATTCTCATTCTTATCAAAGGATGTAAACTCCGTCGCTGATTTGATGGCTGCGCCGTTTTTATCCCATTCCTCGGCTAAGGGATTGTCTACCCACGGGGGACTGACGACGACTAAAACTGCGGGGAATTTGTGCGATTTTCGGGCTGCTAAATATTGAGTGAGGGCGGCTTGGCGCGACCAATCTAAAGGGCGCTGAATGATTTCGTCAATGGTTTCGTCGTCGCGGACGATGTTGTTCGTTTGGAGGTCAAACTTTTGCCGAAAAAGTGGCATTTGTGAGGCGAAACGGAGGCGGGAATCCAACCATTCGAGGGTGACGGAACCGATGTAGGCTTCGCTGTTTCCCATCTGGGTTTTTTGCACGAAAAGGCGATCGTCCTTTCCTAAGTAATTATCTAATAAAAGTGCGATTTCCTGTCTTTCGCGATTTTCTTTTTCCAAAAATTGGTTAGCGAGGTCATCCGCTGGGCTGGTGTTCATCGGCTGTTTTTAGATAATTACGCTATTTTTTCAAAAATATCATGGGTTAAAATTGATGTCAACTCTTGTTTTTAAAAAAGTTTTGTGAAATACTTGATTTGTTTAGACATATCCCGAACACATATCACAGATTACCTAAGAAGTCAATAAGTATTAATTACCAATTCCCAATTCCCAATTCCCAATTCCCAATTC
>NZ_JADEWV010000141.1 GCF_015207455.1 Microcoleus sp. LEGE 07076
CCGCCGGATGGTACGCGAAAATATCTTGACAACCAGCGATTTAATTTACCCTCTATTTGCCGTACCGGGGGAAGCCGTTGCCAAAGAAGTTACATCAATGCCCGGAGTTTACCAGCTATCGGTAGACAAAATCGTAGAAGAAGCAAAAGAAGTTTACGACCTCGGCATTCCCGCGATTATTTTATTCGGGATTCCAGCAGATAAAGACACAGAGGCCACAGGTGCTTGGCACGACTGCGGTATCGTCCAAAAAGCGACGGAAGCAGTTAAAAAAGCTGTACCGGATTTAATCGTCATGGTCGATACTTGTCTGTGCGAATATACCAGTCACGGTCACTGTGGCTATTTGGAAGTCGGAGATTTAAGCGGCCGCGTTTTGAACGATCCGACACTAGAATTGCTGAAAAAAACCGCCGTTGCTCAAGCTAGAGCCGGTGCAGATATTATTGCACCTTCGGGAATGATGGACGGTTTTGTTGGAGCAATTCGCGAAGGATTGGACAGTGCCGGATTTGAAGATATTCCTATCATGTCTTACGCGGCAAAATATGCCTCAGCTTATTATGGCCCGTTCCGGGATGCGGCTGATTCTGCTCCGCAATTTGGCGATCGGCGCACCTACCAAATGGATCCGGGAAACGGTCGCGAAGCTCTCAAAGAAATTGCTCTCGACATTGCCGAAGGTGCGGATATGCTGATGGTTAAACCGGCTTTAGCATATATGGACATCATCTGGCGCGTCAAGGAAGCAACTAACCTGCCAGTTGCTGCTTACAACGTCTCTGGAGAATACGCGATGGTGAAAGCCGCCGCCCTCAACGGTTGGATAGATGAAGAAAGAGTGGTGATGGAAACCTTGACAGGATTCAAGCGTGCTGGTACTGATTTGATTTTGACTTATCACGCCAAAGATGCGGCGCGCTGGCTGCAAAACTGAGCGGCTCGTGATGTCGCAGTTTGAGATCCGAATACCGGGCGGTTGAAACCAGGTTTATACTTGCCCTCCACTCTAGGAAAGCGGGTTGAAGACAAGGAGGTACAAATTACCCGATCTTCTGGCGTGGATATGCAGGCGAGTTGACTTTGCTTGTCGAGAAGCGGTTTCAACCGCCGTCGGAGCTTGAAAATTTTGAGTCAAAGACTTTTTCACAAATTTTACACAAATAGTATTAATAATCACCGAAATTAGTTAGAGAATATGTGTGAATAACAATAGTTTTGTAAATCGGGAATTCAATCATCGATCGTTCCCCAGCAAAATCAACAAGGCAGTGTAATACCAATTATTTGAGACTGTTGGTAAATCAACTGGTAAATCAACAATGGGTTTCACCCATCACCTCCTAAAAATGGTGATTCTAGACTCAATGTCTAATTGAGCGTATAGCTGTTAACTACTAATGGCGAACGCAAAAAAGCTGTGGCACATTTAAATTGCATATTCAGGGCGGGCGGGACACCCCACAATAGTTATTGTTTTTTACATAAAATTGAAATGCCGCAACAGCTTAGTGAATTACACAGATGAGGGGTTTTACCCCCCCTATGAATTCGCCAACAGTCTCTTTTTTATGAAGCTGCATAAAATTCCGCTCCCCCCGGCGCCCTCGTATGAAGGGACAAGAGTCTACTCTTTCGTCCTCCCTTCCGACGGAGGATGCGAGGGGGTTCGGAATATGTGCAATCACCCATTAAATTGGTATAAGACACTAAAAGTAACAGAGTTTAGATAAAACTTGTAAGGGACATTGAGCATGACATCAACGAGTAGGGATTTTAGTCAGATTCAATTTTGCATAGATCGCGATCGCGCCGACATCGTAAAGATCCAAGAACTGTTTAAAGCCGCCGCTTTTTGGGCGAGGGAACGCAAGATAGAAGATTGGGCAATTGCGATCGCCAACAGCGAACCAGTGGTTACAGTTTGGGAAGACTCGCGGGCGATCGGCTTTGCCAGGGCCACATCAGACGGCATCTATCGAGCCACCATCTGGGATGTCGCCATTCACCCAGATTACCAAGGTGCAGGACTCGGCCGCAAATTAGTCCAAACCGTCTTGAGTCACCCTCGGATGTGCCGAGTAGAGCGAGTTTACCTGATGACAACTTACAAACAAAGCTTCTACGAGCGCATCGGTTTTCAGCGCAACGCCAGCACCACAATGGTACTTGAAAATCAGCTTCTCGACGAGAGCGTCGAATTAGAAATTAGCAAGGGCGAATTGCTAACTGCCAATTGTTAAACAAGCACAAAACTTGCACCAAAATCTCTAAATAGTATGGCGTGCAATGCACATCATGCTATTTACAAATAATTTAGGATCGAAAACTTAATAACTTAAACACCTCCTACAGTCCTCTCTCCTGTAAGTTGCAAGATCGAAGGAGCAAGAGGAGGCAGAGCCTCGCCTATCTGCATTACCAGGCAGAGCCTGGTAACGAGCAAATGCCGCAACAGCTTACTGACTACTGATTAATAATTAATCACTACTGACTAATAACTAATAACTAATGACTAATGACTAATGACTAATGACTTCTTCTTTCTTCACAACCTTGCCAAAGGAATAGAACACTGAGTCCGGTTAAAATTGGACTCTTCAGACTCAGAAGGCACAGCTAGAACCTCCAACTTTCCATTCATCAAAGTTAGCAGAGTCTGATTCATCAATAACTTCATGCCTGAAGACACCTTAGAATTATTGCTGCTCTTAGTAGCATCCGACTCCAAATCGTGCTTCAGCAAATCCCAAGACTCGCTCCAAGCACTAACTGAACGCTGATCGTCCACCCAAATGTGTACGCATCCAGATTCCGGGGAACAATGTGCAGAAACACAAATGCTCCCCTCCTCCATCTGAGCAATAGCAGTATCTATCAAATTGACTAAAACTTGCCTAAACCTTGGCAAATCTGCCAATACATAAATCCCCTGGTCTGGCGGCACTATTTCCAAACGAATGCTACGATTAGCAGCTTGCAAATAAGTTAAATCATCAACTTCGTCAAAAACCTTAGCTAACTGAATCGGCTCAATGTCCATCTTGTCAGTGCCGTGTTCAGTTTTGGCAACAGAGATAATTTCATCTATCAATTTCACCAGATTCAGTGCTGCAACGTGAGCTTGTTCGACAAACTCTCGTTCCTCAGCAGGATCGTCGCACAAATCCGAGAGAATTAATTGCAGCGTACCAATCATGGTGCTCAGGGGCGATCGCAACTCGTGAGAAGTTCGAGCCAAAAACCCCCCTTTAAATTGACTCATCTCCGATGCCATCTGATAAGCCAATTGAGTTTGCTTAAGTTGCTCGCAAAGGGCATCAAACTCCTCTAACTGAATTTCTTGAGGAGTTGGCTCATGGGGCGCAGCTACCGGCGGCGGCGCGCTTTTTTGCCTTCGGCGCCACAGCGAACTACTTCCCAAACCCAGTCCTAGCCCCATCCCTACATATATCAAGTCGCTCCAGCCCATCAGCGCCATATTGTCTTGCCTTGGAGTTAGCTCTTAGCATTCTAACTTTACCGCGCCTTGTCGCAAGATTTCCCAATCGGTGCCGTTCCATTTAGCGACAGTAGAAGGCAAACTCGAAGCTGTTGCTGCTGTTGCTAATTCCGAAGCCTGCAATGTCAGCGCTTGGGGAAATTGAGCCTCTATTTGTGCGATCGACTCCAGAGGTGGCTGGCCCGATAAATTGGCACTGGTAGTAGCCAAAGGCCCTGTCCGCTCTAGAATCTGGAGGGCTAAGGGAAAGTTAGGCACTCGTAGCCCTATTGTACTCGGGTCGATCGGGTTCATGGCGGCAGGCACTTTTTCCGAAGCTGGGAGCACCAAAGTCAACGCCCCCGGCCAAAAAGATGCTGCCACTTGCTCCCACACATTTAACTCTGCTGGACTCCCCTGCACGTAAGGCCACAGCGATTGAGCTGATGCTGCCATTAAAATTAGCGGTTTGTCTTGGTTTCGCCGCTTAGCTGCAAAAATCAGGGAAGAGCGATCGGGCCGCGCAGCCAAAGCGGGTACAGTATCGGTGGGAAAGCTGACAATACAATCTCCTGAAATTGCTCCTTGAATCAAGGAGTCGATCGAAACTTGAGCCATGATTCGATTTTAGATTTTAGATTTTAGATTTTAGATTTTGCATAAATTTTTGATGCGAGCCGGTCAACTGCAGATGTCAGGCAGATAGACACAGATTAACGCAGATAATTTCAAGAGAGGAAAGTGTATAAATCGAATCTTGTCTGTTTTAAAATTACAGCATATTTGGGCAATCTAAAGACGATAGGCTAAAGCAAAGCGATCGACTCCTGCTAAATCCCCAAATATTTGAACATCATAATAACTCCCGTGACTTTCGAGCAGATCCGCCACAACCTCAGCCTGTCCGGCCATCATCTCCACCAACCAAACTCCCCCCGATTCTAAATAATCGGGAGCCGTGTTTACCAAATGCCGGATGCACTCTAACCCGTCAAAACCGCCGTCTAAGGCCAGATGAGGTTCGTGCTTCAAAACTTCCGGTTGTAGAGTCAGCACGGTGCTGCTCGGAATGTAAGGCGGGTTAGACACCATGCCGCTAACGCGACCTTTGAGAAATGTTAGCGGTTCCCACCACGAACCTTGATAAAAATTCACTCTCTCCGTAAAGCCCAAATTTTCAGCATTTTGTCGAGCCACAGCCAAAGCTGCCGAACTGCAATCTACTGCATAAACTGTAGCATTTGTCAATTCCGAAGCTAGACCGATCGCGATCGCGCCGCTACCCGTTCCCAAATCCACCCAATGCGATTTTGGATTGTTCTGAGATGTTGCACCATTATCAATTACTTGTTTAGGAACAGGCAATATGCCTGTTCCACAAGAAAATTCATCTGTTGTGGAACGGGCATCTTGCCCGTTCTTGACAATGGTGCAAGATGTGAGATTGATTGAACAACTTTTCACAGCATCCACAGCCAAATCGATCAGCAATTCGGTTTCAGGACGAGGAATTAGCACCGCCGGCGTTACTTTCAGTGAAAAATTGCGCCAATATGCAACTCCCGCTAAATACTGCACAGGAACCTGTTCCTGCAAGCGGCGCTGCCACAATCGATCGAGTTCGGACAATGACAACTTTAATTCAATTTTTGGCAACTGTTTAAACGACTCCAAACGCAGAGCCAATTTATCCAAACCCGCCAGCTCTCGCAGCAGCCAGTCGAGTTCTGAATGGGGAATGTCACAGGATCTCGCCTCAGTCTTAGCTTGATTCACCCACAGCCCCAACTCTAAACCGGAAACAAACATAGGACTTTTTAGTTATTGGTTATTGGTTATTTGTTATTGGTTATTTGTTATTTGTTATTGGTTATTTGTTATTTGTTATTAGTCATTGGTCATTAGTCATTTGGAGTCATTGGTAAATAGTAGGTTGAGTCGAGCAGTCCAACCTACTAACTCAGTCCTGAATGCAAAACCTAATTATATAGGGTTCGAGCCGCACCGCACGTTACCGCTATTATAAGTAGTGCATGAAACGACTTTTTGGGTTCCTGTCTGTAACTAATGACTACTGACTAATGACTACTGACTAATGACTAACAGTTAGCGAGCCGGTCGAGGTTGACTCGGAGCGGGAGCCGATCGAGCAGGAGCCACCTGTGGATTTTGACCGGCACCGGCGGGTTGGAGCGATCGCACAAATTCCAGCGACTCCCGCGACGGAACCAAAATCATTTGGGTCAAAAACTGGTCGTTTTCAGTACGCAAAGCTTCCAAAACGCTCTCCAAGTTAACAACCTCAATCTTAATCGAGGCCGTTACATTGGGCTGCTGCTGCTTAAAACGCTCCACCATTCCCAGCAATTCTTCCTTATTAAAAAACAAGGGAATCACCTCTTGCTGGCCCCGCTGAATTGTCAAATAACCATTTTCCGCGCCCCCTCTAGCCAAAAACAGAGGTACACCGTTAAACTCGTTAACTTGTTGCCCAGTCTGCTGAAGTACAGTTTTAGCCGACTGCACCTGCTGCGGAGCCGGAACAAAAGCAAACTGCACCTCATCCGGCTTGCCTTTATTGGCTTGAGTGAGCTGATAAATTTCCCCCAGGGACACCGGCATCACGCGCACCGATGCCGCCAACTGAGGATTTCTGGTTTTCAGTTGCTCGACAAAGGCTTGAGCATCTTTCTGGCTGATAAAAATTCCGGCCACGGAAGCATTGCCAGTTTGACCCTGACCCTGCTTGGGAACAGAAGCGATCAGGGGTGCACCACTGGCGTCTGTAATCGTAAATACCGGCACCGATCGCAATTTTTCCAAAATTTGTGGCTCAGGAATTGCCAGTGCAGACATCTTGCCAATTGGCTGAGGCCCGAGCACAGCACAGCCGACAATTCCCAATATTGCGCCGAAACGAACTAATGATTTCATGTTTTTTCACCAGAACCGATCCTGAAACACATTAACGCAAAGACTGACGCCTTCACACGATCGGCAAAAACTGCCTCAATTTGTTTACATTTTGACCAAGTGTAAACATCAGAGACTGTTTCTGCTTTGATCTATTATTTAACATTGTGCGATCGGGATGACAGGATTTGAACCTGCGACATCCTGCTCCCAAAGCAGGCGCGCTACCAAGCTGCGCTACATCCCGTTGTGATAGTTAGCTATCAACTAACTATTAATACACAAAACCTCCAGCTTGTCAAGCTTTTTTTTATTTTAGCCTTGGGTGCTGCCCCGAAGTTGTCTTCAGGTTTTGCGGTTTCACAATGCTGGCCGATCGATCTCCACCCCAACGGTGGGGATACACCCTGTCGATCGCTTACTGCAGCGCAGAGGGCGAGGAGATGTTAGCAGCGTCGATCTTGAATAATCTCAACAAATCAACGCCGACCTGCACCTGCCTCGCTAATCTGGATACCAAAACATACCTTTAATCCCCTCAGGATCGGACATAAAGCCCAAATTTCGGTAAAAATCCACCACTTGAGGGTCAGCAAATAAGGTAATGTTGCTGATATCTTCACTGCGGAGTTTTTTAATGATGTATTTCATCAGCGCCTTGCCCATGCCTTTACCCTGGTAGTCAGGATGAACTACCACATCCCAAAGCGTGGCATTAAAAGCATGGTCTGAAGTCGCTCTGGCGAAACCCACCAGCCGTCGCTGGCTGCCCCGCATCTCCCACATAGAGACGACTAAGAAGCTGTGTACAATAGCTTTTTTGACTTTACGCAGGGGACGGCGGGACCAACCCACTGCATTGCAAAGTTCTTCGAGTTCGTAGAGATCGATGTCCCGATCGCAACTAAAAAAGATGCGAGCGTTGCCGCTGGCGGGTTTGCGAAATGTTGGGGAAAGCGGATCGCCTAACCCGACGGCCAGATCTTCCTCAAATTCCGCTGTTTGGGGTACAGAGGCAGACTCAGGACTACTAAATAAGTTTTTCCAAAAACCCATGCAGGCGCGGTTGAGGTAGTAGAAGTTGGACTGCGTGAAAGAAAACCCGATAGACAAACCCACTCCGAGTGGCGTGGGATAAATTACGGGTAGCCTTTTGAGCAACAGTTTACGGTAAACTCATCTTACGCCGAAAGCAGCGATTTGTCGTCTAACATTGAGTCTGAGCTTTTTTTGATTCTAGTCAAGTTTGGTAAAAATGTTCTGCAAGCCTGTGCCCGGACAATCCGCTCTTAAGGTAAAATTTGTTGCCGACTCACGACAGAGGCATTTTGAAAATTGCTTCTTTTAAGTTCCGGCGCTATCGGCGGCACTTATACACTTGGCGGGAAATACCACTGGAATAGCACAACCCTGACATTCTGGTGATACGTTCCCAGACTGATTTGACCCCTGGTTTGAGTTCTGTCGGCGAGATCGCCATTTGAGTCGAATCGTCAAATCGAAAATCCCATTGCCATAAGGCATGGGAGAGCAAATACCTAGTATATCTCCCGCACCTTCCCCTCAATTATGGCTTCGGGTTTAAAACCATCTACACTAGAACTTCTCAAGCGCTTTAACCGAGCGTTTCCGCAGTTTTACGAGCAATTTGTCAGCAGCGAAATCCAACTGCAAAACCTCAAATTAGCTTATCAGCTTTACAAAACTCGGCAAGCAGTCATCGAAATCAGAGCTGAAGGTAATAAAAGTGCCCTGCATTTTGCTTACCGGAACCAATCTTTTCTACTGAGTGATATTTTTGGAGTGTTGGCGGCCTATGGGCTGACGATTCACAGTCTGAGTCTGTACGGTCAAATTTACCCGCCGATGTTGGTATTTATCAAATTGGTAGTATCTCGCGGCGGCAAGGTGCTGGCAGATAAAACAGCAGACAATGTCTGCAGGGCAGTTCGAGAGGCCTTGGCGGGGCATTTTGAGGTTGAAGAAATGTTGGCTGTGGAATTTAATTTAGACGCGGGTTTGGAGGATGTGGCAACTGAATTTTACGTCGATCCGGTTTTCCACTTGCCAGCTTTGCTGATTGAAGCAGATAATCAGCCTGGACTTTTTTACAAAGTTATGTATGCCATCTGGCAAGAGGATTTGTTGGTGGTAAATGCTAATTTGCTGGTTTGGCGGGGGCGAACTCGCCTAATTCTCTACTTGTTGGGGCCCAATGAAAGTTTGATTCCTGAGTATCTGGGGCAGAAAATCGCTGAGGGGGTGCGGCAAAGATTGTTGGGCGAGCGATTTTAGGCGGTTGGCAGCGGGTGGTTGACCGTTGGCAGTTGGTAGTTGGCGATCGGTCTATTCGGGAGCGTTGCTTTCAGGATAGGATAGAACTATGGCAACCATCGACATCCTAGGGGTTCGGCACGCTTGTGATTTGACGGCTCCGACTGCAAATTCTCCGGTTCTGGTATTTGTCCACGGCTGGCTGTTAAGCCGTCGCTACTGGCAACCTTTGACCGATCGCTTGGCACCAAACTATCAGTGCCTGACTTACGATTTGCGCGGCTTTGGCGATTCTCAATGCGACGGCGGCAGCGGGCGAACCGAACCGCTCAATTCCTGCTACACGGCCTCGGCCTACGCTCGCGATTTGGAAATTTTACTCGAAAAACTGGATATTTCTAATGCTTGGCTGGTGGGACACTCTCTCGGCGGTACGATCGCTCTTTGGGCTGCCAGCCAATTTTCCGATCGCGTTAAAGGTGTCGTCTGTATCAATGCAGGCGGCGGCATCTATCTAAAGGAAGAATTCGAGCGTTTTCGATCTGTCGGCAAGCAGCTAGTGAAAATGCGTCCCCGCTGGCTGTGTCGCTTGCCTTTGGCAGATTTCGTGTTTGCCCGGGATTCTGTGGCAAGATCGATCGGCGCATCCTGGGGACGGCAGCGCTTGATAGATTTCGTGGCAGCTCATCCTGACGCAGCTTTGGGGGCTTTGCTGGACTCCACCACAGAAGCGGAAATTCACCTCTTGCCGCAAATCGTATCCCAGCTCAAGCAGCCTGTTTACTTTATTGCCGGCACTAAAGACAAAATTATGGAACCAAAATACGTGCTGCATTTGGCTAGCTTTCACTGGATGTTCCAAGGTTGTGGCGAGAATGTCCTTCAGCTTGATTGTGGCCATTTGGCAATGGTGGAACAGCCGGATGCAGTGGCTAGTTACCTGCAAAATATGCTTCACGAACACGGTTAAAGAGAATTGGGAATTGGCCCGCGCAGGGCCCAGCGAAGCGGAGGGATGGGCTCGCGCAGGGCATGGGCTCGCGCAGGGCATGGGGCATTAGAACTAACCAATAACCAGTAACCAATAACCAGTAACCAATAACCAGTAACCAATAACAACTGCCTTCTTCCTTCGCCTAAATCTGTTATGTTAAATATATAAGTCTGCCCGATCGCCCTGTTGGGACAGACGTTTCGATTAATATAGCGGCTTTCAACTCTAAATTCTAATTCTACTTAAATATCTGTGCGCGTTAACCTCACCGATCGGCAACAACACATCCTTTGGGCAACGGTTCGCCACTACATAGCTACAGCGGAACCCGTTGGCTCAAAAGCTTTGGCTGACGAATTCAACCTCAGCGTCAGCCCAGCTACAATTCGCAATGCTATGGGGACTCTAGAAAAAGCTGGACTGCTCTATCAGCCCCACACTTCCGCCGGACGAGTCCCCTCTGACTCCGGCTACAGAATTTATGTAGACCAGTTGATTCAGCCGTCTGATACCCTAGCCCGCAAGGTGGAACAGGTACTAGACCAGCTCAACTGGTCCGACGGTCGCACGGATGCGGCACTCCGCGGCGCTGCTCAAATCCTGGCAACTATTAGCGGTTACATTGCCATGATCACCATACCCCAAACCAATACGGCTTGCTTGCGCCACTTGCAACTGGTGCAGCTAGAGCCGGGAAAGGTGATGTTGATCGTGGTGACGGATGTTTACGAAACTCATTCGGTGTTGGTGCAGTTGCCACAGCACGCAGATGATAACTTGCCGGATGCCGAAATTGTCGATCGCCAATTGCAGATTTTGTCGAATTTTTTGAACAGCAAGCTGCGGGGACGATCGCTCTCGGAACTCTCGGCTGTAGACTGGAGCGAGTTAGACCGGGATTTTGAACTCTACGCTGAATGGATGGAAACCGTGCTCGCTGCTTTGAGCAGTCGCCAAAGCAATCCCACCTACACGCGGATTCTGATCGGCGGTTTGGCAGAAGCGCTGCGCCTGCCTGAGTTTTCCCAATTGCAGCAAGTTCAAACCCTGGTGCAATTGCTCGAACAAGAGCAGGAACTGCTTTGGCCTTTGATTTTTGAATCGCCTGAGTTGGACAAGCCCGGGAAGCGGGTAACGGTGCGTATTGGCTCGGAAAATTCCTTAGAACCAATTCGTGGCTGTACTCTGATTTCTTCGACTTACCGCCGGGGATCGGTGCCGGTCGGTAGTGTTGGGGTTTTGGGACCGACGCGGATGGTTTACGAAAATGCGATCGCGGTGGTGGAAGCTGCTGCCGATTATTTGTCGGAAGCTATTGGCGGAAATCGAGTTAATTTTCCACAAGGATAAGCTGTGACCGCATTTAAATTTAATTTTTGGGCTGGTTCTCCTGCGATCCCCACTCATAGTTCCTTCAAAAAATAGGTTTTGATACTTAGTAGATGCAGACTAGCTTAATAGCTTGTTAGATGCGCGCTAATTCGATCGCCCCAAGCTACACTCGGCTTGCGGTTTTATTGTCTTTCCCGGAGGCGCTGGCAACATCAAGAAACCAGGGTTTATTGACAAAAAATCTCGGCTTTCAGGTTCTTGCAGGGGCAAAAAACTAAAGCACTCGCGCTTCACGAGAGATTTTTGGCTCAAAAACCCGGTTTCAGCCTCCACGATCGCAAACAGGCAGGAGTTGCGGGCGATCGATCTCTCGATCGTTTCGCACGGGCGCGGCTTGGAGATGGCAAGCGGGGCGATCGGGCCTGCCAGAAATGAATTGAAGATGGGCGATCGACAATTATACCTAGCCACAAGCCAGCAAAATGTCAAAATATTAAGACATTTTAGAGAGTTCGTCAAAAACAACTAAAAAAGATTAGTGTTGATATGAAAGCTATATTTCTTTTGGAAATAGCCCTGGTTAGACAACTGCAAATAACTTGCAGCAAATTTAGCTTGATAGCCAGTCCATAAAAGATTTAAATGCTGAGTTAAGATCGAAACGCAATTTAGGTAATTTTCTTTTAACGTTTAATGAAATCGACCGATAAAACTAAGAATACCTTTGCGATCACAACGCCTCTGTATTATGTAAACGATTTACCTCACGTTGGCAGCGCTTACACGACTATGGCTGCCGATACCCTAGCGAGATTTGAGCGGCTGCGGGGCAAATCTGTGTTGATGATTACCGGGACTGACGAACACGGGCAGAAAATTCAGCGCACGGCAAGCAGTTTGGGACGATCGCCCCAAGCTCACTGCGATTCAGTGGTTCCGGCGTTTGAGGCGCTGTGGGAGCAACTCTCTATCCAGTACGATCGCTTCATCCGCACAACTTCGCGCCGCCACGAGTACATTGTCAAAGAATTTTTCCAGCGCGTCTGGAATTCCGGCGACATCTACTTGAACCAGCAACAAGGCTGGTACTGCGTCTCCTGCGAAGAATTTAAAGAGGAACGGGATTTATTGCCCGGAAAGCGGTGCTCTGTCCACACCAGCAAGGAAGTTGAGTGGCGCGACGAAGAAAACTACTTTTTTCGCCTGTCGCGCTATCAACACCAACTGCTGGCATTGTACGCAGAACGTCCCGACTTCATCGCGCCGGAAAGCCGGCGCAACGAAGTTCTCAGCTTTGTCAACTCCGGGCTGCAAGACTTTTCGATTTCCAGAGTGAATCTCGAATGGGGCCTGCCGATACCGGTTGACTCGAGTCACACCATTTACGTGTGGTTTGACGCTTTGCTGGGATACGTCACAGCCTTGCTAGATCCGGACAGCGACCCGATGTTAGAGAATGCTTTATCTAAATGGTGGCCGATCGACCTGCACTTGATCGGCAAAGATATTCTCCGCTTCCACGCAGTTTACTGGCCGGCAATGTTAATGTCAGCCGGTTTGTCGGTGCCGGGCCGCGTTTTCGCTCACGGTTTTTTGACCAAAGATGGCAAAAAAATGGGTAAATCGGAGGGCAATACTTTAAACCCAGTAGAATTGGTCAATAAATACGGCGCTGATGCAGTGCGTTACTATTTCCTCAAAGAAATTGACTTCGGAGAAGACGGCGATTTTAACGAAACTCGGTTTATCAATACATTGAATGCTGAGCTAGCAAATGATTTGGGAAATTTGCTTAACCGCACGTTAAACATGGCTCGCAAATATTGCGGTGGCTGCGTGCCCAATGTGTCCGGGGAAAACATTTCCAGCGACAACCTGCTTAAGGATATGAGTCTAGATTTGGGCGATCGAGTTGCAGGTTTTTACGAAGAATTGGCTTTTAGCAAGGCTTGCGAAGCTGTGCTTGCATTAGTTCGAGCCGGGAACAAGTTTATTGACGTGCAAGCACCTTGGAGTTTGTACAAGCAAGGAGAACTCGAAAGTGTCGAGCAAGTGCTATATTCTGTTCTGGAATCTGTTAGACTGGCATCTTACCTTTTATCGCCGATTATTCCGAATATCAGCAACGCTATCTATCAGCAGCTCGGTTTTTCGATCGACTTTAACGATCGGGTTGCCGTTAACAGTTTAGCGACTTTTGCAGCTCATGCTGCCTGGGGCGTTTTGCCGGCCAACCAAACTCTGGGGGAAGCGCAACCTGTTTTTAAACGACTAGAACTGCTGGAAACAGTACCTTCATAGTTGGCAGCCAGGGTTCGGGGGTGCTGTGACACATTACGAATTAGCACTTTTTTCCTTAACCAATCTTTCATAAAAATTGAGGCATAACAATCATGTTGAATAGAATAGAAAGCAACGACCTTTTTACGCCGGAACAGGTTCTAGAAAATCGGGGTCGAGTGGCCATTTTTATTGACGGGTCTAACCTTTTTTACGCGGCTTTGCAGTTGGGAATTGAAATTGATTACACTAAACTGCTGTGCCGTTTAACTGCGGGTTCGCGGCTGCTGCGCTCTTTTTTCTACACGGGTGTCGATCGCACAAACGAGAAACAGCAAGGGTTTTTGCTGTGGATGCGCCGCAACGGCTACCGAGTGATTTCTAAGGATTTGGTACAGTTACCAGATGGTTCTAAAAAAGCCAATTTGGATGTAGAAATTGCTGTGGATATGATGGCTTTAGTGGGGTCTTACGACACGGCGGTTTTGGTCAGCGGTGACGGCGATTTGGCCTATGCTGTGGATGCTGTGAGCTATCGCGGCGTGCGGGTGGAGGTGGTGGACGACGCAGGCCAACCCGCGCCACCAGGCCAGCAGGGCGAGGTGCGGATCATCAGCGACCGCGAGGCCGTGGGCTACCTCGACGACCCCAAGGCCACCGCGGCCGCGTTCCGTGACGGGGCGTTCTATCCCGGCGACGTCGGCCGTCTGTCCGCCGACGGTCTGCTGATGGTCGATGGCCGCATGGACGACCGGATGGACCTGGGCGGCATGAAATTCCTGCCCGACCTGCTGGAGGAGGTGGCGCTGGCCTACCCCGGTGTCCGCGACGCGGCGGCCTATGCCGCGCCGGACGCCCAGGGCATGGACACGTGCTGGCTGGCTATCGTGGCGGATTCCGGCCTCGATCGGCAGGGACTGGCCGAGCATGTCGCCGCCCGCCCGGCGATGCCGACGCCCCGCTTCGCGTGGACGGAATCGATCCCGCGCAACGCCATGGGCAAGATCCAGCGGCGGCGACTGCGCGAAGAGACCGTGGCCGCGCTGGGGATCCACCGCTAGGGTTCAGAACAACAAGGGCGGGGGAAGCGGCATGGCGTTGAAGGTGATCGGATCAGGGCTGGGCCGGACGGGCACGCTCTCGACCAAGCTGGCCCTGGAACAGCTGGGCTTCGCGCCCTGCCACCACATGGTCGAGGTGTTCATGAACCCGGCCCAGGTGCAGCTCTTCGTCGACGCGGGGAACGGCAGGCCCGACTGGGACGCCATCTTCGGCGGCTATGACGCCATGGTCGACCATCCGGGCTGCGCCTACTGGCGGGAGCTGGCGGCGCACTATCCCGACGCCAAGGTGCTGCACACCGTCCGCGACCCGGACAAGTGGTTCGACTCCACCCAGGCCACGATCTTCAACCCGGACCGCCCTGCCCCGCCCGAGGGCACGCCGATGCGGGCCTTCTTCGATCAGATCTATGCCTGGTACGGCGGCGACATGCACGACCGGGGCTTCATGACCGACTTCTTCCGACGCCATACCGAGCGCGTCGTCGCCTCGGTCCCGCCCGAGCGCCTTCTGATCTTCGATGTGAAGGAAGGCTGGGCGCCGCTGTGCGCCTTCCTGGGCGTCGACGTCCCCGCCACCCCCTATCCTCGCGAGAACTCCACCCAGGAGTTCCAGGCGCGGGTCGCGTCGGGCGGATCGGCGATCGACACGGAAAAGGTCCGCGCGAACCTCGAGCGCCGCTAGCGCGCCACGCTGGCGCGGGCGCGCTGCAGGTTGCCGCGCCGGCCGCCGGTGGAATCGGCGTCGCTGTCGCTGAGGGTGGCCAGCAGCGCGGCCTTGAGGGCGTTGCCCTTGCGCGCGTCGGTGACCTTCTGGCCCTCGGCGTCGACCACGTAGAAGCAGTCGACCGCGCGCTCGCCGTAGCCGTCGATGTGGGCCGAGGTGATCAACAGGCCGGCGTCCGACAGGGTGCGGGCCAGGCCCGCCAGCAGGCCGGGACGGTCGCGGCCCGAGGCTTCCACCACCGTCGACATTTCCGAGGCCTCGTTGTCCAGCATCACCGCAGGGGTGATGGCGAAGGCGGCGGCCCGGCCCAGATCCTGGCGGCGGCGCTCCCGGATCACCGGCTCGCCGCGGGCGGCGCTGGCCAGGGCCTTGGCCAGCCGGTCCAGGGCGCGGTCGTCGTTGGCGCCGAACGGCGCGCCCGTCACGTCCTGCACATAGAACACGTCCAGCGCCTGACCGCCGCGCGAGGTGAAGACCCGTGCGCCCACCACATTGGCGCCGGCGCCGGTGATGGCCTCGGCCAGGTCCACGAACAGGCGCGGGCGGTCGGCGGCGGCGACGACGACTTCGGAGGCGTTGAGGTCGCGCCGCACGCGCCCTTCGGCGGCGCTGCCGGGACCGCTAGAGGCCGCCAGAGCCAGACGGGCGTGGGTCAGCACCTCGTCGTCGGTGAAGGCCGTGAAGTAGGCGTCCTCCATCGCGTCGCCCCAGGGCTCGGCGCCGGCGTCGGCCTTCGCCAGGCGCACGCGGGCGTCGTAGGCGGCGTTCTCCTGGTAGCGGCGCAGCGCCGCGGCGGCGTCCGAGCCCCGGCCGCCGCGGAACACGGCCTCGGTGGCGCTGTACAGCTCGCGCAGCAGCTGGCCCTTCCAGCCGTTCCAGACCCCCGGGCCCACGGCGCGGATGTCGGCCACGGTCAGCACCAGCAGCAGCTTCAGCCGTTCGGGGCTCTGCACCATCGCAGCGAAATCGGCGATGGTCTTGTAGTCGGTGAGGTCGCGCTTGAACGCGG
>NZ_JADEWV010000142.1 GCF_015207455.1 Microcoleus sp. LEGE 07076
GTCCATAACTAATCTTCCGTCTTGATACAAACATTCTTTTTTAGTCGTAAACAGAAATCTACTTTCTTCTCCCTGAGCCAATTTGCCAGGGTAACACTACAAAATTCACCATCTCCTAACACGAGCAATTTATAATCTGATCAGGCGGCGAATACTGGTGTTAATACAAATTGTTGATTTTCCCATGTGCTGTTACCTTGTTTTTCAAGGGCTTTCCAATAAATAGGAATAGCTCTTTTTAGCCAAATCATGCTGACCATCAAAATATTATTTGATTGCCATTTGGTTCGATCTATTGCTAAATATATAACCTTATTTTGTTTGACACTACCTTTAATCCAACCAATCACCAGTGGCAACCAAATATTATCTATAGTCCATTCATTCTCTGATAAAAATCTATGAAGTTTTTTGTATCGGCTCAATAAGTAGGGGTAGCAGTTATTCTAGTTGCCAAGACAATCCCAAAGGATAAAGAGCAGATTTTTCGCGAATAATAGTGGAGAGAGAGGGAATAATTCCAAGTTGAGAAATTCGGTCACGCACATAGTCAAAAAAACTGATTCCCAACTGACGAGTAGTGGCAACCAGAGACATAAAAGTATCGATCGCCTGAGTACCCTCAATCGTTTGAGTTGCATAACTAATATTACGTCGCTGCACCATAGTTCTGGCAGCTAACTCAGCCGGATTATTGTGTAAAGGTAATTCAGGATGCTCTAAAACCCTCAGCAACTCCGATACTTTTGTCGCAGTTAATTGTTTGCGTTCATCCAACAATTCAGAGCCGCTTGGAGTTTCAAAAAGCCGCCGAAATTTTGACTTTAAAAGCAGTGCAGCTTCAGGACTGGGAACATCTTTATCAGCTAATAATTCCCGATAATAATCCCAAAAATCTTTGAGAAATTTTCCTAAAATTTCTTGATGGCAATGGAATACGGGGCTTAACTTTTTGTAATGCCTTCCCTCATGCACCCAACATAACGCTCTATCAGCAGTGATTAACTTGAATTGGGGGGCATCATCGCAACAGAGGGTTTGTACAACTGGGCAATCAGTTTGCTGATGGTAGAAAGCAATAGCTGCTGCTTCCTTAATCCGGGTAACTTGTTGGGAACCCAGTTTGGGTAGATACTTATTGAGTTCGTGATTAAACTGTGACTCGCTCAACACCGTTTCTTGAGGTAATAGCTGGAGAGCGTTTTGCCATTTAATCGGGATTTTGAAGTCCTCAATTAGTGAGAAGAAGAGTGGATTTAGGATAAATTTCAGTTCTCGTCCGGGCTGTAATCCTTTGATTACAGTCAGTCTATCTTTATTAGCTGTTGTGAAGTAGACTGTATATAAAGGGTTGCAAATGATATTGGTGGTGTGGTTTACTCCAGCTACACGCGCGCCAGTTTGATCGAAGTGTTGCCAGGGGCTACTTGCTAGTCCTGAATCATAAACTTCTTTTTTCTCGGTTTCAAAAAGGAAGTGGTTTTTGATTAACAGGTTTGATAAATAACCGGCTGAAATGGAAATGCCTAGGTCGGCTAAAAAATCTAATAGTTTACTTTGGGTCATATTCCCCCCATAGTACAAACTGATGATTAAGGCTTTGATTCCTGGTCCAAATTCTCCTTCGTAGCCCAATGGTAGTTCTGCTACATAGGTTTTTCGGAGTGAGGGTGACTAATATTTCTGTTTACGGAACAATATGTTGTCGGTTGCTAAGCTGATATCTTGGATGATTACTTGTTCGTATCCTTTAAATTCTGAATCTAATGGCAGTTGGTCTGTGGGATATTCTAGTATTTGTTCTCTATCTATTTTGATGGTCGCTTTTTTACTGCCTTTGCTGTGCTTTTTTGGCGTTTTTCGTTCTTTTTCTGATGAGTGTTGGTTTTTGAATCCTTTGGAGTTGGCTTTGATGTCGGGTTTTCCTTGTTCTCCCTTCAATCGGTTGTTTTCATCTTTTAACCGTTGATTCTCTGATTCTAAGTCTTTGACTTTTAATTGTAATTGTTCTATGAGGTTCAGTAAGAGTTCTACTGTCTGACGCATTGATTGGTCTGCAATATCTGAGGGGTCGATGGTTTGCAGTATATTGGAGGATGATTTGTATGCGTGAAATAGTCTTTGGCGTCATGTGTCCTATTTTATAACACTTTGTGCACTCTGCTTACTTTTTTTTCCTCTGTTACCCCGAATTATTGAGCGGATACATTTTGACAATCATGACAAACCATACCTTCTCCTACAATTCTCAGTCCCAATCAAATTTTTCCCTCAATTTGAGTACAACTTTCAACCTTCACTTCAGGCAAGTCTAATATATAGTCCAAATAAAAGTCCATGAGAATAAATGTATTGTTTGTTACATTATACATTATAAAGTCAGGAGAGCCGAATTTTGCGACGCGGAATCAGAAGTATATTAAGAAACCGGGGTTCTGATGTCGCAAGTGCGTCAGCCAACGGAGTTTTATATAATCACACAGAGAAACCCGGTTTCTGAAAAAAAACCGGGTTTCTGGTTGGTAAGTCTGGGGAATTATCTTCAATCAGCCGTGCTTAATTCTTCAACTCGCAGCCGATCGCACAAAATTCGATCGCACACAACAGCGCCAGTCTCCGCATTCTTCCAAACTTCTAACTCAGCTTCCGGCATCGCTTCAAACAAAAAACGTTCCCCTGGAAACACCGTCCGCTCAAAATACCAATTTGGAGTATTTGTGATTCGAGCAATTTGCATTTTGCTAGTATTATTGAGATACCAACACAAAATGCGTGTATCGCGTTCTGAAATTACCTCATTTGTTGTCAAATTCATGTTTTTAACTTTTTTGTGAAATTGTGCAATTGAGCGGGATATAACCCCAGCCTAGTATAGCATACAATTAGTGAAAAATATATATTGTTTGCATTAATTAACAAATGCTCCTGGGAAAACATTGGCGCTTTCTACGTGTTCCCAAGAAGGTGCAAAAGGTGGCATTGCTAAAGTGCAAGATTTCCATCCTCCTCTCACAGGTGCGTTCAACAATTGACAGTGACCTACTGAACCTCTTTGTAGTTGGTAGTGAGCGCAAAAACTGCATTTAGAAGTATAAGTGCAGCGCCGATCGCTAATTACCAGATTGGGCTTGCTGTGAATATTGTTGCGTTCTAGGGTTAGAGTTTCCATTGAGATGTTTTTGAAATCTTCACTCTCAAGTATGACAGCCGGATTTCGGTCGGTGCGTCTATCTCAAGGATTATTTAGATTTTAAGTTTTGTTTAGGGATCGATATCAAACATATCTTTTTAGACAGGATAAAGCTAGGGATCGTTTTAATTTTTTGAATCTTGAGCTTGCTGCCGCGAGGCTTGCCTAAAGTTGTACTTCCTCAGACGCCAGCTAATTATCCTCGCCTAGGTTGCTGAACAAATCGGCTAAAATTGTATTGGAAAATAACAAACCTTCTGGATCGCTCAACCTCAAATTTCCCGACAGTGGCAGTTTGCCGTCACTGTGTAAAATGGCGATCGCCCGATCGGCTGCCACAATTTCCACCCATCCTTGCCGCCAGTAGGGTTGCAAACAATGCCAAATTCGATCGACCGTTTGCTGCGTAAACTTTTGAGTCAGCGCCGACAGGCTGACTCCTTCTGCTAAACGCAAACCTAGCATCAGCGTTTCTAGCAAAATGTCATTTTCTGAAACTGGCAAATTTTGCTCAATTGTTGGGTAAATATCATGCTGGGTTTCCCCCTCTATTTTTGGGGTAGTTTCCGAAGCGGTGGCAGAGATCGATCGCACCCACTGATAGTATTCTTGAGTTTTGCGAGGTCTTGTCAACCTCCGCCCTTGCACGTAACTCGCCGCCCCCATTCCCAAACCGTAATAAGGGCGATTTTCCCAATAAACGCGGTTGTGGCGGCACTGATAACCGGGCAGAGCATAATTAGAAATTTCGTAATGTTCGTAGCCGGCAGCGGTGAGTATTGAGCGGGCTAAACGGTACATTTGAGCAGCAGTTTCATCTGCAGGCAGCGGTGCCGCGCCTGCTTGAAAGTACCGCCCGAAAGCTGTTCCCTCCTCAACAATTAAGTCGTAACTCGACAGGTGAGTCGGGCCAATTTCCACCGCCGATTTCAGGGAAGCTTCCCACTGTTCTAAAGTTTGGTGGGGCAGTCCCGAAATTAGGTCTAAACTGAAATTGACAATACCAGCCGATCGCACTATTTCTACTGCTTCAAAAATTTCGGCGACAGAGTGCGATCGCCCGCAAGCTTGCAGCAATTCATCCTGAAAAGCTTGCACTCCCAAACTAACTCGATTTACTCCCGCCGCTGCATATCCCCGCAACTGTTCTAAAGTAAAGGTTCCGGGGTCGATTTCGATAGAAATTTCTGCCTCAGCAGCAATCCCAAATTTGCCGTCGAGAGTCTCTAAAATCTGACTCAACTGACTGACAGACAGCAGCGAAGGCGTGCCGCCGCCAAAAAAAACTGTTGTCAGAGATGTGCCTAAATTTGGAGTTGCTTGAATTTCTTGACACAGGGCGGCAACGTATTGCACGATTGTGCCGGAATTTTCGCCGTTTTTGCGATCGCCCACGACAAAAACCGGAAAATCGCAGTAGTAACAGCGGCGGCGACAAAAAGGTACGTGGAGGTAAGCCGAACTCGGAATGCCGGAATTTGCTGCAAGCTGGCTTTTTTTGAATTCAAATGTTAAATAATCTGTGGTAGCGTTCATTACATCTCAAGCCAAAATTCCCAGTTCAAATCTAAAGTTTTAATTAAAGACTCATAAATAATTATGTATATTATGACATTTTGCTAGCAATAAGGCGGTGCGAAGGATGGCGTCCCGCCCTCGCCCGTGCTACGGCTATTTGAGTTTTTCCGGCTACCGCCATCGATCAGCAGAAATTCCCGAACAGCGCCAGGGGCGGTATATTCGCACATCTTGTCTGTCATCGGGGGCGGGATGTCCGGCCACGAAGCTCAATCGCGCATCCCCCTCAACGGCACAAGCGCGAAATATAAGTTTATGAAAATTTATGAGTAAAGATAGCGATATCCGACCGCAACAGCGGAAAAAACTGTCACCACACAAAAGATATAATGTAAACAAATTAATCAACCTAGAACTAATGCTAGACGCAATCATAATTATTTCATTCATAATCGCAGGCGGAGGCATCGGCTTTTACGGAGTCGAGTTGCTGCCGATCGACCTGCTGGAGCAAGTTACAAATATACAAGGTTTAAGTTCGGTACTCGGCTCGTTTGGAGCATTAATCGGCTTCGTGTTCGGATTAGTGGCTCAAACAACCTACAGGCGGCTGGAAAAACAAGTCCGCGATATGCCGGTGGAGATGCTGCTGACACGGGCGATCGGCTTAATCATGGGACTGCTAGTCGCGAACTTAATGCTGGCCCCGCTCTTCCTGCTACCAATTCCCCGCGAGTTCGGGTTCATCAAACCCCTAGTCGCAGTATTGGGCAGCGTCATGTTCGGTTTCACAGGCGTCAGCTTAACCGACACTCACGGCCGCGCTTTCTTGCGCCTGATCAACCCCAAAAGCTTAGACACGGTGTTGGTAGCTGAAGGAACCTTCAAACCAGCCTCTGCCAAAGTAGTTGATACAAGCTGCATAATAGACGGCAGGATTGAAAACCTGCTCGAAACAGGTTTCCTCGAAGGTCAAATTATCATCCCGCAATTCGTGCTCCAAGAACTGCAACTGGTAGCCGATTCCGCCAACGATCAAAAGCGAGTGCGCGGGCGCCGGGGCTTAGATGTACTCAACCGCATCAAAGAAATATATCCAGAACGGATTCAAATTCACTCGGCTGACTACGAAGATATTGCCACAGTCGATGCCAAATTAGTCCGCTTCGCTTTGGATATCGACGGCATTTTGCTCACCAACGATTACAACTTATCGAAAGTAGCTACCGTCCAAAAACTGCCGGTTTTGAATATCAACGACTTGACTCATGCGGTGCGCCCGAATTATTTGCCCGGAGATACGATCGAACTAAAAATTCGCAAAGAAGGCAAAGAACCATCTCAAGGAATCGGCTACTTGGATGACGGCACAATGGTAGTCGTAGAAGCAGGTAGCAGCTACGTCGGCGCCGAAGCCAGAGTTGTAGTCACCAGCGCCCTGCAAACCAGCGCGGGCCGCATGATTTTTGCCCGCCCCCAAGAGTCCGTAATTGCTTGAAACAAAGTAACAATGGCCAGAGCAATCAGAATCAAATATTGCGATCGCTGTTCCCAATCTGCCCCGACTCTCTACCGCGCCCGGTACGACGAGTCGGGGCAGTGGTTTTTTTTGTGTCTTAACTGTTGGGAATCGGCAAGTAAAAACAATCCTTTTTACTTCTACGGCGGCACTTGGAAAGCCAGCAAGAAAAAATAAGAATATCCGAGTGGGTTTGTAGTGAGGACTTCAGTCCTCTCTCTCTCGTTTTAGTTAAGCAGGACTAAAGTCCTTACTACAAACAATTATTATGAATAATTAACTAGACTTGGAATGGCATCTTCATACAACGCCTCGATCGCACAGCTAAAATTAACGCTAGCAAACTGAACGTCTTGCCCTTGACTGTAAGGATAAAGCACCCACAAACCCTCTGCATTCCGGCGAAAACACTCTACACTAACTTTTTCTTGATTGATTAACACATATTCTTGCAAACTTTCGGAAGTACGGTAATCGGCAAACTTTTCGCCTCTGTCAAAAGCCGCTGTACTCGGCGATAAAACTTCGACAATTAAGCGCGGGTAGGTAATGAAATCTTCATCAGCATTTTTGTCTCGTTCATCGCAACTCACCGCTACATCGGGATAGTAATAACAATTTGCTGCCTCAATCCGAACTTTTATGTCTGCCATGTAAGGTATACAGCCACTTCCCCGAAGATGATTTCTCAGCAAAATTGCTGCATTGAGACTAATGATGGCGTGAGCTTTGCTAGTCCCTGCCATTGCATAGATTTCACCTTGTCTGTACTCGTGTTTGATCAAACTGACTTTCTCGCCTGCTAAATAATCTTCAGGAGAGATGTAGGTGTCGCTTTTACTTGCAACCATATAATTTTGAAGTGGGTGAGGATTACACTATTATAGTCCATCGCCCTTTTTCGCCTTTCCCCCAAACTTTCAACGCCGGCGCGGGGCCGGAAGCCTCGCGGTATTGCCATTTTGCGGTTGCGGTTTTTCTGGCAGCTTCATCGTCAAACTCACCCGCTTTAACTTTTCATTCACCTCCAAAACCCGCACTTTCACAACTTGTCCGACTTTCACAATCTGTTTCGGATCGTCCACAAATCGATCGGCTAATTGAGAAATATGAACCAAACCATCTTGATGCACTCCCACATCAACAAAGGCTCCAAAGTTAGCTACATTCGTGATGATGCCTTCTAATTCCATCCCAAGTTGCAAATCGGAGATTTCTTTAATTCCAGCTTGGAAAGTCGCATATTTAAACTCGGCGCGCGGGTCTCTTCCCGGTTTTTCTAGTTCGGAAATAATGTCTCGCAGTGTTGGTTCACCGACTTTTTCTGTGACATATTTCTTGATGTTTACAGTCTTGACTTTTTCCGATATTTCTGTTATTTTTGTCAGCGGTAAACTTAAATCTTTGGCGATCGCCTGCACTACAGCATAACTTTCAGGATGAACTGCTGTATTGTCCAGCGGGTTTTCGCCACCGCGAATGCGGAGAAATCCGGCGGCTTGTTCAAAAGCTTTTGGCCCGAGTTTGGGAACTTTCAGGAGTTGGCGGCGATTTTTAAAAGCGCCGTTTTCGTTGCGGTAATTGACGATATTTTTGGCAACTGTTGCCGTCATTCCTGACACAAAGGTCAGCAGTTCTTTCGAGGCTGTATTTAAGTCAACTCCGACATAGTTAACGCAGCTTTCGACTGTTTCGTCGAGTTTCTTTTTGAGCAGTTTTTGGTCAACGTCGTGCTGATATTGACCGACTCCGATTGATTTCGGGTCAATTTTGACAAGTTCGGCTAAAGGATCTTGCAAGCGCCTACCGATGCTGACTGCGCCCCTGACTGTGATGTCGAGATCGGGAAATTCGGCGATCGCCACATCGCTTGCTGAATAAATCGATGCGCCGGATTCGTTCACCATGACTTTAATCGGTTTTATGTCCATATCTGCCAAAACTTCCGACACAAAGTCGTCGGTTTCGCGGGAAGCTGTACCGTTGCCGATCGCAATTAATTCAATTTTATATTTTTCAATCAAATGCTTGACAATTTTACCAGCTTGTTGTCTCTGACCTGCGGCTTGGTGGGGAAAAATGGCTTGATATTCTAAAAATTGCCCGGTTTCGTCGAGGGCGGAAACTTTGCACCCCGTGCGAAATCCCGGATCGATCGCCAGTGTGGGTTTCATACCCGCCGGCGCCGACAGCAGCAACTCGCGGAGGTTGGTTTCAAAGGTGGTGATGGACTCGATATCAGCCTCAGCTTTGTGGTGCGATCGCACTTCCGTCATCAGCGAAGTCTTCATCAGGCGGTTGAAAGCGTCCTTCAAGGTCGATCGATAAAACTCTTTAACTTCAGGTATCCTAGTTTTAATTTCTTGAGATTCCAAATAAGCCATCACCGCCGATTCATCAAAGGCTAAGTCTAAATCTAAAACCCCCTCCGTTTCCCCGCGAAACAGCGCTAACATATTGTGCGACTGAACATTTCTCGCAGCAATTTGGTAATTGCGGTACATTT
Organism: Microcoleus sp. LEGE 07076; assembly: GCF_015207455.1. Lineage (GTDB taxonomy): Bacteria > Cyanobacteriota > Cyanobacteriia > Cyanobacteriales > Microcoleaceae > Microcoleus. Next base: position 8,734 of record NZ_JADEWV010000142.1, read on the forward strand.
CAAATTTCGTAGTTCCTTCCGGGAAATCCTCTTTAATTTTCGAGACAAAAACCCCTGTTTTCATCAAAAAATCCCGCAAATAAGCTCGGTGTTCAGCTTTTTCGGACACGGCCTCCGCCACAATATCCCCAGCACCTTTGACAGCTTCTTCTGTTGTCTTTACTCCCTTTTCTTCCGAAATATATTTAGCAGCTTCCGCTTCGATATCGGCTGGTTTAGCAGTTGGCAAATTCAGAGACTTAATAAATTCTGCCAGCGGTTCTAAACCTTTTTCTCTAGCAATTGTCGCCCGCGTCCGGCGCTTGGGTTTGTAAGGCAAATAAAGGTCTTCGAGTTCGTTTTTTTGCAAGCACGACTCAATTTTTGCGTGCAGTTCCTCCGTGAGCTTTCCCTGAGAGGCGATCGTCTCTAAAATCGATTTTTTGCGGTCTTCGATTTCCGTCAAATACGTGAAGCGATCCGAGATATCCCGCAACTGAATTTCATTCAACAAATCCGTGCGTTCTTTGCGGTAGCGGGCAATAAACGGAATAGTTGCGCCCTCGGCGAAAAGTTCCAGAGCATTGTTGACTTGAGAAAGATTGATAGCAAGTTCTTGAGCAATCAGTTGAGGGATGTTGAGCATAGTACAGAAGTTTGAGTCAATTACTGGCGGTTAATAAATTATTTATGAATTCCGCGAATTAAGAGGAAAATGAACCGCAGAGGCGCAGAGGACACAGAGGAGGAAATGAGATAAATAAGACTTTGAGAAGGTTTAATCTATCGTCCTAGCAGTATTAAAATGATGTTAGCATAAATGCAGTCATTTCTCAATATTATATGTTTCCTTTTAAATATCCAGTGCCGCAAAGCGATCCGCCGCGATCGCCCAGAGAAACGCTGCCGACAATGTACGATTTACCGAGCGAAGATCCGGAGGAACCTGGTTTGCCAGACGAATTTCACGATTTGCAGCCACAGTTGTTAACCCTGGCCTTTCGCCCTCGCAATTATCAGGCTTCTGAGATATTTAGCGGCACCGACATGAACCTGTATTATGACGTGCAGCACACTCTGTGGCACAAGCGCCCGGATTGGTTTGGAGTGGTGGGAGTTCCGAGACTTTACAATCGATCCGAACTGCGGATGAGTTACGTTACTTGGCAGGAAGGTGTGAATCCTTTTGTAATTGTGGAACTGCTTTCACCGGGAACGGAAAAAGAAGATTTAGGCGCAAATATCGATGAGGAAAGGTTGCCAAATCAGCCGAATGGTGCGGGTAACTGGCAAGTTTTAGAGGCAGAAATAAATGAGAAACCGCCCAGTAAATGGGAGGTTTACGAGCAGATTTTGCGGGTTCCTGTTTATGCCGTTTTCAGTCGCTATACTAACAGGTTGCGAGTGTTTGCATTGAATGCCGGACACTATCAAGAATTAGAATTATCTGACTCGCGAGTCTGGATTGCCGATCTAGGTTTGGGCTTGGGTTTGTGGCAAGGGGAGTTTCAGGGAATCGATCGCCTGTGGTTGCGCTGGTATGATGTTGATGGCAATTGGATTCTGACTGAAGCCGAACAGCAACGGGAGCGCGCTGATTCAGCGGAATCTAGGGCCGAGTCAGCGGAAACTCAATTGCAGTCTTTAATTCAGCGGTTGCGGGAATCTGGCATAGATCCCGATCGATTTTTAAACCGTTAGAAAAACGGCGGTTGAAACCACGTCTATATAAACAAAGAAAAGACAGCGGTTGAAACCGCGTCTACACAGACAAAGTCCACCTCCGTGGACTGAAGAAGATAACGTATAGCGGTTCTCAGAAAGATGAGGTACGTTGTTGGGCTTGGGCCCTCTTAGCGGTTTCAACCGCCCGGTTTTCTTGTTTATTGCTAACACTATTTGCCGTAAATCCTTCCGCATAAGGTGACTGATGCAAATAAGCCTTACCAGCAGAACCGAAAAGTTGCAACTTGCCCGAAATGACCGATCGCATAGCAGAAATCGCCTTTTCCATAACTTCCAACAAATCCGGATCGGACAAAGAATTGCTAGTTTTCAAAACATCCATATAAGCATCGCGAACTTCCGTATTTACATTAAACTTAGATACACCTAATGTAATAGATTGATTAATCATCGATTCCGGCAAACCGCTAGCACCGTGCAGCACTAACGGCACCGAAACAGAAGCCCGAATTTTTGCCAAACGCGGAAAATCGAGTTTCGGTTCGCTGAAATATTTACCGTGAACGTTGCCAATTGTTACCGCTAAAAAATCCACCTTAGTTGCTGCAATAAACTCTACAGCTTCCACCGGATCGGTCATTTTTGCCGCTTTTTCTTCGATTGTCAAACCGTCTTCCGTGCCGCTAATTCTGCCGATTTCTGCTTCAACTACCGCACCGTTAGCGTGGGATAGCTTAGTCATTTTCCGAGTAAAATTTAAATTTTGTTCGTAGGACAAAGGAGAACCGTCTGCCATAATTGACTTGATACCAGCGGCTAGGGCGAGATCAATATCTTTTTCTGAGGTACTGTGATCTAAGTGTACTGCGATCGGCACTAAAGATTTGCGCGCGGCTTCCATGCAAAGCGCGACTAAAGGCGATTTCCCGTATTTGAGGGCGCTGGGGTGAAGTTGAAGCATCGCAGGACTTTGCAGCGCTTCGGCGGCCTCGATGACGGCTTTTACTCCTTCGAGATTGTACACGTTAAAAGCGCCGATCGCATAAGCGTTTCTCCGGGCTGTGTTCAGCAATTCGCTAGTTGAGGCGAGCATAAGTACCTGGCTTAAAAATATTTTTGAATGTTTCTCATCTTATCAAAATTCGGTTGCCAGCTCATCTGAATTTTTATTTCTTCTAAATGTAAATTTTTAAGTAAGGTGCACCGATGCGCGCGCACCTTACTAATTAACTTACTATTTTTGTGCGTTACCAGCGTGCAAGCCGCACTCTTTCATTGTCGATTCTTCCCACCACCAACGACCTTCGCGTTCGTGTTGGTTTGGCAATACTGGTTTTGTACAAGGTTCGCAACCAATGCTAACAAAACCGCGTTCGTGCAACTTATTGTAAGGCACTTCCAAAGCGCGAATATAATCCCAAACTTCTGCCGAAGACCAGTTTGCTAAGGGGTTGAATTTAATTAATTCATGGTCTGGAGTTGAAAATGCACCGTCAACTTCAATCACGGGAATACCGTTGCGGGTACTGGGACTTTGGTCTTTGCGCTGACCGGTAATCCAAGCATCTAGAGTATTCAATTTGCGGCGAAGTGGCTTGACTTTCCGCACGCCACAGCATTCTTTGTGGCCGTCTTCATAAAAACTAAACATTCCCTTTTCATCTACTAGGGCTTGTACTTCTGCTGCATCGGGAAACATTACTTCTAATTTAATGCCGTAATGTTTTCTAACTAGCTCCAGAAACTCATAGGTTTCTGAGTGCAACCGTCCCGTGTCTAAGGTGAAAACGCGGAAGTTTTTGGTAATTTTTGATGCCATGTCTATCAGAACTACATCTTCGGCACCGCTGAAAGAAATTGAGATATTGTCAAAATTGTCTAGGGCAAATTTGAGAATTTCTCGCGGTGTTTTTTGACTGTATTCTGCTTCCAGGGCGGCAATGTTGAGATTTGTTTCGATGGCAACCATATTTTCGTGTTCTCGATGTTCTTTTCTCTAACCCTCGATTATAGACGATCGCAGTATCTATCTCACTGATTAATTTAACGGCATCTGGGAACAGTCTTTTCGGCTGTACCCGCGAGGAGAGATCAAGGAGTACGATCGCCCGTTTGTGGCAATTTCGGTCAAGCCAAAACTCTTCTACCGGGGAAAATATGACTGTCGCACACTTCAATCGGGTTTGTAGTGAGGACTTCAGTCCTTCTTAATTTTTGCGGACTCGGACTCTTCACTACAAACTGATTAGTCGCAATCATTAAGACAAAGATTCCATTTCTTTCTGCCACTTTTTCAATAAAACATCCCGCTGTTTTTGTTCCTGAGGTTCCGGTATTCTCAAGCCATTTGTAGGATCGTATTTGCCGTAATACTGGGACATTCCCTGAAAAGATTTAGTTCCTTCGTTGGGAATGATATTTTTTTGTTTCAGCCACTTTTCGCAAGAACTCTGCCACATAAAAACGCGATCGTGAACTTCGCCACCTAATTTTCTGAGGCGCTTAGTTGAAAGTTCTTTTTTGACAAACAACAGCCGATCGTTCTCTTTGCTGCGCTTTATTAAGCGAATTTCGGCGCCCGTACCCCGGAAAAACTCGATCGCACAATACTCCTCGAACTGAAAAATGCAGACTTCAGTTGCAGGAGCGCCATCCTCCGGTAAAATATCGACATCAAACTGCAACTGGTAGCCGATCGCACTCACAGACGACTGCGGCAACAGCAACCGCACCCGCTTCAGGCGATCGGTGTAATTTGCCCAAAAATCCCGGCGTTCCTCCAACTGCTTAATTTCCGCATCAGACAGCCGCAGCATCCGCGCCACCAAATCGATTGTTTTCTGGAAATAACTGTAATTTAGTGCGCCAATCCATCGAATCAGCGACTCTCGAGCGGGAGCCGAAAGTAACTGCAATTTCGGATAATATTCGTCTCGCACCCACTCAACCAATTTCGGTCTTTGATTTTTGAGAATATCGCTCGAAATTTTCACTAACAACTCTTCAACTGCTGCAAGTTGCGGCCCCGCAGCCATTTCCTTCAAGCAGCGCAACAGCCATTCTACGCCCGACAAATCGGAAACCTGATTTTTGGCAAAAATTCCCGCCAGGTGCGGCCCGGCGCGATCGACTACGGGGATACTTGCGGGTAACTGAGCTTTTATTAATAGTTCTACTGGGGTTTTTAGGTATTGCCAACTCAGTTTTGCTAGCTCGTAATCCGGCAAATCGCGGGTGAGTATTTTAATAATTTGTAGTGGCAGAGCATCCGCAGCAGTCGCTGTATTTGCAAAGTCGGCAAAACACTCTACCAAACCTGGATCGAGCGCGGGAGCATTGCTGGAAACTGGATTTTCTAACTGGTGGCTGTGGTGGAGAGCCAAGCGCCACAGCAACTGCTGTTTCAACCGCGTATTGTTGTGAGCTACCAGCCAAATAGCTTGGGATATTTCTGGGGCGCGCTCGGGGTTTTTGATATCCCATTCAGGTTTTGCCCAGAGACAATAAGTCCATTCCAGAGGAGTAATGCTGTCAGCTCGATCGCTCTGAATATCTGCTATAATTTCTGTCATCCCCCGCAGCAATATTCCTTTTTGTTCGGGAACGTTTGGCTTGCTTTTGGGAGCAAAAGTTCCCGCAAGTTTTATTTTTTCTGGATGTCGATTGCTGGGGCTTGGGGGGAGTTGAACTTCGCGAAAATAAACGCTCATTTTAATGATTTTATTCCAATTAAATTAATGAATTATGATTAGTTTTTCGACGGATCAACCGAGTTGTCTGGACTAAAATTCCGCGCGGTCGCTCAAAGTTGAAAAACTCAGTTTTTGCGATCGCCCGCGCGCAAGTTTGGTGATTGTAGTATTTTACACAATTTTCGATATTAAGGGAAGATGCGACTGGGAAAAATCGGGAGTATCTGGGGCTTGGCAAAAAGCATTTTTTTGTTTTGCTTGCAGTGCGATCGCACCACAATAAAAGCCAAACACAGATGCACCCGATAAATTGCTCGGTTGCGTATTATTCTCTCTTTCGGCAAAAGTCAATTAAGCTGGTCCGTGCGTGCTAGAGGTGTCAACTCAAAATTCAAGCAAAAAAGTGATCTCGCCGGAAATCAAAATCTCTCTCTCAGGTAGCATAGACTAAATTTGTAAAGTGTTCTTAAATTTAACTGTACGCGAAAAAAACTCACAAGTTAAGAGTAGTTGCCAGCACTACCTACCGCAACAAACTTGGATCGCGTAGCAAATTTTACAATAAATAAATAAGAAGGTTTGTCATGAGAATTGCCCAAATTGCCCCCCTAGCAGAGCGAGTTCCGCCCCCAGCTTACGGAGGAATTGAACTGGTGGTCAGCCTCTTGACCGAGGAATTAGTCAGAAGGGGACATGATGTCACCTTATTTGCCTCCGGCGATTCAATTACTTCTGCTACTTTAGAATCAGTTCACCCCAGAGCTTTGCGTCTAGATTCCACCGTTAAAGAATACGGAATTTACGAGATGCTCCAACTGAGCAAAGTCTACGAAAAATCGGAAGAATTTGACATCATTCACTCCCACGTCGGGTGCGCCGCTTTGCCTTACTCGCGCTTAGTAAAAACCCCCACACTTCACACCCTCCACGGCATTTTTACCCCCGACAACGAGAAGATGTTTAGCTACGCCCGCACTCAGCCTTATGTAAGTATTTCCAACTCTCAGCAGGAAGAAAGACTAAATCTTAACTACCTTGCCACAGTTTATAACGGCATCGATCCGGCAACCTACGAATTTCACGCGCAGCCGGACAATCCTGCTTATTTAGCTTTTCTCGGTCGAATTTCACCAGAAAAAGGGGCGCATTTAGCCATAGAAATTGCCAAAAAATCCGGCTGGCATTTAAAGATGGCGGGGAAAGTAGATGTTGTCGATCGCGAATATTTCGAGCAACAAATCAAGCCGCACATTGACGGCGAGCAAATAGAATATTTAGGTGAAGCAAACCACGCCCAAAAAAGTGTGCTGATGGGCGGTGCAGTCGCGACATTATTTCCAATTACTTGGCGCGAACCTTTCGGGTTAGTGATGATTGAGTCAATGGTGACGGGAACGCCGGTGATTGCGATGAAATTGGGTTCGACTCCAGAAGTAATTGTTCACGGGAAAACGGGTTTTCTGTGCGAAAGTGTGGCAGAATGTGTCGCCGCCATCGAGCCAGCCCGGAAACTCGATCGCAGCGCTTGTCGCCAACACGCGATCGATCGTTTCAGCGTTAAAACAATGGTTGACGGCTACGAAGCAGTTTACCGACAAATTTTAAAAGAGCGCTTTTCGCAAAACGGTTACGCGCATAATTTGACTGAATTAGAACTCCCCAGCGTATAGCTGCGCGATCACAAATTAAACCCAAGGCGGGTTTAGTTATCGAAAATTTACTTAGGATCGTGAATTAAATAATTTACACATAATTGTGGGATGGGCGTCCCGCCCGTCCAGAAAGGACGTGGGATGCGCGTCCCGCCCGTCCAGAAAGGACGTGGGATGGGCGTCCCACAAGAACCATAAAAATGGTAAGTTATTTAATTCTCATTCCTTACCGCA
>NZ_JADEWV010000443.1 GCF_015207455.1 Microcoleus sp. LEGE 07076
TAACTAGGGTTTGCTGAATAATCGATCGCAAACTAAGAACAGGAGTGATCGATATATTCAAGCAGAGTTATATATAAGTTTTTTCGGTATCAAGTCCCCCCAATTATAATTGGGGATTATCTTCAACCCAAAAACAGGTGTTCTTTTTCCAAATAGACAGAAAAACACACAAAAAACCCGGCGCCACCAGGTAGCAAGGTTCATAACCAAAAAAGTAATTGCAATAACCGTACCAGAGGTATTATCAAGTTTAGCCATAACTCTATTGAGACCGAATCTTCTTTTCCCTTGCCCAAACTTTCCCTCTATTGCATTTCTAATTCTTTCATCTTCTAAAGCTTGCTTCTTTTTTGCTTTACTCACATTTGCTGGGGGTCTTCCTAGAGGTGGCCCACTAATTCTAATGCCTCTTTCTTTACACCATGCTCGGTTTTCTCTTGTACGGTAAATGCGATCGGCATGAACGGACTCGGGATAATATCCTGTGAATCTATAATAAGCTTCTACTTGGGCTTTTAAGTCCCCTGATTCGTTAAAGTTATCCCAGCTCATCCGGTCTAAAAATACATATCCTTCAAAACAACTGGCTGATAGTTTGGCTCCAAATTCTACGCTTTTTCCGGCTTTTCCTCTGACTATGGGACGAATATGGGGTTGACTTAAACTTACTATTCTATCCTCAATACTCTGTTTATCGTTGTCAAATAACCACTGTTGTTGGCGAGCGACTTCTGTGAGGACTAGCAAGGTTTTATATTGTTTTTTATTCAGACCTTCTAGGCTCGCACCCGCATCAATTAGCTGTTCAATATGAGCCTGGTTTCTTTTGATATATTGAAGTTGTTTTTTAATTGCTTGTCTTTTTTTGTTTTTGGTCGGTCGTCGTTGTTTGGCTACTGCTAAGTAGTCTTTCCTGGCTAGGTTACGGTAGGTTCTTGGTTTTTTAGTGGTTTTTTCTTTAATTTGTTTATACAGAATATCTAGGATTTTTTCTGTATGAACTCGGGCTGCGTTTAATAGTCCTAAGTCGGTCGGATAACTAATGTCGGCTGGGGCGCAGGTTGCATCTATGATTAGTTTACCGCGATTGGGTGACTCATTTTTGGCGTCCGAATCCTTTTTTTTTTCGGGTTTGACAGGCGTGATTTCTCGCATTTTTTCAACCATGCGTTCGTTCACTTTATTAATTAGGTTGGGACTGATTCGTTGCCGAAAGTGTACTAAGAGGGATGGGTCAAATGCGAGTTCGTTGCTGTAGCTTGATTGACCGATGAAGTATTGCAGATAGGGGTTTTCACGGATCTGTTCTACTGTTTCACGATCGCTAATTCCTAATTTTTCTTTAATAATTAATGCCCCCAATGCCATCCTAAAGGATTTAGCAGGGGCCCCCTTTTCTGTGGGGAAGTTGGCCGCATATTCTGATTCAAATTCAGACCACGGGATTATTTGGGCCATTTTTACCCAACGGTTATCTGCTGACAACTTTCCACATGAGGGGAGTTCAAAGTCGGAGGGTGAGGGGGGAGCAAGCTCAGCTTTTCGGTACACGATCGCAGATGGTGATGCACGGGTTTTGCTCTATTTTACCTGTTTTTTTTGCACCTGACTTGCATCGCACCAGTTCTTAACCCATGCCACGTCAAGTGCGACCGATATATTCAGCAAGCCCTAACTAA
>NZ_JADEWV010000143.1 GCF_015207455.1 Microcoleus sp. LEGE 07076
GCGGGGAAGTTGGGGGAAAAGGGCGATCGAATAGCGGATTGAAGGGTGTGGCGAAATTTTCGAGTTAAGAGTATTTTAGTTAATGCCGATATAATCTACCCGCTCGAAGTCGCTGCGTACTAAATCATCTAACGTCGGGCCTTTGGGGCGCAAATTAAGGCGATCGCCAGCCCTCACATTTTCGTAATATACGTAGGGAATATAGATATCTTGCTCCTCCATAAAAGCGTAAGTAAATCTAAAACCACTCTCAATGTCCTCAGCTTTAACCTCACGAAAGTTAGAGAGGAATAGGAGATCCATTTCTTCCTCAAAGTACAGCATCTCTGCAAATGCACCTCCGTCGTAACAGTTATAACCAATATAACCGCAAGTATCGCTGCATTTGTAGTAGATGGCGCGAGTGGATAGGAAGTTAGAAAGGGTGATAGCATCTCCTTCTCCAAATACAAGTTGATATGGCTGATATTTCACTTGTTCAACGATTGTCCAAGGGTGTCCTCGGAACTGAAACACAATATAGCTTTCGGCGGTGATTTCGATTTCGCGATCGTAGATATCCCGTTCCCAAACATCCGCACGTCTCGCCCTACTAAGCTTTTCGGCCACTGACTCAATAGGAGCGCGAACCAGAAGTAGATTTTGGTTTCTGTCAATTGTTTCAATACCTCGGCGCTCTTCAATAGACATAATTTTCACCATTAAGTAAACTATGAATGAGTAGATAATAAACCTTTAATCTCTATTTTGTAGCACAAAAACAGAACAAACGTAGAAATTTAATATTTAGACAGTACCAGTAATGCTGAAATACTCCTACTTAATTTCTGTTTTTTCTTCTGTCCTTATTGCGTCTCTACCTCTTTTTCAAATTGTAGCGAATGCTCAGGAAGAACCAGGGTGCTTTATACTTGATTCATCAGGTCAAGTGAATAGACTCGATCCTTTATGCAAGCGCGATGAACAGCAGAAATTAAGGAATGCTATGAAAGCTCAAGAACTTTATCAACAAGGATTCGACCTCGGTCGCAGAGAACTGTATAAGGAAGCATCTGAAGCTTTTACTCAAGCAATTAATCTCAATCCTGACTTTGTAGAAGCGTATATGATCCGTGCTCGTATGCGAGCTGTAATTGGAGAAAAACAGGGTGGAGTGGAAGATTTTCAGAAAGCTATAGAAATCTTGAGGGCTAGAGGACAATCGCAAATGGCTGATCTGCTTTTAGTTTCATTGAATTCGCTGCAAAATGAAATTAGGTTTGACCAGGAAGACCAGGGTCAACCGGAAGTTGAAGATGAGCCGAAAGGTAAATAAGCAGCCTAAATTTTAGTTTTGTTTGTAAGGTGCGTCAGGCTTGAAGCGAGTACGAAATAATTAGGTTTTACCTCCGGGGCACCCTACGAAATACCTCAGTCATCTTTAAGCGTAAGGCACTGGATCTTTTAATCCCAATTCCTCAAAAGCCGCCAGCCGCAGCCGACAAGAATCGCAAACGCCGCAGGCATTTTCCCCGCCTGCATAGCAAGACCAAGTTTGCTCCCAAGGCACTCCCAAATTATTCCCCAATTCAATTATTTCGGTTTTTTTAAGTTCGATCAAAGGTGTGACAATCTTAATAGCTTCTCCTTCCCTTCCCTGCTTCGTTCCTAACCGAAATACTTCCTGCATGGCTTGGATGTAATCGAGGCGACAGTCGGGATAGCCGGAATAATCTAAAGCGTTGACGCCGATGTAAATTCGCTGAGCTTCTAGAGTTTCTGCGTAGGCGAGGGCAAAGCTGAGAAAGATTGTATTTCTAGCTGGAACGTAGGTAATGGGGATGTTTTGGGACATTTCTCCAAGAGTGCGATCGATCGGCAATTCCATCTGATTGTCTGTCAAAGCCGAACCGCCCCACAGCGTCAAATCAAAGTTTATCACCTGATGCGCCTTAACATCCGCTGCAAGTGCGATCGCCCTTGCTGAATCCAACTCCCGCCGATGTCTTTGCTGGTAGTCAAACGAAATAGCGTAACACTCGCAGCCGTCGGCTTTGGCTTGATACAAAACTGTTGAGGAATCCAGCCCTCCCGACAATAAAATAACTGCTTTCACTTAAAATAACCTCGATTGCATCAGGTTTTATATTTTATATCAAATCTGTTGTCAATTGACAAGATAGGACGGCGGTTGAAACCGCGTCTACAAAAACGTAGGCGTTAGCCTTCCCGAAGGGTAGTCCGCCTCCGCGGACTGAAGAAGATCAAATAATTTTAACCACCGAGTCTTCTTCAACCCGCGGAGGCGGGTTTTGTTTGTATAGAAGCGGTTTCAACCGCGCCCGTCTTCAGGCAACAAATCGTCTAGTTCGCGGTAATCTGGCAAAGTTGTATCAATTTCTTTGCCTTGCCGCAAAACTGTGCGATCGCGCTGCGATCGAGATAACAATTCGCTGAAAGTTCGCGCCTTAAATAAAATCAAGTCAGCGGGTAAACCAACTCCTATTCGTCCTACATTCGGCAATCCCATTAAATCTGCTGGTGTTGTTGTGACTGTGCGCGGCCAATCTTCCCAATGCCTGTCTAAATGGGCAATGCGGACTGACATATTAAAGACTTCTAAAACATCGTGATCTCCAAATCCGTAAAACGGATCGCGACAGTTGTCGCTAGCAACTGTGACGGGAATTCCTGCTGCTTTGAGTTCGTGCAGCAGCGTCACTCCCCGCCAGCGCGGTGTACGCCCCGATTCTCTGTCTTGCAAATAAAGGTTGCACATCGGTAAGCTGACAATGCCAATATTTGCTTGCTTGACTAATGTCAAAGTTTCTGTTACTAAATCCGGCGGTTGTACGGCTAAACTGCAGCAGTGCCCGCAGATAATTTGACCGCTAAATTTATGGCGGATGGCGGTTTTGGCGACTTCCTGCAATGTTGTTGATTCTGGATCGTCGGTTTCGTCGGTGTGGAAGTCGAGATTTAAACCACGTTCTTCGGCTAAGCTAAATACGCGATCGAGTTGTTTGTCTAAATCGGGATTCATGTAGGCGACTCCGCCGAGAATGCCGCCGATTTGGGCAATTTTGTCTGCTAATTTTTCGCCTGCGGGTGTCAGGAAATAGTCGAGGGAAACTAGGGAAACTGCTTGCAAAATTAGCCGATCGCCCCATTCGGCTTGCAAAGCTTCAAATACTGCTAAACTAAGGGTTCCCTGTTCGCCGGCGGAGTCAATGTGAGTGCGGATGGCTTTGGTGCCGTGGGCGTAGCTGCATTTGAGTCCGAACTGCATCCGCCGGTAAACATCCTCTGCATTCCAGTGTTTTTGGGCATCAGCGCGTGCTGCTTCGATCGCGCCCGCAAACGTACCGTCGGGATTGGGCGATCGTTCCCAAATCTGGCCTTTGTCTAAATGCGCGTGCATATCCACAAAGCAAGGGAAAACTAAGCCGCTTTGCAAGTCTACAACTGGAATATCTGGAAGTTGGGATAAAGGTTCGGTATTTGTGGGGATGATTTGGGCGATCGCGCCGCCTGCAATTTCCAGATCCACTGCACAAAAATCGTTCTCAGTCGTTGTGGCGACAGTAGAATCCGCTGACGAAGCTAGAAATTCCATCTCCAGAAGAGACTGGGGCACGCGACCATTTTTCAGCAAATAATTAGATGTACTTGGCAACATTAAAATTGTGAGTTAGAATTTTTTTGATTGTTGAGAATTACCAGTTGTCACTCTCCCAACACTTGCAGGAGTTGCGAACATCTCTAGAGACCATCTAAATGAAAGTAAAAAGCATTTTTTGTATAAGTGCGATCGCCTCAAAAGCTCCCGCGCACTCAAACAAAACACAGATGCTACCATCTCTATTTCCCTCTTCCTCTCCATTCTAGCTCCTCTGCGCCCTCTGCGCCCTCTGCGGTAAATAAAAAAAAATCTTATTCACAAATAAAATGTAATTTATCTAAAAAATTCAGTTAAATAGGTAGCTTCTATATTGGCAGTACACTCCTCAACCTGCAATCACAAATGCCAAACGTTTCAAGTTTTGACGAAAGCGCGGAAATCCCAGTCAATCGATTTTAGATTTTAGATTTTAGATTTTAGAGGCGACCCCACGGGTAAAATCGGGGGGCAAGTTTCATCTGATACAGGTTTTTTATTTCTCCACGGATGAATCCGGGGGCTTGTATCCTGGATGCTTTCGCTCACAATTTTGGCTATCTCAGATACTTCCCGAGCATGAATCTTGTTGCTATCATAAATCACTGCTTCAAATTGCCAAGCAGCTTACAACCAACAGCAGTATATATTATAGCAAGAGCCAAAAACAACTGTGTCAAAACCCAAGCATATAGTTTTAACATCCCATCCCGACAGATCCGGCGCGAAACCAATTCCCATTTACTGGGGAGAAATCGATCCGCTGAAACGCGGGCCTGTGATTGGCAGCCTCAGCAAATCGTCTCACCGGAATGCGATCGGCACTCATTCGGGTTCTTACTCTGTTTATCGGGCGCTAGCAGTTGCTTCCGGCGCACTCCAAGCAGATCACCTGCCAGATTTTACTAACACATCTCCGGCCGCACGCATCGGCCCTCACCGGAGTTGGGGCGATCGCAATTCGATTGTTTCTCTCGATCCCTTTGGGGGTTTGGTTAGCGAAATTTATACTTCATTTTTTCAGCAGGGATACGATATTCGACCGACAATTGCTGTCACTAAAGCTCACATTAATATGCCGGAATTGCAAGAAGCGATCGCTAAAGGGCGGGTGCAAATTGATGGCAAAATAGTCAAAGCAGGCGGCAATTTAGCAGTCACTAAAATTGCGATCGACCCGGTGTGGTATTTGCCGGGAATTGCCCGCAGGATAGGTGCCCAAGAAAGCTTTCTCCGCCGTGTTTTGTTCGAGCAAACAGGCGGTATGTTCTCGGATTTAGTAACGCGGCCGGATTTGCAGGTTTTCTTGCCACCAATTGGCGGAACTACAGTTTATATTATTGGCGATGTCGCGCATATTTCTGACCCCCAGAAGCAGTTGGCGGTAAGGGTACACGATGAATGCAACGGTTCTGATGTGTTCAGTTCGGATATCTGCACTTGCCGCCCTTATTTGGTACACGGGATTGAAATTTGCATCCAAACTGCACAAGCCGGCGGTTCTGGAGTAATTGTTTATTTCCGCAAGGAAGGAAGAGCTTTGGGGGAAGTGACTAAGTTTTTGGTGTACAATGCCAGAAAACGGCAGGAAGGGGGCGATCGCGCTGATGCCTATTTTACTCGCACTGAATGTGTCGCCGGAGTTCAAGATATGCGGTTTCAAGAACTGATGCCAGATGTTTTGCACTGGTTGGGAATCTCTCGCATTGACCGTTTAGTTTCTATGAGCGAGCTCAAATACAATGCGATTATCAACTCGGGCATTCAAGTGGTCGATCGCATCCCCATTCCCGAAGATTGGATTCCCGCAGACGCACAAGTCGAAATCGTCGCCAAAAAAGCCGCCGGCTACTACACGCCAGACCCTGTGCCAAATGCTACAATTCTTGCAGAAGCGATCGGACGCGATTTAGGAGATTGACAGGGTAAAGACGCGAGCAATCAAACGCGAACAATCGCGTCTTTGTCCAATAAAATTTATTGCTGGTTTTTAACCTGTCAGGGTAGGTTATGGCTAATTTGCGTTCTACTGTTATAGTAAAAACAGATATTTGCGGATATACCGCCCGAGTTAAAAATTTATCTCAGTCGGACTTAAGTAGTTTGTTAAACGAACATAAAACTTTTATTTCTGATATTAGCATTAGAAATGAAGGCAGCGTGATTAAAGGCGAAGGAGATTCATTTTGGATGATTTTTCCCAGCGTCACAGCAGCGGCGATGGCAGCCATAGAAATGCAGCAAGAATTGAGAAGCCAACAATCTAGCAAATCGAACGATGAACGATTGGCTATTCGCGTCTCAATTACATTAGGAGATGTCTTGCACCAAGATAAAGATATCTTTGGCGATACAGTCAATTTAACAGCGCGCATAGAATCAGTAACTCCGCCGGATGAAATATATTTGTCCCAAGCAGCATGGCTGGCACTTAACAAAGCAGAGGTGCAAACATCTTTTGTCAACGAGTTTTCTTTGAAAGGGATGAGCGAACCTGAAAAAGTTTACAAAGTTGACCAAAGTTACAAAACGCGCATAGTAGAAAATCAAGCAATAATTAAAGTTGATTTGAGAGGATTCGTTGCTTATCAAGAATCTAATTCTATCAAAGATGTTGAATATTTATTGACTCAATTCGATACTTTTGAAAAAACAATTTGCGAAGAATACGGCGGCACAATTCGGAGTATTGTTGGCGATTCGCATTTGTTGACTTTCCCGGAAGCTCACTCAGCCTTAGCGGCAATGGAAAGTTTGTGCGAGAATTGGAAACTGTTTATTCACGGCAATCAAATACCTTGCGGTTTGTCGGTGGGAGTTGCTAAAGGAAATTTGTATATATTTCGGTCTTGTACTTACGGAAAAGATATTAACGTAGCTGGCAGGCTGGAAGCTTTAAGTAAAATAGTATCTCCGGCTACTGAAAAAAATTCGGTGATAGTTTCAGATCAAATCAAACGCGAAGTCAGTGGCTCGAAGTGGGAATATAAGCTGATTAAACTCGATAAAAATGCGATTTTAGATAATCTTTTAGATTACAGTCAGTTTGACTTTTTTCAAGAAAACGATGTTTACCGGTGTTTGGTTGCATGAAGTTGAATAAAATTGAACTTGAAACGGTAGAATATCTGAGAAAGCCCGCTGCGATTCGCCAAAAGTGCGATCGGCTTTTTAATTTAGCTTCCGAAAATAAACTCCGCTACTTCCGCGTCGATTTATCCCAACTCGACAAAGCAGTAAATTATGTAATCGACACAACCCGCCAACAGTATCCCGATTTTAACATTCCCTTTCACAGTCGCTGGCGGCATTTTGAAGCGGGCCACCTGTCGCGACTCGCCAAATTAGCCTCCGATTTAGCAGAATTTTCACCCGTAGAGCAAGCTAAAATCAAATTTGATTTAGCAATTGTCAGCGTTTTGCTTGATGCCGGTGCCGGTGCAGATTGGCAGTATTGCGAACCAGAAACCGGAGAGGTTTACCGCCGTTCAGAAGGATTAGCAATAGCCACTTTTCGGATGTTTTGTCAAGGTGTTTTTTCCAGCAATCCCGATTTTCCTTTTTCTGCTGATTCTCTGGGACTTTCTCAATTAAAACTAGAAACCTTAGCTGCTGGATTTCAGGTAAGTCGAGACAATCCGCTAGTTGGTTTAACGGGCAGATTAGAATTGTTGCAGCGTTTGGGGAAGGCGATTTGCCAGTATCCATTATTATTTGGTAGCAAAAATCCCCGTCCCGGCAATTTGGTACAATACTTGCTCGACAGTCGGGTTTCTGGAGTCAAAACTGTGAAAGCTTCTGAAGTGTTGAGTGCTGTTTTGACAGGTTTTGGGGAAATTTGGCCAGGAAGATATGCCATTGGTGAAGTTAATTTAGGCGATGTTTGGCGGCATCCAGCTTTGAGAGGAGAAAATCTGGGAGATGAATTCGTACCGTTTCACAAACTCTCGCAGTGGTTGACTTATTCGCTGTTGGAACCGCTGCAAGAACTCGGTTTAGATGTCGCCGGATTGGATGAGTTAACGGGTTTGCCGGAGTATCGAAACGGCGGTTTGTGTTTGGATATCGGGCTGCTGCGGGCAAAAGATGCGGCAGTTTTTGAACATAGTTACTTGCCCGGTTCGGAAGTTATAGTGGAATGGCGATCGCTAACTGTGATTCTTTTAGATAAAATTGCCGCAGCTATGCGAGAAAAGCTGGATTTGAGTGCGACACAATTGCCCCTGGTGAAGATTTTGCAAGGAGGAACTTGGGCGGCGGGGCGGAAAATTGCCGGGGAATTGAGAGTTGGTGGAGTGCCGCCAATTCTGATTAAAAGTGACGGGACTGTGTTTTAGGATCGAAAACTTAATAACTTAAACACCTCCTACAGTCCTCTCTCTTGTAAGTTGCCTTCCTCAAAGGATGCAGAGCCTCACCTATCTGCATTACCAGGCAGAGCCTGGTAACGAGAAACTATTCCTCACACTACACTCCCAACAAGCTGCTTAGCGGCAAGTACGATATTTGACGTGATAAACTAAACCGCGATGAGCTAAATCGAAGGAGTCAACGGTTGCCATGCCGGCACCGCGGGCTGTCATTGCCGCATTTACTCGCATATTTACACTGTCGCCGCAGCGAGACCAAACATTAGCTACAGTGGCTAAGCTATCTCGAACGTTGTAGTTAGTTTCCCCACTTAAATTCCGATTGAAAACTGGGCCGCGGCTTCCAGCGAAAAAGTATTCTGCTCGCAGGTTGCCTGTTGTTCTAGGAGCAATGTAGCCGCGGTAATCAGCATCGTAGATAGAAATTTGGAAGCCTTGGGGTACTTTGATGGGGATGCTCAGATTGCAGCTTTTCCGGGTTTCTGTTGAGACATTTCCTTGGGCTGCAAATTTATCAAATAGGATGGTTAGTTCTTGACCGTCGGGGCTGACGCTGACGCTGGCGGATCGGTCTGGGCAACCGCTACCGCCGTAGCTGGCACCTAATATTTGAACGGCAGGATTAGCTAAGGCGGGGCTGATAGAAGCGGTCATCAATGCTGTCGCCAGCAATAGTTTTACAAACTTCATGGATTTTCTCCTTAAGGTTTTTCGTTAGGACAATCCTGAATTATTCAAGGAATATTGAGGCTGTACCTTTCCAATTTGGAGATGGCAAGCCGTTACTGAAAAGGCTGTCAGACTCTGACTGAGAGCTAGATATCTGTATCTGGCTCGGGGCTTTTTCGAGTGGCATTAATTTATCGACTAATACCGGTTTTGTCCTGATGCTTTATAGGATTCATTTGTTTTAAAGACTGCTCCGGAAGATTTTGCTGCCAATTATTTAGATTTTTTTGTGAGGCTTTTTGGGGAACAAAGCTTGGTTTTTTGTGTCGGCGCTGCGCTAGGGAATATTTGTCGCTCGGCAAATTGTATTTCTTCGCTGTTGGCTCAGAAGAGATGCTTGAATTCGGGAATTACAGCCGCTGGATATGTAGTAAAAGGTTCTGTCTGGTAGCGGGGAACGAGAAAAAAGTGACGGTATCTGTATTTTCTGGCAGATTCTGGAAATCAGAATTATAATAATAAAAATTAACTTTTAAAAAAAATGACGGCTAAAGTTACTGTCATCGACCATCCTTTGATACAGCACAAGTTAACTCTGATGCGGCAAATTCAAACGAGTACGGGGAAATTTCGCCAACTGCTGAAAGAGATTGGGATGCTGTTAGCTTATGAGGTGACGCGAGATTTGCCGCTGAAATACGAAGCAATAGAAACGCCGATCGCACATATGAATGCACCGATGCTGGCTGCGTCTAAGAAAATTGTGATTATTTCGATTATGCGGGCCGGTCAGGGGCTTTTGGAGAGTATTTTGGAACTGATTCCGTCGGCGAGGGTGGGACATATTGGTTTGTACCGCGATCCGACAACTCTGATGGCGATCGAGTATTATTTCAAAGTTCCGCAGGATATCGGACAGCGAGATGTTTTAGTTGTCGATCCGATGCTGGCTACTGGTAATTCTGCCGTAGCGGCAGTGGATCGACTTAAAGAAGTTAATCCTAAGTCTATTAAGTTTTTGTGCTTGCTGGCTGCGCCGGAGGGAATTAAGCACTTTCATCAACAGCATCCTGATGTGCAGATTTATACGGCGGCTGTTGATGAGGGTTTGGACGATCGCGGTTATATTGTACCGGGACTGGGAGATGCGGGCGATCGGCTTTACGGCACTATGTGAATTCAATAAAATGTTTTTTTGATGTATATCCCAATACATTCATTTAAAAATAAGTTCAGTGACATAAGTATTGGTTTGATTGTGCCATCTCATGTAAATTGTCAGATATTAATGTCAGGGAAAATCTATATTTAGCAATAGTTGCAGGCTTTTTGATCTTGAATTCGTAAATTGCATTATCTATATGTATTTACTGCATTTAATTGTAAAATTTTATGCCTTGAGTGTAGCTAATAGCAGGAGTTAGTAGATAAAATAGATATATGATGCTAACCGCTTGCGAGCGACTAATAAAAATTTTTGACGAGGAAAAAAGAATGCAGACTACAGTACAGAAGGAAGCCTCACATCAGCCTGCTGAGGAAGTGAAAGTTAACAGCACCAACAGTGTGGAGTTTGAGCTTTGGGCAAAAGCGGTGAAAAGGCAGATGATTGCAGCGCTCTCTAAAAAGGGTGCGATGTAAATTGAATTAAGAAAATTGTTGTCTGTATTGTTTTCCGAGATTAAAAGGGGTGGATCGGGAGATAGGAGAGGGGGATCAGAAACCCTTTTCCTTATTCATAGTTTTGAACGCAGGGGTGAGATCAAATTTGTTAACGTCGGAATGATTCATATATCTCTTGTGTGCATCGGCGCGAATCGGTGTCAATCAATTGTCATCTGCGGTGATAAATTCTGTTTTTTACCGCAGATACAGGCAGATTAACGCAGATTAACGCAGATGAATGATCTGGATTCTGGTTGCAGTGTCAGCGGTTGACTGTTGAGTGTTGACTGGATTCTACTATTGGGATTCTACCGGATTCACTCTGACTGGAAACTGGGTTTTTTTACGAAAATACTTCTGTTGCGATCGGCAGAAATGGTGAAAAACTCCGGTTTCTCTGTGTCAAGAGTGTGTCCTGGACTGTTTCCCTGCTAATGGTTTTTGCCAGATTACGATCGCTTGTCAACCGCCGCCAGCAAGCGCAGACTTCCGTCTTGAATCTGCACTGCTTTGACAGTTCCTACGGCGACTCTTTGTTGACCGTTAGCCATCGCTACTTCAATCTTAATCTTGGGGTCAGCCTGCAAGCCCAGCCGCCCCCAGAGCCATTTGATTTGAGTAGCAGGAAAAGAACTCACTTCTACATCTGTAAAGGGCGAGTTTACCCAGCGGCTGCCGTCGTAAAAACTGGCTACTTGTACCTGATACCAAACTTGTTCTGGGGTCAATGTTAACTGGTTTTTTGCTTCGGGTTCCAGCCACTCAGCGGGATTGATATTGTTAATTAAAGTTGCAGATCCCATAATTTGACTTTTGTGGTCTTCTAAAGTTTGGGCTAGAGAAACTGCTTCATCAAGTTTGTTGACCAAATTCCGAATTCTACTTCTAGTTTCGCTGTCGGTATCTAATTGCTGGTCGAGCCAGTTCATCGCCTCGCGAGTTCCGTCTTGAGACGCTACAATCAGAGCGCCCCAAGCCTTGACATCGCTGTCAGCGGCATTGATTTTCAAGGAGGCATCTACGCGGTTCATGATCCGCCCGCCGTCATTTTTGAGGGTTGTGGCAATTTCGTGACTGTTGCTTTGATCGGCTTCAAATACTTGCAAAGCTTCGCTCCAGCGGCCGTCGATCAGTTCTGCGAGAACTTGTTGGCCGGGACTGGCCCAAGATGCGATCGCCTGGGCGCGAGTAATTTTAGCGTGAAATTCGATCGTTTCTAGCTGAGCTTGGGCGAGTGCGGGCCAATTTTTGCCGGCTTTTCCCTTAGCAATACGCATGACATTTAATCCCGGAGACCACAGCCCGCTGTTGGCCAGCCGCAGACCATTTTTGTAAGTCTGGTCGTTGAAGGCAAATTCTTCTAAAGAAATCGGTGTTAACTGAACTGGGTTGGGCACAAATTTGCGCGGGCCAATTTGATAAATGGTAAATTGCGGCTCTAAACCAACTGTTTGGTCGATCGCCAACTGCGGATTTGAACCTTTAATAATTTGCTGCCAATTCGGCGGTTGTCCGGCTGCACTCGCCCAATCTAACAGCGAAATTAAATGATTTTGGCTGGGGTTGTAGCGAACGACTTGTCCGTAGGGAATTTTTTTGTCGCCGCGCACCAGTTTACCACTGAGATTAAACCAAATTCCCTCGGCGGGGGGCTTGCCGTCAAAGCGGCGCAGTTCTGTTAGGGGTAGCGATTGATTGGAGGCTTGATTGTTGGACTGGGAGTCAGCTAAAGAAGTAATGACAAAAGATTCTGCTGGGCCTTCTAGATTCACAGAATTTGCTAATTGAAAATACTGCTCTTGATCGGAATCGCGATCGGGAAGCTGCACCCGCTTGTAGACGCGAAGTTCGACAATTTGACGGCAAGGATTTTTGCAAACGGTAGAAGCATTAACCGTCCTTTCTACCATCACTGGTAATAGCAAATCGAAAATAGAATTATCGCCGGAGCCATCGGCCCGAAGGCGCAGGGGTTCGCCGGTTAGGAATCCCAATTTGCCGACGCTGGCTTTGATTTGGGCGAGAGTTTGGATGGAATCTCTGCTACCGGTAGGCAGGCGGGACCATCCAGGGACAAACTGAGAGACTAACCTGTTACCATTGGGATCGACAATTAGCTGGTAACTCAGCCAAGCGCCGCCTCCCATCAAAGCGGAGCAGCCGCACAAAATACTGAGGGCTGTCAAATTAGCTACCAGTCTTTTCCAGGGATATCTGGGGCGAGTTGGGGAAGCAAGTATGGGAAGCTGGGACTCTTGAAGTTTTTTGGGGCGTCGAGTTTGGCGGCGGCGTCTTGTAGGAACAGGAGCAACTTTGGCATTTTCTGGGGGTTTGACTCGATTTTTTGAGGGGTTGATTTTGTGTTCCATCGTCCAATTTTAGAATTTAGATTTTAGAATTTAGAGTTTAAAATTGCAATAGTCGATCGTACTGCCGACCTATGATATCCCAGGTGTATTGGCTTTCCACAAGCGATCGCGCGCCTTCGGACAACTCCTGTCTTAGCTGCTGATTTTCAAACAAACTGGTAATCGCCTCAACATACTCCTGAACTTTGTTCGCCCGCAAGGCCCTTTTCGGTTGTGCGCCGCCATCGACGGCTAAACCCTCCAAACCTCGATCGCTCGCAACCACCGGGATTCCTGCAGCCATCGCCTCCAAAGTTTTATTTTTAATCCCAAAACCAATTCGCATCGGCACCACACACACAGCAGCCTGATGCAAATATTCTGCCATCCTTTGTACCCGGCCTACTACTTGAATTCCTTGGAGTTTCCCCAAGGCGAGCACTTCCGGGACTGGCGAAGCCCCGACTAGAGTCAGAGTAGCATCGGGATATCGCTGCTGCAGGGCAGGCAATATTTGCCAACTGAGAAACTGCGCTGCGTCAATATTGGGCAAATTGTTCATTGCGCCTGCAAAAATTAAGCTGTGTCCTCCCGGATCGATCGAGCGGCACGGAAATTCTGTCAAATCCACACCGTTAGGAATGACATCAATGCGAGGGAGAAAAACATCTGCTTTCAGGGAAAGCCTCGGGGGCGACAGCAATTCTAGGAGTTGCTGCTTGTCTGTGGATGTGGTGGCGACAATGCGGGAGAATTTGGCGCAGTAGCGTGTTTCGTAGCGGGCTAGCAGGGGTAAATTCAGTCGATCGCGCAGGGGTTTTTGGGACGTGCCGCTGGCTAACATTTCCCTGCAAGTTCCCCAAACAGAACTGTGAATGTTTACCACTGTCAGCAGTTTTTGCCGCCATTCTGGACGCACGTAAATCTCGTTAACGCTGTGTTCGCAGGTGACAGCATCGCACTTCCCTGCTGCTACCAAATCGTCCGCCCAATTCTGCATGGCTGTCGAGTAGCTTGAGAGCAGGTTGGGAGGCGTCCCAGACCACAAAAATTGACCAAAACGCCGGATTTTTTGGATTTTCCCGGTTGAAACTGTCTTAGGAGTTTGAAAAACTGCCAATTCTGTAACTTGCTGGCGCAATGCGTCGATTTGTGCGTCGGTGACATCGGGCGATCGCACAGTGCCGAGAATTACATCGTGCCTCCGGCTCAAATATTGTAATAAATTAAAAGTCCTTACCTGAGTTCCTCCGCGGCTTGGCGGGTAGGGAAAAGTCGAGGAAAGCATCAAAATCTGCATGGGATGTTGGATAAATGAAATTGCCGCTGTCGCGATAAGATTGACTGATCAAACTTTTTTAACAATCTTCTGACTATGGACGAATTATCTGTCAAGGCGCTGCTCGAAGACTTGAAAAAGTCTGACGAAAGCGTGCGCGATCGGGCAACTACAGAACTCTGGCGGACTTGGTTCAACCAGAAGGGTGAGTATGGGATACAAATTCTCAGGCGATCGCAAGTTTCGCTAGACTCCGGCGATGTTCGCCACGCTTTGGATTTGCTGACGAAACTGATTGGCGAAGCGCCAGATTTTGCTGAAGCTTGGAACCGGCGCGCCGTACTTCACTATACCCAAGGAAATTATAAAAAGTCGATCCAGGATTGCGAAACCGTTCTCAAACTGAACCCGGTGCATTTTGGGGCGCTGCACGGTCTGGGTTTGTGCTACGCTGCCTTGGGAGATTACACAAGCGCTATTCGAGCTTTTCGCCGCGCTTTGGAAATTCAACCCTTTGCTTTGGTGAATCAAAAGTTAATTCTTGAATGTACTGCTCGTTTGAGTTAAAAAAGGAAGAAGGAAAAAGGAAGAAGGAAGAAGGAAGAAGGAAGAAAATCAATGGTTTCAGGATTTTTTTGCGATTTAAAATCTCAAATTTAAAGTGGTGGTTGTAAGGAAGAAGGAAGAAGGAAGAAGGAAGAAGGAAGAAAATCAATGGTTTCAGGATTTTTTTGCGATTTAAAATCTCAAATTTAAAGTGGTGCTTGTGCCGAAAATTAGTGTTTGCATTCCTACTTGCAATCGAGTGAATTTGCTGGCGAGTGCGATCGCCAGCGTGCTAGATCAAACTTATACAGATTTTGAACTAATTGTCTGCGATGACGGTTCGACAGACAGCACTTCCCTGTTGATGTCGGAATTTGTCGATCACCCGATTCGCTACATTCGACACCCGCAGAATATCGGCAAAAGTAATAATATGCGATCGGGATTTGCGGCGGCTAGAGGCGAATATTTTATCAAGTTTGACGATGACGATCGCCTGAGCGCGCAATTTCTAGAGCGGACATCTGCTATTTTAGATAAAGACCCCAGGATTGATTTTGTCAGTACCGACCACTGGGCGATCGACATTCACAATAATATTGACGAAACCAAGACAAAACTGAATTCGCAGCGGTGGGGCCGCACCGAGTTGTCGCCTGGAATTATTGAAGATTTGCTTTCTACAGTTTTTTTGAGACAGAGTTTGCAAATAGGGGCGACTTTGTTTCGGCGCAGCGCGCTGGAAGAAGTAGGATTTCTGCGACCAAACTTGCAAAATTGCGAAGATAACGATTTGTTTGTGAGACTTGCGCTTGCGGGCAAAAAATGCTATTACTTGCCAGAACTGTTGATGGAGTATCGATTTCATGCCCAACAGCAAGGAGTCGATCGAGCAATTCCGTATTTGAGTGATAAATTGCGCTATTTGACCGCCTACGAATTTGAGTCAGAAAAGTTGGAAACATTCAGGCTCGAAAGGCTTGCAGAAACTCAATTAGCCCTAGGTTTGCGGCTGATAGAGGTGGGGGAAACCGCGAAAGGGCGGCGGATGGTCTGGGCGGGCAAATCGGTTTCTGAGGCGAAAATGTGGGCGGCTTTGGGATTTTCGCTGCTGCCGGTCAAGTGCCGGGGGAGGGCTTTTG
>NZ_JADEWV010000444.1 GCF_015207455.1 Microcoleus sp. LEGE 07076
GAGAAAGAGCTAGCAGTGCAGATAAGCTAAGCTTGTGGGTCAAGGAAGCGATTGTAGTAAACAAATCGGTAGAATTTCTGTTCATTGGCTGTATATTCATCTTTTGGGTAAAAAGTTATAACGTAGTTGTGTTTGAGAGAAATATCTTTGCGAGAACTCAGGCGCTCGCCATTCACTGCGATACTGCCGTAGGACTTAGGGTTAGGTTTGAGAATAGCTTCACGGGCTTTCATTTCTAAGTCAGCAACATGAAGGGGAAGTCCCGGAATTTGGATATTGGCTTTGGGAGCAGAACCAATTCTGATAATGCCTTTTTCTGGCAGTTGAATTGATAAGCCTTCCTCAATCTTGTCGGATTCACTATCGCTAACAAACTTGAGTTTGGCCTCCTGTTTGTCGATCGCAGGATAGGCAGGTGCAATGTTCGAGCTACCAAATTGATCGTCATAATTTTCTCCTGTGTATTCAAAACCAGTACCAGCCCTGAGAGCGGCCATGTAGCTAGGAGATGTCGATCGGCTAAATGCGAAGCCCAGCAACATTCCTAAAATTGCAAATCCGATCGGATCTTCAACACCTTTGAAGGCAGGCGGAAATGCTCCGATTTGTCGCAAGATTTCAAAGATTAGCGCGGCTGCTAAACTCGCTGTAACGCTGGCTATTAAACTTGTTTGGAATCGCTGCCAAAAACGCTTTGCATCTCCCGCTTCGATGCTGTGCCACCGCCAAGTCACTCCCTCAGCAATGCCTGTAGAAGCGCCGATAAATAGCCAACATACGATTCTCAAAATCCGGGTATCAAACCGAATTTCTGGCAAAAGGACAATTTGGGCAATCCCGCCTGCAATTAAGCCCGCTAATATCCCCAATCCGGCGGCAATGCTAATCGGAAGTAAGGCAATGCGCCAGCACAATTTAGGTCTAGTGGGGGTGCTGACAAAGATTTCAGTAAACACCATTGCAACGGCCAGCCACACTGCGATGCAGGGAAAAAGTATGAGTTCGGGAAATTGCTTGAGTAAACCTAAATCAGTGAGGAATACTTGACCGATGTTCCAGCCTATTAAGGCTGATGTAATGCCCGCGAGTATGTACAGGTAGCTTCTCATCATAATTCCATGTCAACCTCATTAATTTTTTTATGGATACCGAATTGATAACTTAAATTCGATGTCTTGTTTTAAACTCCTCATGGTTTTTTTAGTATTATCATCTATATAACCAAGCTGATCACCCAACTTTTTTTGGTATAAATGTATGGCTTTTACCCACTTGATTTGCTCTTGGGGATCGTATTTTTTTGCTCCTTTATAATCCAGGTCGGGAACATTCAAAACCTCATAGAGTGCTGTGAGAATATCATCATTTTCTTCTCCCTTTTCCCCCTTTATCTCTTTGATAATTTGGTCAATAGAATCAATAGTTTTCTTGAATCTGTCTGGTTTCATTCCTTCTCGGTACTTTGGATCTATCGAAGAAATATTAGGATCTGAACTTTGAGTTACTGTTGGTGTTTGCATAGGTTTTGTATTGTTACCGTCTTTTGTACTGTTTGGAGTTCCTGGCAAATCCCGATTCGATTGCGGAGAAGTCTTTGAGTCATTTCTAGTAGTTTCTCCTGGTTTTTTGGAACTATTTAATGCTCCACCAGACCAAAATCCTCCGATAAAGG
>NZ_JADEWV010000144.1 GCF_015207455.1 Microcoleus sp. LEGE 07076
TCTCTATATGATTGAGATGTCCCCGCTATCTGTATATAGGGGAGCGAGGACAGCACTCAAACAAAAACGTTTTTTATGATCGTTAAGATGCTCCTAACCGCGAGCTTCATCAGTCATTCCCAATTATTCAATTATTAAAATCTCAAATCTCAAATCATATGACTCCCCAAACTTTGACAGTTTTGTCTAAACTGCCACTGATAATTGTTTCGCCATCGCTGCTAAAAGCAACACAAGTAACAGAGTTTTGATGTCCGGTGAGAGTGTGAATGTGTTCGCCCGTGCTGGCATTCCAAAATTTGATATTACCATCTGCACTAGCGCTGACAACAGTGCCTCCGTCGGGACTGAAGGCGATCGCATTTATCGAATTAAAATGCCCTTGCAGAGCGATCGAACGATCAGGATTAGATAGCTGGCGCAGTTGAATGTTTCTGTCCCAGCCGCCCTCCGCCAGAGTCTGCCCGTCTGGACCCAAAGCCAGACAATTCGCATAGCCTTTAATTGTTTGGGAGCATTCTCGGCGGCGGAGGTTCCACAGTTTAATCGTACCGTCAGAACTGCTACTAGCCAGAGTTTGTGCGAGACTAAAAGCAAGACTCGTAATTCCTTGTTTGTGGGCTCCCCAAGTTAAATGACTCCCCAAAGTACAGATTAACTTTCCAGTTTCTAAATTCCAAATTTTGATAGTAGTATCTTCCGAAGCACTGGCGACAAATTGACCGTCAGGACTGATGACAATTGCTGTAATATCCGCTTCGTGTCCGAGGCCAGTATAGCGCAATTCTCCTCCGTGCCAAATTTCGATCGCGCGGTGTTTCGCAGTATTTCTACTCCTTACAAAAAGTTCAGTTTCTTGGCCAAGTACAAAAGTTTCTTTAGCGCGAGGATACTTGTCAACAGTATAAAGTATTTCTCCTGCCTCTAAATCGCAAATTCTAATTATTTTGCCGTGTAAACTTGCAGTGCGAACTCCTCCGGGACTAATCGCCACATTTGTCCCAGTTTTCACAGTGCGGATGCAGTCAAAAAGCTGGTAAGGGACGAATTCTTTTAAAGCTTGGCGGACAAAAGGTTCCGTCCTTTGCCGCAAAATTGCGTAAGCAACTCGCTGCACTTCAAGCGTCCGGTCAAGCAGCGCCTCAATTGCTAAATTTAAACCAGCACCTCCGTATTTAGGAGCATCTTTAACGGCGGCAATGCGCTGCTCGATACTAGGACTGTGCCAGCGCTGCTTGAGACCGGCGATGCCTCCCAAAACAGCGGCGGAACTCGGGATTTGACTTTTGCCACCGAGGACGGCATCATATTCTCTGGGTTGGTTAGAATTGTCTGTCATCATACTATTTTCCATTTTTGCTTTGAAATCTTTAAATTGTATAATGCGGAAATAATTATTTCCTAATGGTTTGTGTGGGTGGCTTAAAGTGGCTTTTCTTGCAACTAAGCTATTAAGTGAAACTTTTAAGTTTTGTAATTACATAACGCTGCATACCAAAGCGCTATTCAACCGGATTGATGTGCAGGTGCAAGTCTGCAAAGCCTTATACTTATTCTAAAAATTTGGTGGGACAGCACAAGTCCTAATTTATTGACGGTAGC
The DNA here is from genome assembly GCF_015207455.1 of Microcoleus sp. LEGE 07076. Lineage (GTDB taxonomy): Bacteria > Cyanobacteriota > Cyanobacteriia > Cyanobacteriales > Microcoleaceae > Microcoleus. The sequence continues at coordinate 1,603 of NZ_JADEWV010000144.1, forward strand.
TGTTTATGCTATTATAATGAAATCAGCGTTTCATACAAAAATCTGAAAGTGATATGTCACACTTCACAACGATCGAGGTTCAAATCAAAAACGGCGAACTGCTGCATCAAGTGTTGGAAGAGCTGGGTTATAACGTAGAGTCGAATGTGCAGGTGCGGGGTTATCGGGGCGACAAAACAAATGCCGAGTACGTGATTAGGCAATCCAACGGTTACGATTTGGGTTTTCGTCGAAATGGAGATCGTTACGAATTGGTGGCGGATTTTTGGGGCGCTAGAATTAACCAGCAGGAATTTGTCAGTTCAATTAGTCAGAGATACGCGCGTCACCAATTGATGGCGGCGGTGCAGTCGGAGGGTTTTCATGTTGAAGAAGAGGAAACTTTGGCAGATGGAACGGTGAGGGTTGTTGTGGGTAGATGGGTCTAAGGCTCGGGCTTGACTAACTCGTTTTTATCTACAAAATAGGTGGGTACAAATAAATATGAGATCGGTCAGGTCGATCGAGTACACACTCTCGTCGTCGCCCGGTTTCTTTGCAGTTATCGTTTGTAAACTGAATTCTGTTCGAGAAACCGTGCCTGTACTACATTTACATGGAATAGGCTGTAAATGCTGGCGCGCAGAGACGGGCGATCGACCAAAACCAGATCGATCGAAAGCCACCGCGCAGCAACAGTAAAATCCGGATTCTTGCGGCAAGTCTTCAGCGTTAGCGCCTCAAGTTTCTGAAACGATGCCAAGAGTGCCCGTCAAACCCTCGAACGATGTAAGTGTATTTACCGATAATCCTCTATCGCTGTTCTCCAATTCCCTACCAACAGCGTAAAATAATGTAACAGATTACACAAATCTATAGATAGATTTTTACGATTTTCGGAAAACACGCGATTGCAAGGTATATGATGGTAAAAAGTTTAAAGCAAAGTTCCGTAAGTTCCGCAAAAGCTTCGATCGTATAAGATTGATTCAAAAACAAAATCGTTAGCAGACAATGCTAGTGCGATCGGGTTTTTCCCGTCGGGTGCGGTTAAACTATGACAAATTAGCAATTACCCGCTACCAATTAATAGCAACTTAAGTTATCAATCAATACAAAAATTAACAGGGGTTTCATCTATGTTGGCTGTGCGTGAGACTAGCTCGGAGTTATCAGTATTGCATATACCTGAGATTTGTACTTGGAATATATCGTTAGAATCAACTCTCCTAGACCTGCCTCTTTACAACTGCCAAGTTGAATTAACTCAACAGGCAAAAGAAGTAGCCCAGGCTTTTGAAGGAAATTCCATGCTTCCAGGCGTCATTTTGACCGATCGGGGTAATTTTGTCGGCATCATATCCAGGCGTCATTTTTTTGAAAAAGTTAACCGCCGCTACGGGTTAGAAATGTTTTTCAAGCGACCGATAGAGGTATTGTACAGGTTTTCCAAGCAAGAGTTACTGGTGATTCCCGGCAGTAAATTAATAGTAGAAGCAGCCCAGGAATCTCTTTACAGGTCAGCAGAATTAGTTCACGAACCCGTAGTAGTGGAAGTAGCACCCCAGACATACAAACTCTTAGACGTACACCAACTAATGGTTGCTCAGTCCAGAATTCACCAAATTACAAACAAGCTGCTCCAACAACAAACACAATCCAAACTCATCCAAACAGAAAAAATGGCTAGTTTGGGGAGGATAGTCGCAGAAGTAGCCCACGAAATTAGAAATCCGCTGAACTGTATTTGGGGTAATTTGACTTTTATGCTGTCCTATTTTGAAAACTTGTTGCAGCTAATGTCAGCCTATGAAGAAGAATATTCCGAACCGTGTCCCCGAATTGATGCCCTCAAAGAAGAAATTGAATTTGATTTTTTACAAGAAGATTTACCCGTCACCTTAGAAGGGATGGAGTTGGGAGCTTCGCAATTGCTAAAAATAGTTAACGGGCTGCACCACTTCTCTCACATGGACGAGACCAAGCCAGTGGAGACAGACATTCACGAATGCCTGGAAATGACCCTGTTAATTCTAAAAAATCGCTTTAAAAATAACATACAAGTCGTAAAAAATTACGGCGAACTGCCCCTAGTTAGCGGCTACTCCGGTCAGTTGAGTCAGGTGTTTTTGAATTTGTTAGTTAACGCTCTAGACTCCCTGATAGAGCACGCAGCAGATAGAGAAATACAGACCCAGTGCCAGGACAACTGGCAGCCTCAAATCGAAATTACCACTACAGTCAGAGAAACCGAACACGGCAAGCGGGCAGCAATTGAGATTGCCGATAACGGGCCCGGCATTCCCCCAGAAAATCAGCAGCAAATATTTGACACCTTTTTTACGACAAAACCAGCAGGTAAAGGCACTGGTATGGGGCTGGCTATCTGCCATCAAATCGTCACAGAAAAGCACGGCGGCGAACTTTCATTGCGATCCAAACCTGGCCAGAACACCAAATTTGAAATTCTGCTGCCAATAGCTGGCAAAACATGATTAACTCAAGAACATTTTCCAGGTTCGCTCCTGCGGTAAAATGGTAAGCTAGCTTAGTAGCAGGGTTTCATTTCATTTGGATGAGCGGGCGTTTCGGCAACTAAAAGTTCCAGTGGCAAATAAATTCAGTTCCAAACTACAAAGCCCTTCACTCTCCGAAGGCAGCCATCAAGACCTTTCCTTAGAATCAACCCTCTGGGATTTGCCCCTGTATGAATTTCAGGTAAAATCGACTTGCTTGGCCGCATCTGCAGCCGAAATCTTTGAACAGCATCCCCTAGTGCCGGGAGTCGTCTTGCTCGAAGCAGGAGAGTTTGCTGGCATGATATCCCGCAGACAACTGCTGGAATATTTGCTCAAACCCCAAGGCCCAGAGCTATTTTTGCACCTGCCCCTAAAAGTTCTCTACAGTTACGCTCGCGTCGAAACATTGTTGCTCCCAGAAAGTACAACTATTTTGACAGCAGCTCCGCAAGCTCTGCGCCGATCGCCCGAATTGCAGTCAGAACCAATCGTCGTCCAAATAGACTCCCAATCTTACCGCCTCTTAGACTCTCACGCACTAAACATCGCCTACTGGCAAATTCGCGGCATAGAAACTCAAGTCCGCTACGAAAGAGCCCAAACAGAAATGATTCAAAGCGAAAAAATGGCAAGTTTAGGCCGTTTAGTCAACGGAGTCGCCCACGAAATTTTAGATCCAGTGGGCTTTATTTGGGGGAATTTAACCTACGTCAGCGACTACAGCAAAAACTTAATGGATTTGCTCTCAGTTTACGACGCGCACTGTACCGAACCACCGCCGGAAATAGCACGGATCAAAGAAAAGATAGACTACGACTTTTTGCAAAGCGATTTCCTCCGAACTGTTGCCAGCATCAAAGCAGGAGCCGAACGTTTGAGCAAGTTGGCAACCAGTTTGCAAAACTTCTGCCACATCGACGATATTTATCCGAAACCCACAGACTTGCACGCCAACATAGACAGCATACTCTCGCTGCTCAAAAGTCGTTTGACCAGAGAAATCAAAGTAGTGAAAAACTACGGCTACCTGCCACCGGTGTCGTGCTATGCAGGACAGCTAAACCAAGTATTTATGAATATCTTGACCAATGCTATTCATACATTAATCAACGAAGCAGTCGGTCAAGAATTGGCGAAAGAGTTCAATGGGGGAGGAATCAAAGACTTCGATCGCCAGCCTCAAATTGAGATTACAACTAAAGTGTGCTGTCCCGAACCCGCGATCGACTTGGACAAACTTCACGAGCGCTGGGTTTCAATTTGCATAGCAGATAACGGGCCGGGAATGCCACCTAGCAAGTACAAAAAAATCATAGAATCATTTTCTACTGAAAAACGCGCCCTCAAAGAAACGAGTTTAGCAGTTAGCTATCAAATCGTGACGGGCAAACACGGCGGTGCATTCAGAATGCGATCGCAATTAGGCCGCGGCACCGAATTTGAAATTTTGTTACCATTAGCTTAAAGAAGTCATTGGTTATTGGTTATTTGTTATTTGTTATTGGTTATTTGTTATTTGTTATTTGTTATTGGTTATTTGTTATTGGTTATTTGTTATTTGTTATTGGTTATTTGTTATTGGTTATTGGTTATTTGTTATTTGTTATTTGTTATTTGTTGCTGTTAAAAAATAACAACAGTCAACAGTCAACAGTCAACAGTCAACAGCTAACAGTCAACAGTCAACAGCCAACAATCAACAGTCAACAGTCAACAGTCAACAGTCAACAGCCAACAGCCAACAGTCAACAGTCAACCATTATCCAATTGATTGCCGCACATTTTACAGAATTTAGCATTAGCATCGTGTACAGACAAACCGCAACCCGTACAAACAGTTTCTACTTGACTAGCCGTTTTAACTAATTGTTTAATCAAATCCCCCAATTGCCAAGGAATCAGGGCAATTCCAGTCAAAATCATCAAAATAGTCAAAAAACGGCCAGATTCCGAAATAGGAGTAACATCGCCAAATCCCACCGTCGTCATAGTGACAACCGAGAAATAAACAGCATCCAAAAAAGTCCCAAAAGCGGCGGCATTTTCGGGATTTTCGACTTGATAAATTAAACCCGAATAAACAAAAATTATCGCCAGCAAAGTAAACAATATTCGGGCAAAAATCGCCCCATCTTGGCTGCTGATGCGGAAAACAGAAATTTTTAATTCCAGAAATCGGATGAGTCGGAGAATTCTAAACCAGCGAAAAATCCGAATAAAACTGATATTGACAAATCCAAGTAAAAATGGTATAATCGCCAGCAAATCAATAATTGAAAAAAAGCTAAAAATAAATTTGACTCGATTTTCGGCACACCACAGCCGCAGTAAATACTCAACTACAAAAATAACTAAAAGGGCCGTATCGAGAGTTTCCAATTTAATTCTAACAGCTTCCGCAAGCGGGTAAGTTTCGGCGATGAAGCTGGCGGAAGATAGGAGAATGAGCCCGGTAAGAGTTAAATTGACGCTTCTACCAATTGGGGTTTCGATGTCTTCGAGATAAAATCGAATTTGCGATCTGGTTAACATAGATGAAATAATTAATACAATTAGGACTTACGCGACTGGCACTATTAGTAAGGTGCGTCAGAATCAAAATCTTCGATCGTCTCTCAAGAACTTTGTCTGACGCACCCTACAAGTCGATCGCACTATTGGTAAGGTGCGTCAGAATCAAAATCTTCGATCGTCTCTCAAGAACTTTGTCTGACGCACCCTACAAGTCGATCGCACTATTGGTAAGGTGCGTCAGAATCAAAATCTTCGATCGTCTCTCAAGAACTTTGTCTGACGCACCCTACAAGTCGATCGCACTTTGTGACGCTAGGTTTGAGTTTTGACTATTTCTGAGGTAAGGGAATTATCGCACATGAGTATCGAATTAACTAAGGGTGAAAGGTTCAACGTTTCTCAGGAAGTTCCTAATTTCTCAAAATTGGCGATCGCCCTGGGGTGGCAAGTCAGCCAGACAGCACAAAACTGCGACATTGACGCATCTGTGTTTATGTTAGGGGCGGACGGTCGCATTCCCGATGAAAAGTATTTTATATTTTACAACAATCTGACCTCGCCGGACGGTGCGGCGCGACATTCAGGTAACAGCAGGAATGGACAAGTTGAGGGAGATGATGAGACGGTTTATCTGGATTTGAGTAAAATCAATTCGGCAATTCAGGAAATTGTATTTGTTGTGACTCTTCACGAGGGACAGGAAAAAAATCAAAGTTTTAGTCAAGTTACAAATGCTTTTATCCGGCTTTACAATTCGGAAACTGGAAATGAATTGGTTCGGTACAATTTAAATCAGATATTTTCTCAAGAAACGGCTTTAGAATTTGGACGTTTGTACAGGAAGAATGGCGAATGGAGGTTTCAGGCTGTAGGACAGGGATATAATGCTGGGTTGCAAAGTTTTGTGGACAAGTATTATGTTGAGAATGCGGTTGAGAAAAGCTCGAGTGCTGCTGACAAGGTTGATGATGCTGAGGTTTTGAGGCAATTTAGCGATCGGGTGGACAACCAATTGCGGGAAAAATCAGCGGGAGAGTCTGTTGCTAATCCTGTGAAGGCGGATCACTTGGAAGTTGAGGAAGATGTGGATGATTCTGTTCCAGAAAGTCAGGAACTAGCTATCACTGCTGAGGAATTTTGCCGGCGATATAACGAGGGAGAACGAGATTTTACAGGAATTAACTTAGCCGGAGTGGATTTGAGCGGAAAAACCCTGCATTATGTCAATCTGAGTAAGGCTAATCTAAGCCGTGCAGAACTTTCTGAAGCAAACTTATTTGGCGCTAACCTGAGTGAGGCAAATTTATGTCATGCCAACTTTCACAAAACCAATCTCAGCTCAGCCAACTTATGGAAAACACAATTGATAAATGCAAATTTAAGTGAAGTAAATCTGCATTCTGCAAACCTAAGTGAATCTAATCTGAGTGGCGTAAATCTCAGTATTGTTCATTTGTTATTGGGGACAAAATTCGACAGGGCAAACCTCAGTAAAGCAAACTTAACGGGGTTAAATTTGAGAAAATCACAATGGATAAATGCTGATTTGAGTAATGCAAACCTAAGTAATACCAACCTATTCGAGGCTAACCTTGAAGGGGCAAACCTTGAAGGAGCAAAACTTGAACAAGCGCTGTGCAACGCACAGACTATCTTCCCCAGAGGATTTGACCCTGTTAAAGCAGGTGCTTACTTAATCGTTGCTGATGCTTCACTTTCCAACCTAAACCTAGCTGGTGTTGACTTGAATTGTTTCAACCTGAGTGAAGCTAACTTGAGCGGTGCAAACTTAACCAAAGCAAATTTGGAGGCCGCAAAACTACTTCAGGCGAATCTGAGTGAAGCAAATTTGAGTGAAGCAAATCTCAATAATGCTGACCTAACTACAGCAAACCTAAGTGAAGCTAACTTGAGTAAAGCAAACCTTCGAGGTGCGAAACTAGCTGTGGCAAACTTGAGCGGAGCAAACCTGAAACAGGCAAATTTAGAGTACGCTAACCTAGTTGCGGCCGACCTCAGCAACGCTAATTTGAAAGATACAAAATTAGCCCGTGCCAACTTCAGCGATGCTAATCTGACTGGCGTAAATCTGGTGGGAGTAGCGCTTGACTCAGTAGATTTGAGTAGGGCCAACTTGACTGAAGTTAATCTCTGCGGCTCAAGTTTAGTGTACGCAAATTTGAGTGGGGCAACACTTACATCAGCCGATTTGCGCGGTGCAAATTTGAATTGTACAAATCTCGAAAAAGCCAACTTAAAGGGAGCAAACCTAAGTGGGGTGGCAAATCTGGAAACGGCAAAACTTGCAGGCGCAATTATGCCAGACGGCACAACTCACGAATGAATTAATGTTTGTATTCACGAATTGAGTCCTTAGAAATGGAAGGACTAGGGCGTGTTTTATTAACCCGGAGATCCCCCCTAGCCCCCCTTAAAAAGGGGGGGACAAGAGCATTCTCAAAGTCAACCCCTACTCCCCTTCTTAAGGGGGATTTAGGGGGATCGAGACTTCGATACAAGTGACATTTATTATGGGTTTCAGCCTTAAGTTGACACCAATGGTGGGGTGTGCCAGCCTAGAAATAGAGTATAATTAGTGTGAAATGTCAAATACATAGATTTTCGATGAATGAATCTGACACGGAAATTATAGAATCTACCCTCAGATGGATGAAGGAGTTTGTCGAGTTACCGCATCCAGTTTTCAGCGATTTACCGATTTGTCCCTTCGCTAAAAAAGCACGGTTGGCCAATCAAATTTTATTCAAAATCGAGCGGTTTTCAGCGCTGACTGAGTTTGAGGCAGATTCTACTATCATGAAATCGATTCATGAATTTGCTAATTCCGAATTTGAAATAATGTTAGTAATTAATCCCGATAAAACTGCGATTAGTGCACCGCAAACTAAAGAATTGATGGACAAATTAAACACTCAGATTTCTGAGTTGGGCTTGCTAGCTTTTCACACTCATCCCGAAGAAGATTTTAATATTGACGGGCTTTATACTAGGAGGATGCCGTATCCCGGCTTCACGGTTCAAGTAAATTCTAAGCTGAAGCCGGCTTCCGATGTTTTAGAGAAAACTGAATATTACAAAAATTGGACGGCACAACAATTAAAAGATTTCGGGATTCCGAGAAATTGACGATCGCCCTTCGCCCCCTTTCTCCCTCACTTCCTCACGCGCACGAAAGCCCCTTCGCGGTTCAATCCTCCCGATCCCAGTTCCCCGCGCATCTCTGACCCCTTACAATAAGTTCAGGAAAAAATCTTTACACATAAAAACTCATGCAGCTCAAGTCCACAACCCGCCATATTCGCATATACACCGCCATTCTCGAAGACAACGAACTCGTACCCAGCAACGACCTTTTGACACTGGACATTGACCCGGACAACGAACTCAACTGGAACGACGAGTCAGTCAAACAGGTATATGCCAAATTCGACCAACTCGTAGACGCTTATGAGGGCGAAGACTTGACAGAGTACAACCTCCGCCGCATCGGTTCGGAATTGGAGCATTTGGTGCGATCGTTCTTGCAAAAAGGCCAAATCAGCTACAACCTCAACAGCCGCGCTGTCAATTACAGCATGGGACTTCCCCGAGTTGACGCGAAAATTCACTTGTAACCAGATTTCGGGAGAGGGGATTCGGGGAGAAGGCTAGAGGGGATTCTCCCAGAGGGAACAAAATCCCGGCTATTCCCTCTTGTTTCTACCCTCGAACCTCCACATTGAGGCGTTAAATTCTTTAAATCCCAGGACTTACCGAACATTTTGGGTAAAAAACCAAGGTGACGGGTACTTGTGCGTCCAAGACTAAATCTGCTCAATTCCCTATCTGGCGAGTAAGACGAACTTGCTTCAATTTTTTTCCTCGCTCCCATTCGTTTCTGGGTCTTTCCCAGTATCGTTGGGATCGATCGCACAATTTGGGGATCGATCCAAAAACTGCTTTACCGCAACTTGGCGGTTAGCCATAAACTGACCCCACGCGCCAGGAAACATCTTATCTAAGGTTTCCACCAGCGCCCAAACTTCAAGATTCATCACTTTGTAATAGTAACTGTGAGAACGCTGAATCCTAATCAGCATTTCGTCTACCTCAAATGGAGGTAGCAGCTTCGGATCGGGCAAATTCTCGCCAAAGGCGCTGGACTCATGTAGGGGCATGGTTAAAAACTCAACAGCTTGCACGACGGCCCGGTCATTCGATTTGAGATTTGAGATTTGAGATTTGAGATTGACTCGACAGATGAATCTGGGGGGCTGGTATCCGTTTTTGGGTGAGGTTAAATTTAACTTGACCAGCCAAACTCCGAAGGCACGTATCGCCCGATCGACACAACCGAAAATTGTTGTTTATTTATACCTAAAGCTCAGGTGATTTGTACGTATCTGCATCGTAACATCAGAGTTCGTCTAAAATCTCAATTTGCTTCACGGCGGAGATTGCTTCGTCGGTTGGTACTCCCAGGAATATCCTGAAAACAGCTTGTTTTCCAGCCTCCTGACTTCGGCCGCGCCCCGAAAGCCGTCGCACCCCGAAAGCCGATCGCCAGATTTATTCGGGGTCAACAAAATGATAGACTGTTTGTGTCAGTACAAGACATTAAAACCTACTACTCAACTGGGGGAAAGTCAAGTCGCAAACATTGTCACAAAATGTCACCGCGCACTACCAAAGTGCAAAGGTGGCGACCCTGGAAACCCGAAAAATCAAGATATTAGGACTGCTGAGTCTTAAGAATCCCCCTCTGCACAAAAAGCGGGGGTGTCATATAATCGCCACATATCAACCCATTGAGGTTCAAGCGCTAAAATAGTTCAGATCACCACTGGGCCCAAAGGCGTCAGGAACCCTTATGCAAAACTCTGTGCCAAAACACTACTTGTGGGCTATAGGTGAAGGGATCAAAGCGTGCAAACCAGGCGATCGGATCGCGGGTCGCTATTTGGTCAAACACGATCGGCTTCTTGTCGATACTCAACCCGAAGACTTGCCGGAACTGCCCGAAGAGATTCCAAGTGCGATCGTTCCTTACTTGAGACTGTTTGCCTATCAGTTGCACGTACCTCAAGTATACGGGCTGGTATCGTCCCAGAGGAGCAAACTCTCTGGAGATATCTGGCTGCTGGAAAACGCGCCTATTTTCAAGGTAACGGAATCTTTAATGCCGGAATTGGCGGAGTCCTGGAAAGGAGCCTCCGCGATGCGACAGCTAAATTGGCTGTGGCAAATTGCCCAGTTGTGGCAGCCTTGTATCGCTCAGGGCGTGGCTTCGACCCTGCTGACTCCAGAACTGCTGCGGGTGTCAGGACAATTAGTCCAGTTTCTGGAATTGCAGCCCGATCGCAAACCGCCTAGTTTGTCGCAGTTGGGCAAATTGTGGCAGCAGTGGATCGACGACGCTCACCCGACGTGCGCCAATTTTTTGAGGCAACTTTGCCAGCAAATGGTCGCAGGTCAAGTGCGCCACGGCGAACAACTGATGGGCCAGTTGGATAAAGCTCTGGCAAAATGCGGCCGCTCTTACGAGCGTCACATTGAAATTGCCACCGGCACCGATGTCGGTAGAGCGCGGGCTCACAACGAAGACGCTTGCTATCCGCCCAGCGGTACCGTATTCACCGGCTCCCCGGGCTCGTCGGCTTGCGCGATCGTCTGCGACGGCATCGGCGGACAAGACGGCGGCGAAGTCGCTTCGGAATTGGCGATTGGCGTGCTTCAAGAAAAGTTGCAGCAAATGCCCCTGCATCAAGCTAATTGGGACCCGCTGAGCCTGACTTCCAAGCTCGAACGGGCCGCTTGTGCTGCTAACGACAAAATAGCCAGTCGCAACGACAGCGAACACCGCCAAGGTCGCCAGCGGATGGGAACTACCTTAGTTATGGGTTTAGCTCACATTCACGAACTCTACGTCGCCCACGTCGGAGACAGTCGGGCTTACTGGATTACCCGCACCGGCTGCTATCAAGTTACTCTTGATGACGATGTAGCTTGTCGCGAGGTGCGTTTGGGTTACTCGCTATACCGGGATGCTTTGGAACAAGTCGCCGCCGGCGCTCTGATTCAAGCTTTGGGCATTACTTCCTCGAACACCCTGCACCCAACCGTGCAGCGCTTTCCGGTGGATGAGGATTGCGTTTTGCTGCTGTGTTCCGACGGTTTGAGCGATAAAGACCGAGTTGAGGAATGTTGGGAAGCGGAAATTTTGCCAATTCTCGACGGTAGCATTGGTGTGGGGAAGGCGCGCGATCGACTCATCGAGATTGCTAATACTAAAAACGGTCACGATAACGTCACTGTGGCTTTGATTCACTGTCAAGCACATTTGAGAGAAAATGGCAATACTTTGACAGAATTGTCTGTCGCACCAATAGATACGCCGATCGAACTAATTGCCGACAGCGAAGATATGCCCACCGATTTGACCGACAGCACAGCTATTGTCGATGCGAATTCTCAACTAAAAACGCAGTTGCTACAGCCGCCGGACAAAGGTAAAAATCTATTTTCACTGTTGGTAAAAATAGTTTTTTTGTTAGGTTTGGGAGGTGTATTTGCTTATTTTTTCATTCCTCCGGTGGGTCGGGCGATCGATACTGCCGGGGAATCGATTTTCGGTAAACGCGGTTTGATTAATGCTGGAAGCGAGCCGGAGAAAACAGTTGAATCTATACCTTCTCCGGTCAATTATTTAGAAAAAGGCTCGTTTATAGAAATCAAAAATTCTGCAGCTGAGGAATTGGGAAATAAGGGCAATAGCTTGGATTTGCGAGCCGCAATCGGTGAGTTGACCGTCAAAGGAACAGTCCCTGCCGGCAGCGTTTTGCAGGTGACAAACAAACAGCTTACGCCTCAAGGCAATTGGCTGGAATTGAAAGTTTGTTCGCTTCCTGAAATAGTGTCAAACCCTCCCAAACCCAAGTCAAATAAAGATTTTTCGGCTGTTTCGCAACCCGAGATCCGTCCATCTCCCGCTGCTATGGCAAGTCCCTCGCCTTCCCCCGAGATCAAGCCAACAGTTGCAGTAGAAATCGCCAAGCTGCAAGCGGGAGAAATCGGATGGATTCAAGAACAAGATGCCCTTTCTAAAGTAGCAAATAACCCGACTCCCAACCCCGCTCGACAGGGGAAATGCGCTGTTGGTCATGACTCAAATCCCAATCCTAATTAATTATCGTCAGTCATCGGTCATTAGTATTTTATTATACCAAGTTAGGTTAGTTACTGGCGATCGAGAGTGTTTATACGCAGGACTTGCATTCGGAACGATCGAACTTTTGAACCAACATTTTGCACCCCAACTTTTGCCGACTCTTAAGGAAGCAGGAGGAAAACAGCAGGTTTGCTAGAGAAAATCCCCATAAATAAACTCAATCAAAGGATTTGGCGGACAGAGAACAAACGATCCGAACTCTCAACTCGATCGAAAGTTTATTGAAAAAAATCCGTTCGACCTGAATATTGCAAGCTGTGCAGAAGCGTTATGCCCCGCCGAGAAAAATCGTTTCGGGATCGCGCCTTATTTTTGAGTCAGAAACAGCGCTAATTCTGAAATTTCACCAGCGCGCTGCCACTCGGCTTCCCCCCGGCGCACTTTAGTACGATCGCTAATTTTCTGCACATCTGGCAATTGGTCTTTGGTATAAGGCCCCTCAGCTTTACCGCTGCGGAATACATACCATTGAGGCTGTTCTGACTTTGGCTTTTGAGTTGGTGACTTTGGCTTTTGAGTTGGTGACTTTGGCTTTTGAGTTGGTGACTTTGGCTTTTGAGTTGGTGATTGTGACTTTTGAGTTGGTGACTGTGACTTTTGAGTTGGTGATTGTGACTTTCTTACAGGTCTCATCCGAGTATTGCCCAACTCTGCCGACATCTGATTGAGTTCGACTTCAACCGGATCGGCAGCCGGTAAATGAGAATTGGACGATCGCCTTTTGTCTGAAGTTTTAGTTGAGGACTGGCTGCTAGCAATTGCTACTTCGCTCCGCCACCCCCAGAAATGCCACAGCGCCACCCAAACTAGCGCCGTTGCAGATCCTAACATCTCTTCTTCTGTCTCTAACCATTCTGAGTGTTCTCCAAACCAAAAATAACCGATCGCGCTGAATCCGAGCGCTATCAAATAGAAATAAATTAAATAAGTCCCGTCATTAGCCGCTAAATGCCAACTGGTTGAGTGCCGCACAAAAGATTGGCTAATTGCTGTTTTGTTGTGTTTCCAGGCTTTTCTGGCTTGAATCCGGCTGTAACCGGGGGAACCAACAGGCCACCATGTCCCAGCCCAATTAACCAAATGTGCAGACCAATATTGCAAGGCTGCATATCCCACAATCCCGCTCAGCAACACGCAAACAACTAACACAAATATTGTCAGCGGCATTAGCTGTCTCGGCACCATTGTGGCAGTGACAATAGTTAGAATAAAAAACGGCGTGCCTGTTGCTGCTGGCACCAATAAAATTTGCAAAGTTTTGAGCAAGTCTGCATATAAAATCCAGAAGAATTTGAGCAGAATTTTAAACAGCTTTGCAACACGGAAGTGATACAAATAAGCAGAAGATATAGCAGTTCCTAAAATTAAAGCAACGAGCGCCCCCGAAGATCCGCGCATCGGCAGCATCAAAAGTGCGATCGCCGGAATTCCCATAACGATCGCGGCAGGTAGCGTCAGAAATGCGATGATACCTTCTCTCCAATGCAGCCAAGCCGATACAGTCGGGGGCGGCTGGTTGTGGCGGCGGATTTCCACCCACTCGGTAACTTTAGTTAGGGCTTGCTGAATATATCGGTCGCACTTGACGTGGCATGGGTTAAGAACTGGTGCGATGCAAGTCAGGTGCAAAAAAAACAGGTAAAATAGAGCAAAACCCGTGCATCACCATCTGCGAT
>NZ_JADEWV010000012.1 GCF_015207455.1 Microcoleus sp. LEGE 07076
GGTTGGCGCAATTTCTGCGGGATGGGCGGTTAATTGTGTTTGGGGTACTGATTGTTTTGGGGACGATATTTTTTCCGCAGGGTTTGGTGACGCCGGAGTTGTTGAAGAGGTGGAGGAAGGGCGATCGTACTTCTGTTTAGGCGATTATATTATTCGTAGCTAAGTTTATTCACTGCGGCTGAGAAGAAAGTTTAATCGAGAAAGAGTAAGGTGTATCTCCTCCGATTTTTGACAAGAGAACGATATAATCTTCACTGCCTAGATTTCTTTCAATCTTTCCTGGCTTGGAACGAGTAGCAGTTGCTTCAGTTATTGTCAATTAACTGCACAATCCGCCGGGTTTAAACCTCGGATTATAGCTAAAGTCGTCTCAAGACGACTGAAAAATTAGATCGGGTTAATTAGATGATTAATGAATTCTATCAACTTTGATCGCTCTACCCTAATAAATAAGGTTTGTAGTGAGGAGACAATGCCTCACTACGAACTGTTGCTAACTAAAGTCATCACTGCGAACCGTTTTGATAACGGGCAATGGAACGAAGATGATATTAGTCAGTTTTGTTTTAGAGGACTTTCGCCCGACGCGAGGGGTTTAAAACCCTGGTGGTACACGCCGGACTAATTTCTAACCCCGATTCTTCTCCGACCAAATGCGCGTTGGCAGTCCCCAAACGTAGACAAATCCTTCTGCTGCTTTGTGATCGAAGTCATCCTCAGCGCCATAGGTTGCTAAGTCGAAACTGTACAGCGATTTTTCGGATTTGCGGCCGACAATTGTGGCATTTCCTTTGAACAGTTTGATTCGCACGGTTCCAGTTACTCGCTTTTGTGTGTCCTGAATAAATGCGTCTAAAGCGGTTTTTAAAGGGTTGTACCAAAGACCGTTGTAAATCATTTGGCTGTAGGTTTCTTCGATGCCTCGCTTGTACCGGGTGACATCTGCTGTCAGGGTTAAGCTTTCTAAGTCGCGGTGCGCGTGCATCAAAACTAAAATCGCTGGTGTTTCGTAAATTTCCCGCGATTTAATGCCGACTAGGCGGTTTTCAATCATGTCGATGCGCCCGACTCCATGATTTCCAACTATTTCGTTGAGTTGGGTAATTAAGGCGACTGGGGCTAAATCTTTGCCGTTCAAACTAACGGGACTTCCGCAATCGAAACCGATTTCAATGTATTCGGGTGTGTCGGGAGTTTTTTCGATCGCCTTTGTCATCAAATATACCTCTTCTGGCGGTTCCGCCCACGGATCTTCGAGGATTCCAGCTTCGATCGCCATTCCTAACAAATTGCGATCGATACTGTAAGGCGAAGACTTTTTCACCGGCGACGGAATGCCGCATTTTTCCCCGTATGCGATGGTTTCTTCCCGGCTCATTTTCCACTCCCGCGCCGGTGCTAAAATCTTAATCTTCGGATTTAGCGCGCCGATCGACACATCAAACCGCACTTGATCGTTTCCTTTACCCGTACAACCGTGGGCGATCGCATCTGCACCGTATTTTTCGGCAGCTTCTACTAACAATTTAGCAATCAGCGGGCGGGCCAGCGCCGTAGAAAGCGGATACCGATTTTCGTAAAGCGCGTTAGCTTGAATGGCTGGAAACGCATAATCTTTGACAAATTCCTCGGTAGCATCAATAACTAAAGATTCCGAAGCACCCGATGCTAAAGCTTTTTTGCGGATCGGTTCTAACTCGTCTCCCTGTCCCAAATCCGCCGCCAGAGTAATTACCTCTTCGACGCCCCACTCGTTTTTGAGGTAAGGAATGCAGACGGAGGTATCAACTCCGCCGGAATATGCTAGCACAACTTTTGTAGCGCGACTCATTGCTATTTACATCCTGAATTTAACTTACATCTTGCACCATTATCACTAAGCTGTTCAGGGCGGGCAAGATGCCCGCCCCACAATAAAATTTAATTTTTGTGGAACAGGCATCTTGCCTGTTCTGGAGAATAGTGCAAGATGTGATATTTAACCAACTTTGTATTATGCACCTAATTGAGATATATTCTTGTCAGAAATAGTACAGATTTAGATATTCTTTTTTTGCTAAGCTTGACCATTTCCAGGCACAGTTGCTGCGAAAAATCTGCTACCGTGGGATACGGTAACTGTGGCGATGGGGAAAAGCTGTGTTTTTTAGTGTTGTGATTCCGACGTACAATCGTAAACCGATTTTGGCAAAATGTCTACTGGCTCTGGAAAATCAGCAGTTTGGTAACGGTGTCACAGATTATGAGGTGATTGTAGTCGATGATGGCTCGACGGACTCGACGATCGAGTGGTTGGCGGCAAATCCCGACTTGTTGCCGCACGTGCGATCGATCTGTCAATCTCACCAAGGTCCCGCCGCCGCCCGGAATTTGGGCGTTGAACAGGCAAAGGGCGATACGATTATTTTTATCGACAGCGATTTGGTCGTTACAGAGCATTTTTTGCAAGCACACGCAGATGCTTTGCGACAGGGATACAAGGATACTGATGCGGTTTTTACTTACGGTAGCGTGATTAATACTTGCAATTTCGACAATCCCACCTCGGAACTTTACAAAATAACGGATTTTTCGGCGGCTTATTTTGCTACGGGAAATGTGGCGATCGCCCGCCACTGGCTACTGGAAGCTGGACTGTTTGACAATCGCTTTCAACTTTATGGATGGGAAGATTTAGAATTGGGTGTCAGGTTAAAAAACTTAGGTTTAAAATTGATTAAATGTCCGGAGGCTGTTGGCTACCACTGGCACCCAGCTTTTAACTTAGAGCAAATACCAGGCATGATTGACCGAGAAATTCAGCGCGGAAGAATGGGAGTTTTGTTTTATCAAAAACACCCGAATTGGGACGTGAGGCTGATGATTCAAATGACTGTTCTACACCAAATACTGTGGGGTTTTTTATCTTTGGGCGGGCTGCTAAACGAGCACACGATGAAACCTTTATTGCAGTGGTTGATTGACCGAGGCAAGCCGCAGTTAGCTTTGGAAATTGCTCGAATTTTTCTGAATTGGTATAATGTGAAAGCTGTTTATTCTGCTTACGGTGAGTTGAAGGCTAATACCGAGATGCCATAAATTAGCCGATCGCCCAAACAAAAGATAAAAGACTCTCAAAGCTTGTCGGGGCTAGTGTAGTTGCTGTTTAAAGTAAGTATATTTACTGAAATCACAAGTCCAAACAACCGGATAAATAAAGGCAAAACAAAGCTTAAAACACTATAAATTTCCCATGATTCTCGCTTCCCTGGCTCGCTTGTGTGCTGTTTACAGGCTTTTTATGATTCGTCTGCTGTCAAAGTTTTACGTTTAATGTAAAGTTGCATAATGTGGCGGTGATTTGAGGATTGTCGGCTGTGAAAGTCGCTCGCCTCAGATAACTTTGTCCGCAAAAGGTTTAAAAAATTAAACATTTTTGATACAATTATTACAAGTATCAGGGGTGCGCTATTTTGGCGATCGGACAGTTCCACCGCCTCAACCGCAAAAAAAGGCTGAGAGTCTGATTTGCGCTGCTATAGCCGATCGAAGCATAGTAGAAAGCGCTCATTGACCCTGCCCGAAAACTGATGCAAGCTCCCGACTCCTGTGGCGAACAGCCCAAATTTTTAGCATCGTGTTAAATCTCCCAGATTCATCGGTCGCAAATAAATCTAATATCTAAAATCTCAAATCGAATGACCGCCAGCGTTCCAAAAACAAGATTAGGAGCTGATTAAAACTTGCAGATATCAAATCGGCGCTATCGAACAACATCTACCAAATACCATTGCTGCAAGCTAATTGTTTGGTTTTTCCAAAATCAGGAAATTTGCTAAATTTTAAACTCGGTTTTTCAATAATTTGAGGGGATATATTATGAAAGAATCTGACAAAAAATACGCAAAAGTACAAACACTGACACCTGAAATTGGTAGCCTAAAACAAAATATTTTAATCGTTGACGACAATCCAGAAAGCTTGCGCCTTTTATCCCAGTTTTTGTCTAAGCGGGGATACAAAGCGCGACCGACACGGGATGGCCAATTGGCTCTCAACTTTGCTCGGTCGAATCGACCTGATTTGATTTTGCTGGACATCATAATGCCCGGTATGGATGGCTATAAAGTTTGCGAACAGCTAAAAGCTTGTCCCGAAACCAAAGATATTCCTGTAATTTTTATAAGCTGTTTAAATGAAGTAATTGATAAAGTCAAAGCTTTCGGCCTGGGGGCAGTAGACTACATAACTAAACCGTTTGAAATAGAAGAAGTGGTGGCTCGCGTCGAAAATCAACTGCTGCTCAGCCGACTTTCCCAGCAAATTATAGCACAAAATGCACGGCTGCAAGCAGAAATAGAAGAACGCCAGCGCCTGGAAGCACAACTGCGAGAAAGTCAGCAGTGGCTGTCGGCAATAATTAAAATGAATCCTAATCTTTTGTATGTTTACGATTTGCTAGAACAGCGAATTTTATATCTAAATCGCGAAGTATATGCCGATCTTGGTTACTCGCTGCCAGAAATACAGCAAATGCCAGCCGCATTTTTTCCTAACTTGATCCACCCTGACGATTTGCCGGCTTTCTCAGAACATATGAGCCGGATTGAAAGATCGAAAGACGGCGAAACCTTTGAATTTGAGTACCGAATCCAGCACAAAAACGGTGAATATCGCTGGTTTTTTAGCCTAGATACCGTGTTTGTCAGAACAGCGGAGGGCAAACCTTGGAAATTTCTGGGAACTGCTACTGAAATTAGCGATCGCAAACAAGCAGAACTCGAACTAAAAACTGCTTTAGCTGCTTTGGAACGGCAAATCAAGCAAAGATTTTTGCTAGAAACAATTACTCTGGAAATTCGCTACAGCTTAAAGCAGGAGCGAGTTTTTCAAACAGCGGCGGCCCAAATTTGTCGAGTTTTTAATGCCGATACCTGCTTGATTCATACCTACACAGAAGATCCACTTCCCCAGCTTTCTTGTGTGGCTAAGTACACAAAATCGGAATCGCAGTCGCTTTTAGATGTAGAAATTCCCGTGGATGGCAATTCTCACGTTCAGTTTGTATTGTCCCAAGATCGAGTTGTAGTTTGTGACGATGTTTTTGCCGATCCGCTGTTAGAAAATATTAGGGATTTGTGCCAGGGAATAGGTTTGAAGTCGATGATAGCAGTCCGCACTTCCTACCAGGGAAAAGCGAACGGAATGATGTGCTTGCACCAGTACGATCGCCGCAATTGGACCCAAGACGAGATCGGATTATTGAAAACTGTGGCGGCACAAATGGGAATTGCGATCGCCCAAGCCAATCTTCTCGAACAAGACAAACAGCAGCGACTGAAATTGCAACAAAGCGAAGCTAGTCTAGCAGCAGCCCAGAAAATTGCCCATATCGGCAGTTGGGAATTTGATGTCATCACAAATAAGATTACTTGGTCAGAAGAAGTATTCCGCATTTTTGGTCTGGACTCCAGCGCACCTGAACCGACATATGTCAAATTTTTACAGATGTGTCATCGCGACGACAGAGACTTCTTCCAAGAAACTGTCTCCTTTGCTATCTCGCAAGGAATTTCCTACAAAAAAGAGTTGCGAATTTTGCATCCTAGCGGCCAAATCCGACATGTGGAAGCAAGGGGAACGTGTGTTTTCAGCGAGGAAACCCCAGAAGTCATCAAACTCTTGGGAACAGTAATGGATATCACCGATCGCAAACAAGCCGAAGCAGCTTTACAAATTAGCGAAGAACGTTTTTATATGGCATTTGAAGGTAGTGCGATGGGATTGTGGGACTGGAATATTGCCAGGGAAGAAGTGTATTTTAATTCGCGCTGGAAAACGATGCTGGGATATGAAGTTGAGGAGATAGAAAATAGTTTTGCATCCTGGGAAAGACTGGTACATCCAGAGGATTTGTCATCGGCTATAGCAGCGATAAATGCTCACTGGGAAGGCAAAGATACGACTTACGAAGTGGAATTTAGGATGTTGGCAAAATCCGGCGAGTGGAAGTGGATTTTGGCTCAAGGGAAGGTGATGGAACGGGATGCTTGGGGAAATCCTTTGCGGATGACGGGAACGCACATCGATATTAGCGATCGCAAACAAGCAGAAGTAGATTTGCAATTTAGCGAACAGCGAGAACGAGAAAAAGCCCAACAGTTAGCACAAACTCTGGAACACTTAAAAAATGCTCAATCCCATCTCGTTCAAACCGAAAAGATGTCAAGTATCGGGCAAATGGTAGCGGGAGTTGCCCACGAAATTAATAACCCGATCAGCTTCATTTACGGCAATATTGTTCCGGCCGCACAGTACGCTGGCGATTTAATAAAATTGCTCCAGATATACCAGCAACACTATCCTGAACCAGTTCCAGAAATTGCCGAAAAATTAGCCGAAGTCGATGTATATTTTATCGCTGAAGATTTTCCGAAAATTATGGCTTCAATGAAAGGAGGTGCTAACCGAATTAAGCAAATTGTGTTGTCTTTGAGAAACTTTTCGAGACTGGATGAAAAGGATATAAAGTTAACAGATATTCATGAAGGTATCGAGAGCACTTTGGTGCTTTTACAGCAGCGATTGCAGTCACAGCCAAAAGGTGGGGAAATTAAAATTATTAAAAATTACGGCGAACTGCCAAAAATCGAGTGCTATCCGGCGCAATTAAACCAGGTGTTTATGAATTTGCTGTTGAATGCGATCGACGCTTGTGAAGAGTCATTAGTCATCAGTCATCAGTCATTAGCAAACAATATTCCAACAGTTACCAATGATTCCAGGCAAATGTTTGAAAAACATCTTCAGATTCAGATTAGCACTGAAATAAATGGAGACAATCTAGTTATTGTGCGGATTGCTGACAATGGGGCCGGTATCCCTCCAGAGGTTCAGTCAAGGATGTTTGACCCGTTTTTTACTACAAAGCCGATCGGCAGCGGCACTGGTTTGGGATTGTCGATTAGTTACCAAATTGTCAAAGACAGCCACGGCGGTAAGTTGTCGTGCTGTTCCGAAGTTGGGCGGGGAACAGAATTTGCGATCGAACTTCCGATTTTGCAAAAGTTGAAAATTAACAGTTAAAAGAAGCAAGTTCGACAACGGATTTTGTAGCGGATGTAAAGGATGTAATATCAATTCCGGTTGCACTTTTGTTGACTGTTGACTGTTGACTGTTAAGAAGGACCCGCACTCACAGGCACCGCCCCTACTGACTGTTGACTGTTGACTGCTTGAAGAATACCGATGTAACTGGAAATGATGTAATGGAAAAAGGAACAAGGAACAAGGAACAAGGAAAATGGACTCATTTCAATAACCCTTGAGGGCGCATTCTAGCAGCAAAAGCAGATTCGCCAGCTTCTTGTTATAACTGTTTTACATACTCCTCGCGCCGCTCGATATCTGCGTCTATTTCTTGTTGCTTGTCCAAATAGTAGGCCAATGCTGAGTAAATTTTGCTCTGGGTAAGGTGAGGGTAACTTTGTAGCAATTCTTCAGGGGTCTAACCGTAGGCTTTCACAGAGGTAAGTAACTCTACGATTTTCATTGATGTCCCTTCAATGATGGGGATATTGCGATCGTCTAGTTGTACGTATTTATATTCAGTGGCTGCGATCGTCATGGCTATTTGTTTGTTGATCAAATTAATCGCAACAAGATCGCACTGTATTACTTTAATTATATACTTACATCAGGCACCCAGATCGATGTTCTGGACGATCGCGCTTTTGGGGGCGGGTTTTTGAGTCTTTGGGTATCATGAGAAAGCTATTGGTGAAGCGAACCCCTACAGGTTTTTGACCGCAGGTACAAGATATTAGGTATACCCGACTGTTTTGGGTGCGAGCACGGGCAGCATTGTCAAGATTTCATTACTTCCCGCTGGCAGCCCCTTTTTACTCAAAATACGCCTTGATGTGATATAGTTAAAAGTTACTTTTTTAGCGACCAGATGTTGCACTCTTGGCGTGACGGGCGAATATTGCAGTTGTTCTCAAGCAAACTCTGTCAACTTAAGTCTGTAGCATCTACCGCATTTTAACTAAATTATGACTGACTCAATTCGCTTCTTGATGTGCGCCCCCGACCACTACGATGTAGACTACGTGATTAACCCCTGGATGGAGGGAAATGTCCACAAATCATCGCGCGATCGCGCTGTCGAACAGTGGGAAAAACTCTACCACATCCTCAAAGAAAACGCCGTAGTAGACTTGGTGCCACCGGAAAAAGGCTGGCCGGATATGGTTTTCACAGCCAATGCAGGCTTGCTTTTAGGTAATACTTTCGTCCTCAGCCGTTTCTATCACAAAGAGCGGCAAGGCGAAGAACCTTATTTCAAAGCATGGTTTGAAACCAAAGGTTTCACCGTGCACGAACTCCCGAAAGACTTGCCATTTGAGGGTGCTGGCGATGCTTTGCTCGATCGCGAAGGACGCTGGCTGTGGGCAGGGTACGGCTTCCGTTCCGAACTCGACTCGCACCCGCTGCTAGCAAAATGGCTCAACATAGAAGTGCTTTCGCTGCGTTTAGTAGACGAACGTTTCTATCATTTAGACACCTGTTTTTGTCCGCTCAACGGCGGATATTTGCTCTACTATCCAGCAGCATTTGACTCCTACTCGAACCGCCTAATTGAAATGCGAGTTGCGCCGGAAAAACGCATTGCTATTGAAGAAGCAGATGCTGCAAATTTTGCCTGCAATGCTGTAAATATTGACCAAACTGTGGTAATGAACAAGGTCAGCGAAGGCTTGAAAACTCGCATCGCTAAAGCTGGTTTTAAAGTTATTGAAACACCGATGAGCGAATTCCTGAAAGCGGGCGGTGCCTGTAAGTGTTTGACGCTCAGGGTAACGGAACCGGTTCAAGAAGATCGATCGGCAAACGTGATGGTCGAAAGCCGCACAATTCGCATGGAAGGCCACCTGCTGGATGCTGGTTTAATCAGCCGCGCTTTAGACTTAATTGTCGATCTCGGCGGCAGTTTCCAAGTGCTCAATTTCAATCTGGGAGAGCAGCGGCAAAGTACATCTTCTGCGGACGTTAAAGTTTCGGCTCCTTCCCACGATGTGATGGAAGAAATGATGGGAATGCTGATCGACTTGGGTGCAGTGCCTCCACCGCAAGAGATTTGCGACGCTATTTTAGAAGATGTCGTGCAAGATGGTGTTGGCCCAGATGACTTTTACGTCAGTACGATTTATCCCACGGAAGTGCGGGTAAACGGTCAGTGGGTGAAAGCGCAAAATCAGCGGATGGATGGTGCCGTTGCTATTACTGAAACTGCTGATGGCCCAGTCGCAACCTGCAAATTATTGCGGGATCTAAAAGTAGGTGAAAAAGTCGTTGTCGATGTGGTCGGCATCCGCACTATCCGCAAAACAGAATCGCGGGAACAACGGAATTCTCAGGAATTCAGCTTTATGTCGGGGAGCGTTTCTAGCGAACGCCGGGTAGAATTGGTGGTGGAACAAGTAGCCTGGGAATTGCGCCAAATTCGCGATCGGGGTGGTAAAGTTGTTGTTACCGCAGGGCCTGTAGTCATTCATACTGGCGGCGGCGAACATTTAGCGCATTTGATTCGCGAAGGTTACGTGCAAGCGTTGTTGGGCGGCAATGCGATCGCAGTTCACGACATGGAACAATCTAGCATGGGAACTTCTTTGGGAGTTGACATGAAACGCGGTGTTGCTGTGCGGGGCGGACACCGCCACCACTTGAAAATAATTAACACTGTGCGGCGTTACGGAAGTATTGCAAAAGCTGTTGAAGCTGGCCTGGTTACTAATGGTGTGATGTACGAGTGCGTGAAGCATCATATACCGTTTTCGCTGGCTGGTTCGATCCGCGATGACGGGCCGCTTCCCGACACGCAAATGGATTTGGTGAAGGCTCAAGAAGAGTATACTGAGCTGTTACGGGGCGCGGATATGGTGTTAATGCTGTCGTCTATGCTGCACTCAATTGGTGTGGGAAATATGACGCCGGCGGGTGTGAAGATGGTCTGTGTGGACATTAATCCGGCGGTGGTGACGAAATTGAGCGATCGGGGGTCGATCGAATCTACGGGAGTTGTTACCGATGTGGGATTGTTCCTGAGTTTGTTGGTGAATCAATTGGATAAGTTGACTAGCCGCCATCATGTAACTCAATCCGTGTAACTGAATCCATTTAGACTCGGCGGTTGAAACCGCGTCTACACAAACAATGTCCGCCTCCGCGGACTGAAGAATAGAGTGCGTAGGGTGCGCCGCAGCGCACCTTACGAAATTCCTATAAATATTGAGGCCAAAAGCAATGGTACAGGAATTAATAGACCTGAGAAATTGTATTTTAGAGGGGAGGAATGAAGATGCTCTCTTGATTATCGATGAATTAGAGGGCATGAGCAAACAAGCAACTCTGCGGAATATCGGTTCTTTTTTACTAATTCTGCTAATCCACTTAATTAAAAACCAAGTAGAGCAGCGTTTAACTAATTCTTGGGCTGCTTCTATTGCTAATTCTGTCCGAGGTATTAAAAAGCTCAATCTCAAAGATAATAAAACATCTTACTACATCAATGCTTCGGAGTGGGAGCCTTTTCTAGAAGATGAACTAGAAGCCGCAATTCGTGAGGCTAGCAGGGAAGTGTTGGAAGGAAGGTTAAGCCGTGCTCAACTTGCTAAGAGGGTGGACAGAGAGCAAATGGTTGCGATCGCAACTGAGCTACTGTCCCTGACATACACTTATTCTAGAGCTGAATTTGAGGATGTCATCGATGAATATTTGTCGCAGTTACCTGGTGGTGAAGATTGGAATGTAGAGAGTTAAAAATAGAAAAAGGCGTTGCTGTAGAATACTCAGCGTAGAAACGATGTGTGCGATCGCACCCTATCGAAAGCTATTCGTAAATTAGACCGCGGCTAGGGCGGGTTTACTGGGTCTTTCGCGCTTTTATTACAGATTTTGGTGCAACTGCTTGTACATCGGCGGCAACGCCGGATATTGCAATAAAAAGCCTCAGACCCGCAAGTCTGAGGACCGGAGTTCCTGAAAATCGTCACTTAGCAACATTGTCGCTAACGAACAGCACAAAACACAAGGGGGGTGAAACCCAGCACGGCAGTTGTTGGTAGGCCCAAATTGCTTCCTGAGTCGCAGCGCGAAATCAATTTTTGATTCAACATTTCACTGTGCAAAACAATATCTATCGCCATTTTACCGCTCGCGGTCGATCGCGATGCTTGAGTCGGGCAACCTTTCCCCGATCGCAATATAAGGAACACCGTGAGTACCCGTATATATTTGAGTCGGGCGGTAAATGCGGTTTGCTTCTAGCTGTTCCTTCCAGTGGGCCAGCCAGCCTGCAACTCGGGCGATCGCAAAAACAGGAGTAAATAAGTCGATCGGAATTCCCATTTTCCGATACACCAAACCAGAATAGAAATCTACATTTGCATAAATTCCTTTATGACCCATTTTTTCCTCAACCACTTTTTCCAACAAGATAGCAATGTCGTAATAATCGTCGTGGCCAAAATTTTCAAACAACTGTTCTGCCAACCCTTGAAGAATAGTTGCTCTCGGATCTTTCACCTTGTAAACTCGGTGGCCGAATCCCATGATTTTTTCCTTATTTTCAACGCACTTCTCAACAAAAGGTCGCACGTTTTCTACCGAACCAATTTGCTGCAACATATCAATCACTTCTTCATTCGCTCCCCCGTGCAGCGGCCCGGCCAAAGTGCCAACTGCTGAAGCTATCACCCCGTAAGGGTCTGTCAGCGTCGAAGCTGTTACCATTGCCGAAAAAGTAGAAGCATTGATTGTATGTTCGGCGTGGAGAGTCAGACAAGCATCAAAAATATTAGCCAACAGCGGATCGGGTTCTCGCTCGTTGAGCATATAAAGAAAGTTAGCCGAGTAGTTCAAGTCGTCCCTCGGTAACAGCGGGTCATTACCCCGCCGCATTTGCTGGAATGCCGCCACCATTGTCGGAATTTTGGCTAGCAGCCGCACTACAGCTTCTCGAATGTATGCCGGGTTAGCCAGAGCTCTGCGCGAGTAGAATAAGCCCAAAGCCGCTGCTGAAGCTTGCAGCGCGTCCATGGGATGTCCTCTTTCGGGGAAGCATTTCATCATATCCCGGATGCGATATTTGATCCGGCGGTGATAGCGAATTTCGTGCTCGAAAGCTTCTAGTTCTTCCTTTGTCGGAAGCGCACCCCAGATTAATAAATATGCAGTTTCCACAAAGGAACTTTTGAGTGCTAGTTCCTCAATCCTAATCCCGCGATATTCTAGCACCCCTTTTTGTCCATCTACGTAACTAATGCTGGACAAGGTGGCGGGAACACCTTCTAAACCTGGTTTGAATTCGCCGACGACCATTGCGATACCGTAGTGTGTGAGTTGAATCTAATCAAATTACATTACCAGAAACCAAGATAGTGTCACCGCGTTAACAAACAATAATCAATTAATGTGACTATTCGCTGTCTACCCCAGCAAAAACTTGGGCCCAGTCAGCCAGAACATTTGGCTGCGACCTACTGGGGAGCCTGTTTCGGGTAGGATTAAGCCGATGATACCTGCTTTTTTGAGGATGAGGGCATCTTGCGATCGCCCCCAAAGCAAAGTTTCTGCCCAGTTGCCCAAATCTGGTTGGTGACCCACTAGGACTAAGCTGCGGCTGCCTGTTTCCTGCCACTGCTTGTACCACTTGAGCCAGTCCCCGATGTCTCCTGATGGTGCCAGGGCTGCGGACTCTGTGATTTTGGCACTCAAACCGACTGAAAGCAGGATTTGGGCGGTTTGCTGTGCCCGCAGCAGGGGACTGGCGAGAATCAGATCGAACTGAATTTCGAGATCGTACAGCCGCTGGGCAATTTTTCGGGTTTTACGATCGCCCTGTTTAGTCAGCGGCCTTTCTGAGTCTGTCTCGTATTCTTCGGGTTCGGCTGCGATGCCGTGACGGAACAGATATAGATGCACTTTAACTGTCCTTTTGATTGCTGTGCGATCGCACGCGATGGGTAAAATTTGTCGCGATCGACATTTTCACCTATTCTACAACTGCATTGACCTCGCCCAAAAACGGGTAATTGATGTCCGACACCAGCATCTGGGCCAGCCGAAAATTTTAGACTTTTGTTCGGGTTCGGAGATCCAATGGGTGCAAGAAATATCAAATCCCTCCGCATCCCATTTGTCACACCAAGTCAACAGTCAACCGTCAACCGCTGCCACCGAAAACGCTCTAATTCCGACGAGGCGTTAATCTGTGTGAATCTGCCTGTATCTGCGGTGATAAAAAGAGAAAATTCAACCGCAGATGACAAGGGATTGACGCAGATGTATAGAAATCAGTAGTCAACAGTCAACCGCAGACGCTGCCACCAAAATCGGTCTAATTCCGAGGCGTTAATCTGTGTGAATCTGCCTGTATCTGCGGTGATAAAAACATCGTGTATCAATAGTTGGTACTGTCTTTGCTTCGCCAGCAGTATTCCCCGGCTTTTGCTGATTGAAATACCAGCTAAAAACTCCTAATTAATGATCGTAAACAGGATTATCTTTAGGACTAACTAAATCGAGCAACTTTTGCTTGATTTGAGCATCAAATACTTCCCATTTCATCCTGGCATAATCGCTATCCTCATTCCCGCCAGAAAGAAATCCCACCGGAATTTCAAAGCCTCCAGCTTGACTTCTGCCACCGCCAAAAAAGCGTCCTTCAGCATCTTGTCCGAAAGCTTCTTTAATAAATTCGTCCGGATCGAGAGTCAGTTTATTAGTTCGCAGCGAGCCAATTACCACTTCAATTTCTTCGTCTTTGTCGTGAACAATTGCATAGACAACGGCTGTGTGTACGTTCTCTTCTGTCACTAAAAAGTCCGCCGCTTGGGGAATAGAATCCCGATCGTCATAGCGGAGGTAGCCGATGCCGGCGATCGAAAAATTGTTCTGGACGATGCGGTGTTTGAGCGATCGCTCGATCGCGTCCATCACCCACTTAGAACGAGACGACTGCAACACCGCATTCAACAACTGCGGGTCATAAAAACGGCTCAAATAAGCAGCAGCTAAAAACTCTTCCTCCTGAGCTTGTCTGAGGGAGTTCGTATCCGAGCGCAAACCGTGCATCAAAGCCGTAGCGCACTTGACGTGCTGGCTGATACTGCTGTCAAAAGCTAGCATTCCCGCCTGCAAATACTCCGTAAAAATCGTGGCTGTCGCCCTGATTTCCGGACGCAAATCCGTAAATTCTGCGTTCATTTCCCCCTGCAAACTGTGGTGGTCGATCACTGCTGCGATCGGAATTCCCGCCCCTAAAATAAACTCAGTTAAGTTACAAGTTGTGCCTTGGTTGTCGATAAAAACGCACCCCTTATAAGCCGACAAATCTTTACTTTTTGCCATTTCCAGCGTCCACCGCTGCAACGGCAACCCTGTCAATTTCACTAAGGCAATATTTTCTTGGTGGCTGAGAGCGCCGGCGTAGAGAATCTCGCATTGGATATCGTATTTTTCCGCCATTAATTTGTAAGTCCAAGCGCTAGAAAGCGCGTCGGGATCGGGAAAATCTTGCAGCAAGATTAACTGGCGATTGCCTTTGTGGCGATCGAACATTTGGCGCAATTCCTTGACTTTGCGTTCGTGCATTTCCTCGCGGAGACTAGCGCGATTGTCTTCGGAAGCAACTTCGGCTTTGGATCGCCGTTTCAGGGGCCCGCTGACTCCGGGTAAAACTTCGACTATCGCGTCAACCTCACCTTCGAGGTTGCTGGAGGTTTCATCTGAATTGGTAGAGGGGCGGTCTTTCATCGTTAAAAATTAACCATTTAATTCTGTCAGGAGTGGCGCGCTAAAAGCTTTTAAACCCGGTTTCTTTGTAGGTTTCTCGCTGTCAAACCCAATATTGCCGATCGGAAACCCGATTTAAGAGCATAATTTCTCTATTTAACTATTTAACTCTAAACTATTATCGGGCGATCGCATCTTGGCGCAGTCCTGACAAATCAAAACTTCCGCAAAAAACCCCCGCGCTTTAGCTGACAGGGGTTTTAAAGACCGATTACATATTTTTGCCATTCTTTGTGCATACCGCTCTTAACGTGTTTAGTCACTTCAAAATAAAGACCGCTGTGAGGCTTCCTCGGCGGATAGCGCAGCAGCATTCCCGATTCTTTCGGGGTGCGGCTGCCTTTATTCACGTTGCAGCGCATACAAGCCGTGACGAGGTTTTCCCAACTGTCGCCTCCTCCGCGCGATCGAGGAATCACGTGATCGAGCGTCAAATCGTCCCCGCTATAACCGCAGTATTGACAAGAGTGCGCGTCCCGGTGCAAGATGTTCCGGCGGGTGAGCGGAATATCCTTATAAGGAACTCGGACGTAATGCCGCAGTCGGATCACAGTTGGTAGCGGGAAGTTTGGCGCAATAAATTTCCCGTTGTGTTCTACCTGTTCTGCTTTTCCTTTCAGCAACAAAACTACCGCCCTTCGCCAATTGGTGATGTTGAGCGGTTCGTAGGAGGCGTTGAGCACCAAAACATTGCCCATTGTTGATTATTAAAGAGAAGATTTTTACTGATGCTAACACAGATTGCAGCTTAGGGGGGGGCGGGCTCGGTCTTGGCAAGACTCAACAAAAAACAGTGAAAAACCGCGCCTTTACCCTATAGCTTCGCGCTTTCGCCCTTTGTGGCTGCACCTATTTTTTGCCCTCGGTGTCGGCGAGCTTTTTTCCGGGAGTTTTGGCCTATACCAGACGAGTATGTGCGATCGGCAAAAATTTGCAGAATAAATTTGATTTTTTTCCCTAAATGCCTAATCTTCCCGGCAACAAACACTATAACTTTTTACAGTATTAGTAACCATCAATGAAAAAGCTTATTACTGCTCATGAAATTTCGGCTCCTCAAGTCAGTTTTTAGCGCGTCAATTATTGCCCTGGCTGCTCCGATTTTAGCAAACAGTCCCGCCTTTGCCCAAAGCCCATCATTCTTCTGCGGTGCTGCAGGCGGGCGGCCAGCCACAATTGCTGTGCAACAAGGCAAAAATATTCCCGTTATTCTGTGGATAGCCGATAACTATTTCAATGAATCAGGAGAAGACGCAATTACTCGCTGCACCCGAGTCTCGGGAATTCTCAACAACTCGCAACCCCAAGGAAGCTGGGACAATATTGTCACAGCAGGTGCATCCCCCAGCGGTCAACTAATTATTTGTGCAGCTAATTCTCAAGACGGTTCCTGTAGATTATTATATCAAGTACCAAGAGGACAAAATCCCGAACAAGCCCGACAAGAACTCCTCAGAAGAGTCAAAAATCCTAATGTAAGTGTTTCGCCTGTCAAAGTAAATTGATAGTCATTAGTCATTAGCTCGTTACCAGGCTCTGCCTGGTAATCCAGGTGCGGAGGCTCTGCCTTCTTAGTAATATGGGTTCGTAGTGCCTTATTTATTACGATATATCGACATTGCCGTGTCTGTATTCTTAATAATTTGATTACTTGCAAATATTTGAAATCCTTCTCAAATACTCGGGTTGAGTGCCAAGAAAATCGCAGCTTTGCTTCAACAATTCTTCCAACCCTTCAACCTGCCTCAGCCAGACAGTGCCATTGCTTCCAGCTACAGCAATTTGCTTTCCATCTCGACTCCAACCGACACTAACAACATTCTCCTCAAACTCAAATTGAGCAACCTGCCGCCCCGCTAAATTCCACAGTCGCACAGTCTTGTCAATTCCCACAGTAGCCAGCCTTTCTCCGTCGGGACTAAAACTGATTGATTTCGCATCTAAATGCAAGGTTTGAAATTCACTAACTAATTCTTTTTCTGACAGATTCCACAACCCAATTTTGCCGTTCAATGTTACTGTAGCAAAGCGATACTGCTGTGGATAGGGACTGAAGCTGATACCAATTGCCTGCATCGGCAGTGTTTTTTCGAGTTGTCCAGACAAATTCCAAATTCGTACTGTAGATTTGCCGTCTAAAGTCGTTACAAAATCTCCATTGGGGCTAAAATTAACGCTCCTGACTAAACCGTTGTGACCGGAAAGTTTCACGCTAGATAATGTTACTTTTTGCAGTTTTGACAGCGGCAAAATTGCTGCATTGCTGTCTATTCCTGCCGCAGCTAAAAATTTTAAGTCCGGACTAAAACTGATGCTGGTAACTGAGCCTTCAATTGCTTTAAAACTAGAAATATTTTTTCCTGATAATTTCCACAATTTAACTGTTTTGTCCTGTCCTGCCGTTGCTAAAAACTTGCCGTCCGGGCTAAAGCTTACCATATTAACTGACTTCTGAAAAGTTTTCCATTCAGCAATTTTCTGTCCTGAAAAGTTCCAAATCCGAACTGTACTGTCTACGCCTGCGGTTGCTAAGATTTGTCTGTCAGGGCTAAAATTGACGCTGGTAACTGCACCTGCATGAGCTTTCCAATTAATTTTTCTGTGCGGGAGCAATGATATTTTTATTTGCTGTTTATTGTTGATTTTGTCGAGAATTATTTGTAATGCTAATAGCGGTCTAGTTGCCGGATATTGTTCTAAATGCTGCTTATTTTTGACCAATATTTTTAATTTTTCTCCCGAGGCGATCGCCCTGAGTAAAGCTTCTGATAAAGCTTGGCTATTTTCGGTTTTTTGAGATACCGCCAATAGCAAAGCATCGCTGCCGTTTTGTTCGATTTCAATACTTGCTTGTGCCAGTTTGAAGCGCTGGTAAGCGAGAGTTGAAAAGCCGATCGCCCCAACTAACGATGCTGCCAGTACCGCCGAACCGATGCCGATCCACTGTTGCGCTTTTTGCTTGGCTGCATCAGCTTCAATCAAAGCTGTTTCGGCATCGCGCGCCGCTTTTTTTGTTTCTAGCGTAGCTGCAAGCAGCAGTTGATTTTGGTCGCTCAAAATCATTTTTTGGCTGGCTGTCAAAAACTGGAAATCTTCGTTTCTCAAACTTTTGTCTGTCGCCCAAACTAATGCTGACTGCAAATCGTCATCGCGCAACAGTTGGGAATCGTCTTCACAGTTTGAATTCAGCCAAGCTTTGATAGCTGCTGAGTAAGGCGAGAGTTTTTCGATTTTTTGGGCGATTAAGTTTTTGTTAAATACAGCTTGATAAATTGGATTAGAAATTGTTAAGTTTTCCCGGCGCTTGACGATTAATCCGGTTAATCGCAATTCCATTTGTTCGGCACTACCGTCGGGAACAATTTCAACTTGCTGCAAAATTTGCTGGTACAATCCGAGTCTTCTGATAATGCGTCGGTTTTCTTTGAAAAGCCGATCGCGAATTGTGGACAAATGTTCGGGCACATCCTGAGATTCCCAATTCTCCACAATCTTCAACCGCACTACTTTCTCCACCCACTCTTGAGGATTATTGACTCGCTGCGGTAAATCCGGGATTAATTCGGCATTTTCAAGCAGAAGTTTGCACAGCTTTTGAGTCAGAAAAGGTTGCCCGCCCGTCCAATACAAAACTTCTTTCAAAACTTCCGCAGATTGGTCTGTCAGCTCTGCTAACCCGGCTGCTAGGGGTTGGGCTTCTGTTTCGTCAAAACCAGTTAATTCGATCGCCCTGCCGATATTAAAAGGGGTGTTGCTGCCCAGATTTTTGTCGCGGCACAAATCCGTCGGCGATGCTACGCCTAACAGAGCCCACGTCAGGCGATCGAATTCTGGATTGTTGGCGCGCTTGTTGTAGCACGATCGAATTAACGCCAAAAAATCATCGGCGGGAAAATCCAAGGCGAGAATGCTGTCGATTTCGTCAATAAAAATGACAATATTGCCGGAAATGTTGGCTAGCAGTACAGTTTCGATGAATTCGCTCAATCTTTGCACCGGAGTTAAAAAATTGCGATCGCGCCACCAACTCCGCACGTTAACAACATCCGACAGGTTAAAGTTATTTTCCAGAATGCGGAGCAACCCAGCATACCACTGTTCTGGAGTCACGCTACGGTTGCCAATTTCCGAAATGTCGATCGCAGCACAAGCAATTCCTTCATCTCTGAGTCGCTGAATTGTCCGCACTTGCAAGCTAGATTTTCCCATTTGTCGGGAATTCAAAACATAGCAAAATTCCCCTGCTTTCAAGCCGTTATAAAAATCGTCATCTGCTTGCCGCTTCACATAATTGGGCGCGTTATTGGTGAGACTGCCGCCGACTTGATAGTAACTGGATTTTGTGGTAAAATTCATATGACTTATTCGGCGGTTGAAACCGCTACTATACAAACAAAGTCCGCCTGCGCGGACTCAAGAATTCAAGTAAAATTTTGTCTGATATATTTTACCATAATATAAGATGAAAACTGATTGGATTGGATATCATCAAGAAAAAGACAAGTTAAGAACGGAAATTTGGTCTTTGCTGAAGCAGCAAGCCGCATCTGTTGGCGATTCATTTGGTCATATTCCCAATTTTGTTGGTGCACAGGTGGCGGCCGAAAAATTGGCAGATTTACCAATTTGGCAACAGGCAAAAACGATTAAGTGCAATCCAGATTCGCCACAAATTCCGGTACGGATGCGGGCTTTGCAAGACGGAAAATGCCTGTATATGGCAGTACCGCGCTTGACAGACGATCGCTGTTTTGTTGAGTTGACTGCTGGGGATTTACAGAGACAAAGTGTATCTATTGCTGAAGGTGCGATTGCCCGCAAAGCACTCGCTTGCGGCAAATTGGTAAGTTTTGCAGAAATGGAACCAATTGATTTAGTAATAGTCGGCTGCGTAGCGGCGGGGCGCAGCGGCGGAAGAACCGGAAAAGGTGCAGGATTTGCGGATTTGGAATTGGCAATGTTGACAGAATTCGGATTAGTAGAAATCGACACGCCGATTGTGACAACTGTGCATCCTTTGCAAATAGTCGAAGATTCGCGATTGCCAATGCAGGCTCACGATTGGCCGTTGGATTGGATTGTGACTGCTGACGAGGTAATTGAGACTAATACAAGTTATCCGCGTCCAACTGGGTTAAACTGGGATAGTTTGCGATCGGAACAGTTGGCACAAATTCCGATTTTGCGAAAGTTACAAGCGCAATTAACCAAATAGCAAATAGCTTTCCATCAAAATTAAGGCAAAATAGCATCTACATCGATCGCCCCAATTTCTTTTCCTTCAATAATAATCGGTACAACAGCCGATCGCCCGTAAATCAACATTTGCCCGTAATCCGGTTGTTCGGAATCTCCCAAAGGTCGATCGTACACCTCAACCAGTCCTTCCACAAGATTCACAATCCAATAAATCGCAATTCCGGCGCGGGCATAAATCAGTTTTTTTACAGTTCGATCGCGCCCAAGCGTTGTATCAGATACTTCAATGACTATAGCAACATCTTCAGCGCCCGGATGGCGATCGATATACTGTCGCGTATCCCCTCGGACAACAACTATATCCGGTTCTGGTTCGCTATTTTGCAGCGTAATTGGTTCTTGGGAATCAACATACCATCCGGGAGGTAAAATATTCTCTAAAGCTGTTCTGACAAGGCGAGTTGCTACTCGATGCGGTGGATTTTTGGGCATTTTGAAAACAAGCCATCCCTCCAGCAGTTCTACTGGGTCGTCATCCGCCAAAATGCCAGCTTGAATCATAGCATGATACTGCTTGACGCTCAAGCGCAAAATCAAATCGTTCGGGATTGCTGCGACACTTTCAACAGGCGACATAACTGTATGGGCTAGTTGATTATTGTCTTATTTTACTGTTTATTTAACGAACCGCAAAGGCGCGAAGGACGCAAAGTAAGAAAGAAGAAGAAGAGGAAGAAGGTAATTTCATAATACATCTACTTTGTGGTGAACACGCGCCATGTAATGAAAGCAGTAAAACCTAGATAACCAAACACGGCTATCCAGTCTAGCCAATTATCGGAAGTTATCAAAAAAATATCGTTCACGACCACCGTTCACCTGATTATTAATTACAGAAATTATACCAAATCCAGGTTAGTTATCCCCATCTCTCTCTCTTCTGGAGACTCTGCGTACTCTGCGTCCTCTGCGGTTAAATCATTCCGATGGAACCGCTATTGAGATGACGGGCTTTTTGGGGAAATTATATTAAGTTTTTTTCAGACTTGCCGTATGCTTCCTCAAGAAATCTAACAGTGCTTCCGCCTGTGGGGATGGCTGTAAACTGGCGTAAGAATAGCGATACAAACCTCTGCAAATCAGAGATAACCGCGTTGGGAAATCAAGGACTGATGGGATATCGACAATCGCATCATCAACTGGTGGAATATCCCCTCGCTGACAATATACGGCATAGCTAATTCGAGGCGATTTAGCCCGACTGCTGCTGCGGCTTCCCCAGTGAAAAACGTATTGATCCCAGCACGATAGAGTACCAGCTTGTGTAGGTAAAGCCCGGATATCTTCCAAGGCAAATTTAGTAGCTTTTGTCTGGAGATTTTTGATAGCTTCCGCATACTCTGGATCGCGGTTTGCCGGAATCATGTACATACATGAATTGAGGGGATTGGCCTCAGTAATTGTCACCCAGAGAGTAAGCACTGTCGGCATACCGTTGGAGTCTATAGTATTTTCGTACTCGGCGTCGCGGTGAGGCTCAAATCCTTTGCCGCTGTCAGAAGTTTCTATGTAATAAACCCAAAAATTTGGAACTAGCTTGTAGCCGTTTCCCAAAATTCCTGTCAAGGTTGAGTTAAAGTAACCAAATGCTTGATAGAAGACATCGTAGACGAGGGCAAACATTGTCGGAAACCCAGCTTTTCGGACATTTTCTATACAGTCGCGCATCTGGTGAATAGTAGCAGCAGGTATGACGCTAGGTGTTTGGAAATAGCCTTCTTCTCGCAGTTGCAGCCTGTACTCGTCAAGTTCTGCTTTTGGGATTCCCCCAAATTCTGAAAAGCCTTCAAATGGTCGATCGGAAATAGTTGAATTGGGGTTGAGCTCGCGCCAGTAGTTAATATCTTCTGCTTGTGGCAGAAGTGGAATTAATTTATCTAAGTCAAGAGACTTTCTCAGAGTGACGGTTTCTTCAGTCATCGATCCTATTTTACGTTGATACTGCACAGGGGAAAGGGCGATCGCTTTTTTGCGATATTTGTCCCGATCTTTCCCCTACTGCTGATTGTACGTCATTAAGGAGCTAAAATATCAAATTAATTAACTCCCCAATTAGTTTTAAAATATTGGCGGTACAGTTCGCACCTCGGCACGCACTCGTTTCCCTGCAATCTCACTAACCCCAAACTATCTAATTTAAACGCCTGCATCGCCTTTAATTGCACCGGAGAATCCGCCGCCACAATCTCTCTCATCCCCTGCGCCAACTCTGGATATTCTTCTAAATTCCACAACTGCCGGCGCAAATGGTCGCTATAAATTCCCGCATCGCTGGCAGCAGTTTCTTTTAATTCATCAAGGGTCAAATCCGATCGCGAAATGTGATATAATGCAACTCGCACTAAATACGGATGACCGCCAACAATTGCCATCAACTCCCCAACTTCTGCATCCGACCAATTTAAATTGTGGCGCGCTGCTAAATCTTGGATTTGCTGCGGGTTGAATTCCGGCAACTCTACGGGCAGCCCGACGTTGAAAGGCGATTGATTGATGTTCATCGGAATGTAAACTTCGGTGGAATGAACTACAATTAATCGCAGTTTTTTCCAGATGTCGCGCCGCTTCGATTCTTCGTGCCACGCCCGCAGCAATCCCAAAAAGTCTTCGGCAATATCGGGATATTGGAAAACGCGATCGATCTCATCCAATCCTAAAATTAAAGGACTGTCGATTTGCGGCAAGATGTATTTTTCAAAGTAATCTTTGCAGTTGACTTTGCTGCCAAAAATCTCGTCCCAATAATCGTCTAATTGATTGGCTAAGTGCAACTCGCGCCCCACATAAGCGCAAAACCACTTTAAGAATTTATCTAAGTTGGCAAATATGCCTTTATCAACTAACTGAAAAGTTAGCGGCACGGTGCAATAACCTTGACTGACTCCGTGATGCAAAATTCTTGCCATCAAGGATGTTTTGCCCATTTGTCTCGGTGCTTTGATTCTAATTAAGGCGCTGGGTTGCAAAATAGTTTGATAGCAGCGTTCTTCAATGGGTTGGCGTTCTACATAAAATTGAGAGGCGACATCGACTTGTCCACCCGGTAATTCCGGTTCGGCGACGGGTTGGGGTATTTCGTCGCTGCTAATTTCTAATACTTGGTTTTCGGTTAAATCTTCCGGTTCTTCTGTGAATAATGCGGGTGTTTCGGCTAGCAAATCCAGCACTTCTTCGATCAGAATTGGAGTGTCGGCTGTTGTTTGCCATTCCCTCTGTTTGATGCGGTACAGATAGCCCCGCAAGTCGTGGTTGAGAGGCGCGTTTAGCGGGAAACCGACGCGGATGGGGAGAATTCCTGGTTTTTTGTCGGGGCGAGAGTCTTGCAGTTCTTTTGCTTGCTGAACTTGATATGTTAGCAGTTCGCTTTGGCTGACCGTTGGTGGCAATAGCAACAGCAAATAATCGCATTCTTTGAGGAAGAAGTTAATGCGCTCGAACCAATTATCTCCCAATTTAATGTTATTTTCGGCTGTGAAGACTGTATGACCGATCGCACTTAAGGCCGTTTCCAACTGTTTTCCTAACTCGCGATCGGGTTCGGCGCTGCGATAACTGACAAATACTTTAACACTTCTGCTGCTGCTGGCGGTTTCCCCGGCAACGGGTAAATTGTCCGACTCGCCAACATCTTCGGCATCGTCTAGTTTAGCCGATCGGTGATCGCCAGCAGCCAGAGCCAGATCGAAAGCCGCGAACAACTGTCGCAGCTTGCTGAGATCCGCACCTTCTCTACCCTGCTTAATTTTGCTGACTGTATCGATACCGACACCAGATTCAGCCTCGATTTCCGTCAGAGTACCTCTAATGTTAAGTCTGTCAGACCATTCTTGGAGCGCCTCGTTAAGTTTTTTTAAGCCGGACACTGTGAGAATGCGGCCGCGAGATCGTTTTGACTTGAGCACTTCGCTTGCACTGAAAGGGGAACGAATTTAGAAAGTTTAACGTCTTAAGTCCCTATTTTAGGCGATTTTGAGGCAGATAGTCACCTAACCGGAATTTAAGGAATTTTAGTGCGGCAGGGTTTTTGGGCGATCGACTCCTCAAACTCTGTCCTGATAACGGCTTCAACCGTTGAATATATTTGAAAACCAGAAACTTTTCTTAACTCCCCAATCTCCCCCGCCCGGAATCACTTAATTTTTTAGAGTAGATACATCAAAACCCAAGGGTGCCGCAGAAACAAACTGTCTGATTCGCGTCAAATATTAACTCTGACACACCCTACACTCGCAGAATCCATCGAGCCAAAAAGGAGCATCGTCACAATGAGTAAAATCTTACACAGACTGGGAATGGCAGCTTTAGGAACCGCAGCAATTTTCACAATTAATACACTTAATAATTTAACAGAAGCATCAGCCGCTGGTAAATTCGATCAACCAGAAACTCATCAAAACAACGTTTTCCCACTTGCTATACCCGCTTTTTTGCATAAATAAGGAAATTTATTGATTTAATTAAGGAGAAATTATGAAATCTACACTTTGTTCGCCGCAACCTACCGCTACACACTCTGACTTGGTTGATGCTGAGGCGATCGATGCCTGCACTGCATTAGCCTGGGTTGAATTGATAGCGTTAGATGACAGCGCTCTCACGGGGGATGATTGGCTGGTTCTGTGCGATGATATAGATAGCGGGGAAATCTACCGCGGCTGGTTTCTCTGGCACGATCGCGAAGTTAGCGGTAATTGGGAAGCTTACGACCATTTGAGCGATCGCCGATTTGTCGCGAAAAGCAAAATTTTTGCCGAAAGTGCGATCGACTCCATCGAAGATGCGAGAAATCTGGCGATCGCACAACTAGAATTTGTACTCTAAAACAAATACAATTCGCGCCGAGGAAACAACAATTCTGCGAATACAATTTCCGGCTGAATGAACTTTCAGATGGATGCGAGATGAGAATAAACAGGTTTAATAGAACCGGATGCGCTCTAATTCCAGGAAACCGAATATTCTTAAAGAAAATAATAAAAAATACGGGTGCGGGCAAGACTTAACTGTATGATGCTAGGTGGTTCGCCTCGAAAGCGGTTGAGAACAATGTTCCAACCGCTTTCTCGTTGCAGCCGTTCAACTCTTACTCCTCACACAATGACTTTAAAACTGCGATGGCTGTTGCCGACTTTAATTAGTGTTTTGTCGATCGCCCTACCGGCAAAAGCTGATACACTAACATCCTGGCACTTCGACACCCGCCAAAATCAACTGAATTTAACCACAGATTCTGGAGTTCAGCCGGAAGTTAAATTAATCGCCAATCCCACCCGCTTAGTAATTGATTTACCGGGAATAGTCTTGGAATATCCCGAAACTCCTCAAAGCTACAACTCAGCTATTCAACAAATTAGAATCGGGCAATTCGATCGCGAAACTACCAGATTAGTGATACAATTAACTCCAGGCTATCAGCTAGACCCGCAAAAAGTCCGAGTTATTAGAGAATCTGCAACCCGCTGGTCGTTTCAGTTGCCCAATCCAGAGCAAATCTCCGGTAACGAGTCTTTTCCACCAACAGCTATTACCCAGGTAGAACAAAAACCACGTCAAGTTTCGCCTACTGTTGCTTCAGGAATTGAGAGAAACTATGCTGCTGATTTGGAGATGCGAACGGGTTTGGAAATGAGCGCAATTAAGCCTCAGATTGAAAGTGCGATCGCCCAATACAGCTCCCTGAGTGCCGGAATGTTTTTTCTGGATTTAGATACAGGAGAATATTTGGATATCAAGGGCGATCGAGTATTTCCGGCGGCGAGTACCATCAAACTGCCAATCCTAATTGCATTTTATCAAGATGTAGACGCAGGCAAAGTTAGCTTGGACGAAACATTAGTTATGAAGTCGGACTTAGTGGCCAGCGGTTCTGGAACCATGCAGGACGAACCAGATAACACTCGGTTTAGCATCAGAGAAACCGTAGATAAAATGATTACGATCAGCGATAATACAGCCACCAACATGATTATCGAACGTTTGGGAGGAATCGCTAAACTCAACGAACGTTTTCGTACTTGGGGATTAACTGATACGAAAATTCGCAACTGGTTAGGCGATTTTCAAGGAACAAATACCACCAGTTCTGTGGATATGGTAAAGTTGCTATCTATGTTATCTCGCGAGAAATTAGTTTCGGAATCGAGTCGAGAACAGGCTTTAGAATTATTGCGGCGTACTACAACGAGAACATTGTTGCCTTCTGGTTTAGGGGCGGGAGCCGTGATTGCCGACAAAACTGGAGATATCGGTTTTGTGGTGGGCGATGCGGGGATTATTGATATGCCTAACGGCAAGCGTTATTTAGCAGCAATTTTTGTAAAACGTCCTTACAATGACCCAATTGTCAGAGATTTTGTGCGTCGAATTTCGCGGATTGTTTATAATTATTTAGATCAGCCTTCGGCGAAAGTATCGAATTAAATCATTTCCTCTTCCTCTCATTCCCAGGCTCGGCCTGGGAATGAATACCAAGAGGCTCTGACTTCAGTAAGGTGAGATTCTGTTGTATGTGAAGTCATTACTTGGTAGCAACAGGCATCAAATACTTCGCATGAATTTCGACCTCTGTCACCAAAAAATTACTAAAACTTTCATGGCTTTTAATGAAATCAATTTGGTTAGTTTCTTCGCAATAAGAGTAAATCGGGGGATCTGCGCCTTCTGATAATCTAAAAAAGCTGAATTGATAGCCCTGGTGCATCAAGAAAATAAAGGCATCATCTGCTAAGGATTCAGGAAAGTTATTTTCATTTAATAACTCAACAGCCCACTCCTGAAGTTGAGGTAAATGATTCAAGAAACAGTCCGAACCCCGCAAGAATTTACCAGCACTACGCCCCATAGATAACAGAAATTCTTGATAGGCGAGGGGCAGAGAAATCCCCAACTGTTGCTGGATAGCCATTACCTCATCGGGGGTACAGCCTACAAGTTCATCTTGCCTTATGAGTTTTAGTTCTATCAGTTGTTTTTTAACTCGATCTAAGTACATAGCTACTACATCCTTTAAGTAATACCTCCGGGGCGCCCCGGAGTGTGTTGGCGATGGGAGCAATTCTTGGGAGGATTGCTCTTACAGATTTCCGAACCCTATTCAGCAACGCCAACCTTGAGATATCCCCACTTTAAAAATCTGGCTGTGCGTAGATTTTGCTGAGTTTACATTGTATGGTTTACCGTCAGTCTGATATTGGGAAACAGCCTACGAAATTGCTCGATTGCGTAACAACAGGAATCGCAGGGTTCTCTTTCCGTCCATAGATTTACGTTACCTTGAATCCAGAAGTGTTTGAACATATCTCAATGCCACTTCCTCAAGAAGTTTGTATTCGCTGTCATAGCCTCGTGAATGTCCGGGTGGGACTTCAAAAGTCTTAAATAATGGCTCGTCTGGTAAACCAACTGTGCCGGGACGAGTCGAACGACCGCTGACGGCTATCAATTCGTCACTATCATTCCCAATCTGAAAGTCTGCAACAGCAATGTTTTTGTAGGCTGACACTCCTAGCTCTTCCCGTATTATATCGATACGAGTTATCCGTTCTTGCATTTTTTTAAAATAGAGATAATTATATGGGGTAAAACTTTTCAGTAGCCCCATTCTATTGTAGCAAAGTCATCTGGGAAAAAAACTTAAACTAGCAGAATACTTCACCCTAAAAATTAGGTTATCCTCTGGTTTCTAGCCTCTACCTCCGGTAAAATGAGACTCGAAGCAGCGAAGCAGAGCCTCAAGATATGCGTTACTTTCGCAGAGTCTAGTAACAAGAGTAATACCATTACGCGACGAAAGAGCAATCCCCAACTCTGGGATTGCTCTCTCGTCGCGCAATTACAAATTAGATGATTTAAGGACAAATGACTGCGGACAAACTACTATTCTGGGCGCTCGACAGTTACAGTCAAATGAGCGACAACTGCCCCAACTGCGCCAAGTGCAGCAGCAATTGGAAAGACTACACTCCCTGCAACACCGCCTACCAATCCCGCCATCAGCGGAATGTCTGCCAAAGTCCGCCCTTGCGAGTTTTTGATGACGAGGCGGCGGAGTTTTCCTTGCTGAATTAGTTCTTTGACTTTACCAATTAAACTGTCGGCGCTAATCTTAAATTCTTCTACTCTGACTTTTTCTTCGGTTGCAAATTCTGAGGCGAATAAAGGTGTTTCAACCGTTGGGTTTGCTGAATCGGCTGCGGCTGCTGTTTCGTCTTGCATGATTGTTACTTGTTGTTCTAGTTGTGAGTTCATTTTGTGTAGGGCGGGCGAACACCAGCCGTTTAATTTCTATACTTCTATCTTGTACGATCGCACTTCGCACCGACAGGCAAGAAAACCCTACAATCTGCATTCGTATTTTCCGCACCCGCCTTTTTACTCAAAACATTATTTCTGTTGACAGT
Source organism: Microcoleus sp. LEGE 07076 (assembly GCF_015207455.1). Lineage (GTDB taxonomy): Bacteria > Cyanobacteriota > Cyanobacteriia > Cyanobacteriales > Microcoleaceae > Microcoleus. Next base: position 28,494 of record NZ_JADEWV010000012.1, read on the forward strand.
TGACAGTTGGCAGTTGGCAGTTGACAGTTGACCAATTACGAATGACTAATCACTAATTACCAATTACCAATTACCAATGACTAATGACCAATGACTAATGACTAATGACTAATGACCAATGACTACTGACTAACTTATTTGTGTCGAATTAGTTCGTAAATTTCCACATAGTCTTTAGCTGGATATTTCCACGAATTATCGCAATTCATACCTTGAATCATCAGCTTTTCAAATTCATCGTGATAGTCATACCACAATCCGATCGCCCGATCGAGCGCCGACTCTAAAGCGCAGTAATCGCTTTGGTAAAACACGTAACCGTTGCGCTCTTCGGGGGGGTGGCTGGTGCCGTAATCGCGATCGAACACCGTATTCACCAAACCGCCCACACCCCGCACCACAGGAACAGTACCGTACCTCAACCCGATCATCTGAGTCAGCCCGCAGGGTTCGTAATTGCTCGGCACCACAATCAGATCCGCACCCGCGTAAATTAAGTGCGAAAGTTCCTCATTAAAACCAAGTTCCAAATGGCAGTCGGGATTGTCATTTAAAAACCATTTCTCGTGCTGGAAATGTGCGTTAATTCCCGCTTCCGTCGCCGAACCCAAAAGCACGAATTGCGCTCCTTTACTCAGAGAGTAATAAATTGCGTGGTGGACGAGGTGAACGCCTTTTTGGTCGTCCAAACGACCGATAAAGGTAATCAGAGGCTTGTCAGCATCGCGCAATAACAGCCGATCGCGCAAAGCTTTTTTAGTTTTGGCTTTTCCTGCCAAATCCTTCGCAGTGTAGTGCTGCGGAATATAGCGATCGCTCTCGGCATTCCACACGTCATAATCAATGCCGTTGAGCACCCCGCGAAACTTATCTTGATACAAATGCAAAGTGTGGCCCAAACCGTAGCCGAACTCGCCCACATGAGCTTCCCAAGCGTGGTGCGGCGAAACCGTCGTCACAAAGTTTGAGTAGACAATGCCACCTTTCATAAAGTTGATGGCAAAAGGGTTAAAATTATCTCGCAGGCGATCGTACTGAAAATAATAATCATCTCGATTCAAACCCGTTGCCCGCAAAACCTCGCTACCGCCCATACCTTGATGTTTGAAATTGTGAATGGTATAGCAGACTCGCTGATTTTCCATCCAATTGTACTTGTAAACTTCAAACAGCATGACTGGAATCAAGCCAGTTTGCCAATCGTGACAGTGAATCACATCCGGGCGCTTGTTGCTTCTGAGCAAAAATTCCAAAGCAGCTTTGCTGAAAAATGCAAACCGCATATTGTCATCGTTGCAACCGTAATAACAGCCCCGGTTGAAAAAATAGTCTTGCGATCGAGGTTCAATGAAAAAACACAACACCCCGTGCACCCAGCCGCAGTAGACATCGCAAAGGATTTCGCCGCCGTACCAAGGCACCGCCAGATCCCGATAGGCCTCGTGCAGCCCCCAAATGTGGTCGTACCTCATGCAGTCGTACTTGGGCAGAATAATCTCGACGGAGTGGCCGGAATTCTGCAATTCCCGACTCAAACCGTAAACTACGTCACCCAAACCCCCTGCTTTGATGACGGGGGCGCACTCCGAGGCAATTTGTACGATGTACATTTTTTTTACTCGCTCCTAGATGAATCAAAAAAATATTTTCTTAACTTGACAAAGTATATGATTTCTCGGCAGATCAGCAAGTCGGCCATTGGGCATAAAAGGGCGATATTCATTCCCAGCAGCCGAATTTGAGTCGGTTGCGGGCGGCCATATCGTTTCGGCATTGCAGTAGTTCGATCGCAAATTCCGCAAAACATCAATCATTTTCTCGCATTTGTCAACTCAATTTTTTGAGTCAAATCGCCATTTATCTCGTCTTCCAGTAGCGATCGAATAACTCACTCAAAGCTTGTTCACCAGCAATCTCTCCATTACTGACAAACTTCTCTACCTCCGGCGAACCATCACTCAAAAATTCAAATTCCCACCGTTCCCCAGGTACAGCCACAATCACCATCACAGATTCATCGCGGTGATGCGCCAAACAGTAACCGTCGCCTGTTTTTCCAGATTTTGAAAAAATTGAATTAATTTGTCAAATCCATTACCTTTTATCTATCAAATCTCCGATTGCTCAACAAGTTGCGAACCATCCTAAAACCCGGGATATTTTCTTCACTACCCCTTTCAATTTGCTCCCATATTATTTCGCTAAATTCTTCTCAACTTGGCGAAGTTACCGGAAGTTGCGCTTGTTTTATACTACCTTTTTTACTTTTAAGAATCTCAGACACTTTCATGACTGCCAATTTGTGTGCGATGTTTCTTCCTCCTTATCTTACCTAAATTTACTCAAATAAACGCTCTGATAAAAAACTCCCTGTAAGTATTTGAAACCCTGCAACGAATAAAACTCTTTTAGGCTCTTGCACCCAAAAGTGCGTATCGGTAATTAATAAACTTATCTTTGGCAGGCATATTCTGCTAAGATTAAATTTTACAGCTATTATAGCAATAGCAGACAGTACAGATCCACAATTACTGAGGAAAGTCTTATGCCTGCGATCGCCCAATCTCCCAACCTACCCGTTTTAAACGAAATCAACTCAGGATTGCCCAACATTTGCGGTTCCGAAGCAGAAATCAGTGCTGCTACGAACAGCAACGAACCAGTCTTTTTACCTAACACAAATCTGCGCCTCGAAAACATTCAAGCCGGATTTGCCTGCGCCCTGCATATGCACCAACCCACAATTCCAGCCGGTGCAAACGGCGAACTAATCTGCAATCTGCAGAATATGTTTGAAAATCCAAACCAAGGAGACAATCACAACGCCGGAGTCTTTGCTTGGTGCTATTCCCGCATGGGCGAATTCATTCCCCAACTAATTGCCGAAGGCTGCAACCCGCGAATTATGCTCGACTATTCGGGCAATTTATTGTGGGGATTGCGCCAAATGGGACGCGATGATGTCTTCGACAATCTCAAGCGCATTACCTGCGATCCACAATACCAACCTCACGTAGAATGGCTGGGGACAATGTGGAGTCACGCCGTCATTCCCTCAACCCCCATTCCCGACATCAAACTCCAAATACAAGCGTGGCAACATCATTTTGCAGCCATTTTTGGCATAGATGCCCTGAAGCGCGTCAAAGGTTTTTCGCCCCCAGAAATGCACTTTCCCAATCACCCAGACACCCTTTACGAATACATCAAAGCTTTGAAAGAATGCGGCTACCGCTGGCTGATGGTGCAGGAACATTCTGTAGAAAATCTCGACGGTTCGGGATTGTCTCAAGACCAAAAATACATTCCCAACCGTTTGCAAGCCCGCAATTCTCGCGGCGAAACCATCAGCATTACAGCTTTGATTAAAACCCAAGGTTCCGATACAAAGTTGGTCGGACAAATGCAGCCGTATTACGAAGCAAAAGGACGCAACAAACAGCAAATTGGCAGTGTCACAGTTCCTTCTTTAGTCACTCAAATTGCCGACGGCGAAAATGGCGGCGTGATGATGAATGAATTTCCCAGCGCCTTTATGAAAGCTTGGCACGAAAACCGCGAACAAGGCGGCGGAAAATCCGGTGTTGTCGGTTTAAACGGCACTGAATATTTGGAGATAATTGAGGCCGCGGGTGTTAATCCTGATGATTATCCGATTTGTCAGGGAATCAACCAGCACAAAATTTGGCAGTTAGTCGATCCAGATACTGCGACGCCGGAAAAGGTCGAAAGTGCGATCGTCCAACTCAAGCAAACAGACCACAATTTTCACATGGACGGTGCCTCTTGGACTAACGATTTGAGTTGGGTGAAAGGCTACGAAAATGTCTTGGAACCGATGAATCTACTCAGCGCTGCATTTCACCAAAAGTACGATCGGCTGTTGCAGCAAGATGCCGCCGTTACCAAGCAGTTTGAATACCAACAAGCTTTGCTTTACAACCTGTTGGTGCAAACAAGTTGTTTCCGCTATTGGGGACAGGGAACTTGGACTGATTATGCGCGGGAACTTTACAACCGCGGCGCTGCTTTAATGAAGTAGGAAAAGTTCGCAGTTGCGGTGTGGCGAAAAACCCGCAACTGCGAAGTTTACCAAATTTTACCAACCAATAATTCCAGTACAGCCAAATTTGATATTAACCCTACATTCGCTGAGATTGTCTAGCATTTTACGTAGACCTCGATTCCGCACCCTCAAATTTAGCCTACAGCATTAAGAGCATTGCAGAATTTACGCAAAGCCCCTGCACAAGCGCGTTTTGTAAATAGTAGCAAAATATTAATTTAGGTTGTTGTCTGTTCTTTTTTCTAATCGCTGATTAGAAATCGCTAAATTATGTGTCTAATTGCAAGGTTTTGTTAACTTACTTTAAGCCTAATTTTTGATATACATAACATAAGATTTTTAATAAATATTTTATGATAGTTGTTTTTATAATACTTGTAAATCAATTTATTACTGTTTAAGCTTGTGGCATCGCGGTCAATCTCTTCATTCATCGATCGGGGGTAAAAAAGAGATTATGAATTACTGGAAATCACAGTAGGGTCAACAGCATTACAACAGGAGGAACTTTGTTAGCCCTGGCTATACTGCCTGTAATTAAAATACTCAAAGACCGTCCAAGCCAAGAATAATCAAGTCAGGATTGAGGTTGTTGTCTGTCTGTCAACTCATTAATCAGGAAATGAAAGGCATCGTTATGAACTACTTGCAAACACGCCGTGGCGAAAAACATTACTGCAATAAATTTCACTGTCCTCAGCCTCAAAAGCTTACTGGCAATCAGTTTTGTATTAGTTGCGATCGCACAGTTGGGTCTCATCGCACGATTGAACTGAAGTCAGAGTTTGTGCAAGCGACCCAGAAAGAACTTGCTATTCAAGAACGCTTACCTCCTCGTCCAAAGCTGAATTTAACTTACGGTTATCTACCCACCAGACGGCAGAGTATGCCAGACAATTGTTGGTCCTCATCTACCCGTACTTGGCCGACTCCTGCGCCGAAGAAGAATGATTGTGAACCTGTGTTGGGATATTACAAGTAGAAGTATCCGCTCAATAAATCGGGGTAACAGCAAAAAAAGAAGGTTCACAATCTAGGCACAGCATGGTAGAATATGATTCATGACACAAGAATCATCTCCTCAAAAATTAGTAGAAACCTTACTGCAAAGCATTGATCCATCTGACATTGCAGACGAATCATTGCGTCGTACTGTGTCCATATTGCTGAACCTCATAGAACAATTATAAGCAGAAACCAAAGAATTACGGTCAGAAAATCAAAGATTAAAAGACGAAAATAATCGGCCCAAAGGAGAACAGGGCAAACCAGAGGTTAAAGCTAATGGGCCGAAAAAGTCAAAAGAAAACTACTCATCCGAGAAACAGCGAAAAACACCAAAAAAACATATTAAAAGTAGTAAAAATGCTCTGGTCAAAGTTGACAGAGAAAAAATCATCGAGTATCCCCAGGCAGAACTACCATTCGATTCAGAATTCAAGGGTTATGAAGAGGTAATAGTTCAAGACATTTTACTGAAAACAGATAACGTGTTATTCCGGAAACAGAAGTATTACTCACCTTCAGAAAAGAAAACATACATTTTTGAATTATCGGAACTTGATTCCTTTATTAAGTGTCACCCCACTGTTAATTGTGACTGTTCCAAAAAGACTGTAATATCCTTGACTTCATGATTGATAATACATTATTTAGATCAAGATTTAGCAGCCAGCAAATGCGAGATTTTTGTATCTAAATTAAGATATTTGTACAATTAAATTAAAATTCTACAATTCCGAAAAATTAATGCTTACCGCAACTTATTGAGCGGATACTCAAACACTATATATGGGAGTTTAGAAATTAGATGCGTTTACCCTGGGGGTTTTCCCCGCCAACACCGATGTTCAGTTATCAATCTTAATCGAATATTTGCGAGACAATCGCTGTCTGATCGTACTTGATGACGTGCAGCAAATTCTCAGCAGCGGGCAACTTGCAGGAAATTATAAACCCGAATATGAAAACTACGGAACCCTATTTAAACTCATCGGCGAAATCCCCCACAATAGCTGCTTAATTCTCAATAGTTGGGAACCTCCCTCAGACATTCTCACCTTCACCGACGATAATTCAGCAGTAAGTTTATTACAGTTAATCGGTTTAGGTGAAGCCGCCACAGAAATTCTGAGACAAAAAGGTTTATTAGATGAAGAATTATGGCCAGAATTGATTGAGATTTATCACGGTAATCCCCTGTGGTTAAAATTAGTCGCTCAAACCATTAACAACTTATTTGGCGGTAGAGTTTCTCAATATTTAAGCTATCAACCAGTATTTTTAAGCGATGAATTGACACCAATATTGCAGCAGCACTATCAGCGGTTGTCGGAAATAGAAAAACAGGCGATCGCCCTAATCAGCAATGAAAGTGAACCTGTTTTGCTTACCCAATTGATGGCGAAATCTCAAGGGTCAGAACGCGAATTATTTAAAGCAATTCAATCTTTAGACAGACGGGGAATAATTGCAAAATTGAGCGGTGAAGCTGAAACGGTTTTCACGATTCCACCTGTGTTAAAACAGTATGTTAAAATGGTTGCAGAATAGATACCACCTTGATTAATTGGCGGTTGAAACCGCTACTACACAAACGAATTCCGCCTTCGCGGACTAATAAATAAGGGATATTTAACCAGGATTTTGTATTAAATATCTACCTAAATGAGAGCCAAATATGAGCGCAACTCCTACCCAACCTAAACAAATGCTCACCTTCGATCTATTCATCAAGCAACTTCCCGATGAAGACGGACGCTATGAACTTGTTAATGGAGAAATTGTCAAAATCTTACCAACAATCAGACTGCACGAAAATGTAGCTGATTTTATTCAGAATACGTTTCATGAAGAAGTAAAACTGCTCAACCTGAATTACAAAATATCTGGTAGAATTGTGGTGAGGACGTTAACTCCAAATGGTAAAGAACAAGGCCGCCATCCTGATGTTACGGTAGTAGATAAAACTCTCTGGGACTCAGCTCCTTTCGCTTATTCAGCCCTAACTGAACCCCCACAATTAGTTGTAGAAGTTGTCTCAACAAATTGGGAAGATGATTATATCGACAAGCTGGATGAATATCAGAGGCTGGGAATTTCTGAATATTGGATTGTCGATTATTTAGCTTTGGGTAGCAGAAACTATCTGGGAAACCCGAAAGAACCGACTGTTTTTGTTTACCTGCTTGATGAAAATGGGGTTTATCAAATGGCTGCTTTCCGAGGAACTGAGAGAATTATATCCCGAACTTTCCCAGAATTAGCGCTGACAGCAGAGCAAGTGTTAGATGTATGATATTAAATCCGGTTGCACCGAAGTAATAGAGGAGACGGCAATGCCGTGTCCCTACCCCAAAATAATATTGTAGGGACACGGCACTGCCGTCTCCTAATTTCTTAAATATCTCCGTTTATCTCGCTTGTCTGCGAAGGCAGACTTCGTTGGTGTAAATGCGGTTTCAACCGCCGAAATGCTATCATGAGTGTTGTGTTTGTTTCCTGAAAGAGTGTGTGCACCGGTGCGTCGCTGTGAGATTGTCGATCTTTCTTTGGGATTTTTCATAGCGACGCACCCTACACCTACTACGATCGCATCGCCTGTTTTTGTTCCGCCTTCAAATCGCGGTTGCTAGCAGCAGCCAACTCCGCATCCAACAGCGTCTTACCAGTCGCCGCCAAATACACATCATCCAAACTCGGCCGAGATTGAGCAATCCCAAAAGTAGGCAATCCCGCATCTTTCAAAGCTTGCTGAATTGTCACCAGCGCGTCGCTTTGCGGTGTTACTACTAAATTGAGAGAATTTCCTTGGGCGCTGTTGACAATTACTTCCTGCACAAAAGGCAGAGATTGCATCAGAGTTTTGGCTTTTTGGGCTTCTTCCAGTGGCGAAAACTCCCGAATCCGCAGAGTCACCCGATCGCCCCCAACCCGATTTTTCAACTCCTCCGGCGTGCCCTGTGCAATTACTGTACCCTTGTCAATAATCGCCACCCGATCGGCCAAAGCATCCACCTCTTCGAGATAGTGACTCGTAATCAAAACCGTAGTACCTTCCTCCCGCAAGCGCCGCAGGAAATCCCACACCACCACCCGACTTTCAATATCGAGCCCGACAGTCGGTTCGTCTAACACCAAAACATCCGGCTGGTGCAGCAATCCAGCCGCCAAATCCAAGCGCTTGCGGATACCGCCAGAATACGTACCCGTCTTTTTATTTTCCCACTCCTCCAAACCGAGGAGTTTCACCATTTCGTCAATCCGCCCTTTAATTGTATTGCGGGGTAAATGGTAAAGGGCGGATTGCAGTTGCAAAAGTTCCCGCCCCGTCAGCACCTTATCGAGAGCCACTTCTTGAGCGACGTAGCCGAGTCTTTGTCTGGCAATTCTCGGCTGGCTGACTGCAGAAATGCCAGACACTTCAATGCGTCCGCTGTCTGGCGATGTTAAAGTACAAAGTACCCGCAGGGTAGTGGTTTTACCAGCACCGTTGGGGCCTAGCAAACCAAATATTTCCCCCGGTTCTACCTTGAAGGAAACATCTTTAACGGCTTCTACAGTGCCGTAGCGTTTCTGAAGATTTTCAATTAAAACGGCGGGAGCCATATATTTTGGGGATGAACTGGTTGTTAATATTTTGACACTTCTGCGCTTAAATTGCATAATGGTCGATCGACCAATGCCAATTCCTTGTAAATTTAACTTGTACTGGCGGGTTAGGCTAACCATCTACAGCCTAAAACCAATCATCTCGTACCCGCCCTCAACCAAGGCTCAATCCGGGGCCTGTTTATCGGATACCGCGTTTTGTTTATTTTTATACGATTGATTTTTTGGCAAAAATAATGAGTTTTGAGGTCACTCTAACTTTTGGGCGATCGACTCAAAACTCACTATTTTTGACCAACAACTAGATATGCACCCGAAACCTGTTATTTTATAATTATCTCTACGTATAGGCTCATGTCGATCGCGATTTTCATGATTTAACACCGCTCTCAAATACCTAAAACTGTCTATCCCACTATGAAACGCGAAAAACTTCCCCTAGTGGCAAGTTCTACTTTTAACTCCTGAGCGGGAGTTGGCTGGCACGGCTTTAATCGATAATTTTTACCCAACCGCGGCGCACGTTGTACAGCAGTCGGTTGATGATGGCATACTCATCTTCATTCAGCGTTCTTTCTAAGAGCGCGTATCTGAGCTGTCTCCGGTCGTGGCGAGTCACGACGCTGGAGAACATGACCTGGCCAAATAATTCTTCGAGTGTCATTTGGGAAACTGACATGATAAACCTCCTAATTGATTGAGATAAATAAAATTTTCACACGATCCTTGTATTTATATTATGCTTTCCGGGAGCGCCAATTTAGGCGATCGAAAACATTTACACCGTGTGATTTTTGCGCTAAAAGTCTGTGACTGAGACTTTGACGCCCAGTGACTCGGATCTTTTTAATTTGTGATCCCCGTCACTGATTTTGAAGGAAGAAGGAAGAAGGAAGAAGGAAGAAGGAAGAAGGAAGAGGGGAGAAGGAAGAGGGGAGACGGGAGAGGGGCGATCGGGCGATCGGGCGATCGGGCGATCGACCAATCTCAGGGGAGCCGATCGCCCGCCATTGCTCTCAATCCCTTACTAATCCGTTTTCCTCCTCGTTTGCCTCGCTTGCCAATTATCCAGCTAATTGAGGCATCGGTCAATAGTTGCCACCACCGACTCAGCCAACTCTTTCAGGGCGTAACCCCCCTCCAAACCAAAAGCAATGCGGCGGGTGATTTGCAAGCAATATCCGGTAAAAGTACCGAAATCTGACGGCACCAGAGTCATGCTCGCCAGCGGATCCGACGCATTAGCGTCGTAACCTGCGCTGACAATCAACAAATCCGGTTGAAAATTTGACAAAAACGGTACCACAAGAGATTCAAAGGCGTTCAGGTATTCAGCTATGCCGCCGCCCGGATACAGCGGAATGTTCAGCACGTTGTCGTAGGTGCCGCGCTCGTCTGAGTCTCCCGTTCCCGGATAGCAGGGAGATTGGTGCAGGGAACAGTAGGCAATTTGTCGGTAGTTTTCCACCAAGGACTGAGTGCCGTTACCGTGGTGCACGTCCCAGTCGAGGACGGCTACGCGGTTGATTCCCGGCTGTTCCAGGGCGTAGTGAGCGGCGATCGCAGCATTGGAAAACAAGCAAAATCCCATGGCGCGGTCGCTCTCAGCGTGGTGTCCCGGCGGCCTGGCCAGCACAAAAGCTGGTGCGTTTCCTGCGAGCACTCGATCGACCCCATCGAGCCAAGCACTCGCCGCCAGCAGCGCTACATCGTAACTTTCTGCAGAAATCGGCGTATCGCCGTCGAGGTAGCCGCCTCCCCGACGAGCCAAATGTTCGACTTCTTTGATGTATCTTGGCGCGTGAACTTTTTTGATCGCCGCGATCAGTTCCGGTTCGCGCTCCGCCACTGGCGTAGGCAGTTGCCACTCAATGCGATCGGCGATCGGAGCAGCTTTCAGAGCATTGGCGATCGCCGTTAAACGTTCTGGTCGCTCTGGGTGAAGCATTCCAGTCTTGTGCAGCAAGAAATCGGGGGAGTAGATGACAGGTAGCATCGGCAGATTTTAGTTTTTAGGTTTTAGATTGAAGAATTGTCTGTTTGCTTCTATTCGGCAGAAAGCTTTTTGAAATTTTCATTGCGTTCTGGGAACCCTTTTAATTAGAAGCATCTGATTTTTGTATTTTTTTTTGTTTGATTCCCAGCACTTCCATAGAACCCAAAGCCGACCTAACCCGTGCGCTCTCTTGAAGAACACGCATTAAACCTTGCCCGATCGATGCTTGCTTTAAAATTTTTATCGAACCCTCAAAATAAATCACCAAAGCATCAAACCAGACCGCATCAAAAAACCTTTCTAGTTTCGGCAAATTGATGACTAAATCACCAACTACCAAATCATCAATTGTCCTCGTTTCGTCCCTGAATCTTTCTGGCCACTTTCCCATAAAGTCAAAGGCAAATTGTGATATAATTTTAGGAGTAATTTGCAATATTTGGCAGCTCTACTGAATCCAAATCGATTTTATCGCATTTTTGAGATTTATAGCGGTCAAATTTAAAGTTTTAACGGAGTTTTTCAACCTATGAGTATCTCTGAGTCGCGGATAATCCCGACGGATCTGGGTGGTGAGATGTCTCGATCGTACTTGGAATACGCCATGAGCGTCATAGTCGGTCGGGCGCTACCAGATGCCAGGGACGGTCTCAAGCCGGTTCACCGACGCATTCTCTACGCCATGAACGAATTGGGCTTGACTCCCGATCGACCATTCCGCAAATGCGCCCGCGTCGTCGGGGAGGTGCTCGGCAAGTATCACCCGCACGGAGATACAGCGGTTTACGATGCCCTAGTGCGGATGGCTCAAGATTTCTCCATGCGGGAACGCCTGATCAACGGCCACGGCAACTTCGGTTCAGTTGACAACGACCCGCCCGCTGCCATGCGGTACACCGAATGCCGTCTCACAGCTTTGACTAGCGATTCCATGCTGCGCGACATCGACTCGGAAACAGTAGATTTCGGCGACAACTTCGACGGTTCCCAGCAAGAACCCCTCGTGCTCCCCGCACGCATCCCCCAAATTTTGCTCAACGGTTCCTCCGGGATTGCCGTGGGAATGGCAACCAACATTCCGCCGCACAACTTGGGCGAAATAATTGACGGTTTGGTAGCGCTAATCCACAATCCAGGCATTACCGACCTGGAATTGATGCAGTACATTCCCGGCCCGGACTTTCCCACCGGAGGACAAATTCTGGGGAGAGGTGGCATTCGCGATGCTTACACCACCGGGCGCGGTTCGATTACCATGCGCGGAGTCGCCGGCATTGAAACCATCGAACACGCCGGCCGCCCCGACAAAGAAGCAATTATTATCACCGAACTGCCTTACCAAACAAACAAAGCAGCGTTAATTGAGAAAATTGCGGAACTGGTAAACGACAAAAGATTAGATGGAATTTCCGACATTCGCGACGAAAGCGATAGAGACGGAATGCGGATCGTGATCGAACTCAAACGCGATGCCTATCCCCGCGTCGTCCTCAACAACCTCTACAAACAAACACCGCTCCAATCAAACTTTGGAGCCAATATGTTAGCGCTAGTAAACGGGGAACCCCAACTACTGACGCTCTCCCAATTCCTGAATGTCTTCCTAGACTTCCGAATTGAGACAATTACTCGCCGGACTCAATACGAACTCCGCAAAGCAGAAGAACGCGACCACCTCCTGCAAGGCTTATTAATTGCCTTAGACAACTTAGACGCAATTATTCACTTGATTCGCGCCGCTGCCGACTCCGCCGCAGCGAAACAGCAATTGATGGATAATTACGGTCTTTCAGAACAGCAATCTGATGCAATTTTGCAAATGCAGCTCCGGCGATTGACCGCCTTAGAAGCGCAAAAAATTCAGCAAGAACACGAAGAACTGCGAGCTAAAATTGCCGATTTGGAAGATATCTTAGCGCGCCGGGAACGCATCTTAGAAATCGCTGAATTTGAAGCAGTCGAAATCCAAACCAAAATCGCTACTCCTAGACGCAGCGTCATCGAACACGCCGAAGGAGAAATCGATGAAAGAGATTTAATTGCCAACGAACAAGCAATTATTCTGATCACAGAGCAAGGCTACATCAAGCGGATGCCTGTCAGCACTTTCGAGGCCCAAAGCCGCGCTACTCGTGGCAAAGCAGGCGCGAAAATGAAGGAAGACGACGGAGTAGAACATTTCCTTTCTTGTTGCGATCACGATAGCGTTTTGTTCTTCAGCGACAGAGGCGTAGTTTACTGTGTCAAAGCTTATCAAATTCCCGTCTGTTCGCGGACAGCGCGCGGCACTCCCGTGGTGCAACTGCTGCCGATTCCTATAGAAGAAAAAATCACTTCTATGGTGTCAGTCACAGAATTTACCAGCGAAGAATACTTGGTGATGCTAACTCGCGGCGGCTATATCAAGAAAACCGCACTTTCAGCTTTTGGCAACATCCGCACTAACGGTTTGATCGCGATTTCTCTAGAAGAAGGCGACCAACTGCGCTGGGTGCGGAGAGCAAAAGTTGGTGACAGCATCATCATCGGCACGCGCCAAGGTATGGCGATTCATTTCCGCACAAATCACGAACAGTTGCGCCCGGTCGGCCGCGCGACTCGAGGTGTAAAATCCATGAAATTGCGATCGGGCGACGAGCTGATTAGCATGGACATTTTGCCGAGTTCAATTATTGCCGAAATTGCTGAACTGGTAACGGGAGAATTGGAATTTGAAGGAGCAGAAATTGCTCTGCTAGAAACGGGAGAATTGGAATTTGAAGGAGCAGAAATTGCTGAATTAGAAGCTGAAGATGTGGAATTGGAAGAGGAAGGATTAGAACTGCAAGCTGAGGAAATTGAAGGCGAAGATGCCGAAGAAATTGCCGCAGTTAGCAGCGAAGTTCCATCGGTATTGGTAATCACTAGCAACGGCTATGGCAAGCGGGTTCCAGTTTCTCAATTCCGCCTGCAAAGACGCGCTGGCAAGGGATTGACGGCTACTAAATTCAAGTCGAAAAAGGCTAAAGATTATGTGGCTGCGCTGCGAATTGTCAACGACAGCGATGAGTTGATGATTATTACCAACCGAGGTATTATTATCCGTCAGGCTGTGAGTGCAATTTCCACCCAATCGCGCACTGCAACGGGCGTGCGGGTGCAGCGGTTGGATGAGGATGATTCGATCGTAGCTGTGGCGTTAGTGCCGCCAGTCGGTGAAGAATCGATCGAAGAAGCGGCATCTGAGGAAGCGACAGAGGAGTCATAGGTTAATAGTTTGTAGGGTGCGCTGCGGTGCACCTTACTGCTGAAGGGTAAAAGTGCGATCGGCGGTTGAAACCGCGTCTATACAAACGATGTCCGCCGGACGCCGACTAAAGAATCAAGCTAAAATGCGATCGCCCCTACTCAAAAGTTTTCGCTCAAAAGTCAAAGATTTTTTCCGGTGAGGTAATGATGAGTCAACTCCAAACCAAATTACTAACTGATACCTGGGTTACAGCGACTTGGGATAAATATATAGAAATCATTAAACAGCCGGAGTACGATCGCGCAAAATGCTACTACTACAACGGACAGTTGAGGATTGAAATGGCAGCAGTCGGGCCAGATCATGCTGATGACAACGGAATTATCGTTATTTTAATCAATTTATTTGGCATTGCTAAAGGTATAAAAATGAGACTGCTGGTCAACTGTAGCTACGCCAAAACAGGTGTCAGAGGCGCTCAACCTGATGCTTCTTACTACATCGGAGACCGGGTACAAATGGCATCTCGTGGCAGTTCGGTAGTGAATTTGGATAGCGCAGTTTCCCCAGATTTAGCAATTGAAATTGCCGACAGTTCTCTTGTTGACGATTTGGGCACAAAAAGAATGATTTATGAAGAATTAGGAGTGTCTGAATATTGGGTGGTAGACGTACAGAAAGCCCAAGTTATTGCTTTTAAAATTACTGCTAACCGGGGAAGCGAACGTCTGACAGAATCTCAAATTTTGCCAGGGTTAAAAGTTGCTTTGTTAGAGGAAGGTTTGCGCCGCAGTCGCCAGACGGACAATACAGAAGTAGGCAACTGGTTCTTAGAGGAAGTTCGCGGGAATCCTCAATAGTGCGATCGACTTAGCTATCCCGTGAATCGACCTTTCGCAGTTTTCTACCCAATCATGCCTCAACCGAGTTTTTATAGAAAAAAGTATCGTTAAGCTGTTGCGGCATTTAAATTTTATGTAAAAAACAACCAAACAATGACTGGGGTGGGCAGGAGAGCGGGCCCTGAATATGCAATGTTTATTTGCGCGACAGCTTATTGCGATCGTTTCTGGTATAAAAACCCACTTTCTTAAGGTTTACTGCATAAGTCGTGAGTCAGGATATTTCATGAGATGTTTTGGGTAAGTTATGACAAATAAATTTGTCGTAAGTCTTCTAAACCCTCAACTGTTAACAACCTAGAAGTTATAGTTTGCAGTAAATTCAGATTGTCAATGGCAGAAATTTCTCCAAAAATCTCTAATCCGGAACTGCCAAACTTAAGCTGTAAACCTAACTGAATTCCTTGCAGTAAAGCTTGTTTTGTCTGATTTTGAGCCTCAGTTAATTGTAATTGAGTTTGAGATAACTGTACCTCAGATTCAGTTAACTGTGACTGAGTTTGAGATAGTCTGGAGGCTAATTCCTCCACAGTAGGAATAACATTACCCTCAGCATCGCACCATCTTAACCAAGTATCATTGACACTTTCAAAGACACCACGCCAGAGGGTTAAACCTAAATCGACTAAGGGAAACCAAGTATCGATTTTCGGTACGTAACGCCCTCCTTGTAGTTGAAACATCTGTAAAGGGCGATCGCTCAATTCACCAAGAGGATCGTAAACAACATAATACATTACACCCATTAGGGCATAATCAGTAAATTTGCTACCCAATTCATTCCCCGGAGTCGGAGAAACAATTTCGATCGCAATTTCGGGAGGTTTGCCAAATTCCCAGAGTAAATAGGAACGAACATCTCGCCTATCCCAACTATCCGCAACAGTCACATTTAAACTGAGGAATATATCAGGAACAATCGCCGGATGCCGAACAGTACGGAAGATACCCACATTGGCTGCGACAATGAAAGGAATACCATCATTTAACTCATATCCAGAGAGAACTTCCGTAAGCAGTCGCTGTTGTTTTTCGTTAATGAAACTATCCAAGGGAGTATCGTCTTCTTGTACGAGTTGTGTCGTATCGGGGTATTGACTTGGGTCAAGAGTTATCTGCTCAGACATGGCTGATTTGGCTGGGGTTTAATCAAAATTCAGATTGAGCGATCGTCCTGCGATCATTTTATCTCAATCTGGGTATGTTGTGTCAACTGTTAACAACTTGTAGGGTAGTGACTGCACTCTCGCTATAGCGACTAAAAGCAGACAAATACTTGACAATCGATCCGATAATTGCTATAGCATAATAGAATCAAAAAGTTAATAGCAAAAGTCTGTAAAAATGCCTTATTTAACAGCAGCGAACGACATCAAAGCACTCATCGCTAAAATTTCCAAAGCTAAAATCCTGTGGGTTGACACAGAAATAGCAGACTATAAATCCAACCCCCGATTATCTCTAATTCAAGTATTAGCAGACTCCACAGATGGGACGGGAGATGCCACGTTTTTACTAGATGTATTAGATAAACCTGAATTGGCAAAAAATTTCATCAGCCAAATCATGGTAAACCAAAATATTGAAAAAGTCTTCCACAGCGCCAGCTATGACATCAGATTTCTGGGCAATGACGATGCCCAAAATGTCACTTGCACGTTGCAAATGTCGAGACAGATTCCAGCTTACATTCTGCCATTACCCAACCGACAACTCAAAACATTAATCGAAACACTTTGCGGCATTGCTTATGTAGATAAAACAGAACAAAGCGGCGATTGGGCCAAGCGTCCCCTGACGCAGAAGCAGCTAGAATATGCCAAGATGGACGCGGTTTATTTAGCTAGAGTACACAGCCGCTTGCGAGAAATCCTGGAAGAGTGTTACCCAGATCCCGCCACAGAAAACTTGACAGCATTGGGCGAAAAATATCAGGAAATAGAATCTCAGTGGAAGCCCCTAGATGCAGAAATTGCTGAAGTTAAAGAACGATTTAAAGCGGGGATGCTGGCGCAAAATCTCAAAGATAGTTCTTATTTTCAGCTTTCCAGTTCGATCACGATGAAAGTTGATTTTATGACGCTAGCGAGGCTGACACAAACTGAGGGAATTGAGTTAAATTTTCCGGTGACGCTGACTAAAGAAATTCAAAAACAGTTAGGAAAACTCATCGCCGATCCATCTTTGCAAGTTGAGGATATTGCTAGTTGGCGGTTGAATTCCAACCTACAGCAGCGGCGGAAATCTACTAAGAAAATTGCGCCGCAACCGGAGACTGAGGATTTCACAGCATTGGGGAAAAGGTACAAAGAAATTTTGCCGGAATGGAAGTTGTTGGATTCGGAAGTTGAGCATCTGAAAGAGCGGATCAAAAAAGCAATGTTGGTGCAAAATAAGAGCAATACTCCTGAGTTTAAGTTATCTAGTTCTTCGATTTTGAAGGTGGATTTTGCTAGGTTGGCTAAACTGGCGCAGTCTGCGGGAGTTGAATTAGATTTTATGGTGACGCTGACTCAATACATCCAAAAGCAGTTAGGGGATGCGATTAACAAAATTGATGTGAAAATTGATTATATTACCAGTTGGCGGATGACGGCTAGGACTGTGGAAGATGAAGATGAGGAAATTCCGTTTTGAGTGGAGGGCGGGCACGGGGGCACCGCCCCTACAAGATGTTATTACTCGTTACCAGGCTCAGGCCTGGTAACGCATATCCGGAGGCTCTGCCTCCTTTTTCCCAAGCGAGGCAGAGCCTCTTGCTCTGGGTGCCCGGGCAGGAGCCTGGGAACCAGTTAAATCGCGTTTCATTTTTGCTGTTTGTACCGCAATTAACCTTGTTCTTCCAAATACTCCGCAACTGCTTGCAAATCTTCCAATCCTCGATTCAAGCGGTTCAGCATAGCTTCCCCAATCTCAGTATCAAAGTTGAGTTTAGGATTTTGCAAAGCTAACTCTTGAATTGCCTGTAGCCATAGTGAAAGCGGTACATGGCGCACAGCTTTGCGTAACCCCATATTTGCCAATACTGCAAGATAAAAACCTGTCAAGTCTTGCCCTCCATAGTTATAGAAACCATCCCATAGTTCTAGTTTTTCGGGTGTGTAGGCTGCGTATTGATCGAAAGCGATCGGTGTGCGATCGAGTTGGGGTTGTGGCAGTGGTGGTGTATCCATATTTTTTGCCTTGTAATATTACCATATACTATATTTTACAGTTGATTTCAATCTACCATATTTGAGCAAGGTGGGCAAATGCCCACCCTAATTCCTACTTTCCTACGGTGAAATACTCATTCTTAGCATACACGCTAATAATGCAGTCGCCCACTTCAAAAAACATCCCCTCTTGCTCATCTTTAGAAAATTGTAAGTTGCCATACTTAGAGCTAAGTTCATCCGCAGTCGCCGCTTTTGCCTCCATTTCATCGGGAATAAGTCCGGTTGAACCGATGTAGAAAACTAGCGGCGAAACTTTCTCAGCGTACACTTTTTCGGCGTAGGTTTCTAGTCGCTCGTTTGCACGGGTTAAAGCAGCGACAAACTCGTTTCGATTGACATCTTCTCCCTGCCATTTTGCTTGCAAAAGGCGCAGCAAACTGTCTGCGCCAACTTTGGCTAAAGTAGCGCTAACAATTCCGTTATCCTCCAACCCCAAAAAGTCATCGAAAATCAGTTTCATCAAGTCGTCAACTTTGGTGATTTTGGTGCGGGATGACAGCGTTTTGTGCGCGAAGACAACAGGCTCATCTAAGGTGATGTCAAAGGTGGGTTTTGCTAGTTTTTCGCCAGTGTTTTTGTGGTAAACTTCGTAAAGGCGATCGAGAAATTTGTTGGCTGAGTGGAATTTGCCGAAGTTGAGGATGTTTTTGCTGCCGATGTCGATTTTGTAGCTGACTCGCGAATCTACTTCACCGTTGGCGATCGCACTTTTCAATTCCGTATATTCCGTCGTCGTCGGAAAGTTGAGGTAAAGGCTTTTCGACAGATAGTGCTGTTTCAACTCTTCCAACTGTTGAGCCGTATAACTCTCGGATTCTTCTTTCAAATGAGCCGAGAGGATGCTGGAGAGAATTTTAATGTTGGCGAGTTCCTCAAACACTCCGTCAAGGCTGCTGTAACGTCCGTCAAAAGGCACTAGCGGCAAACTTTCTAAGTTAATATCATACTCCGAATGGAAGTCAAAATCTCCCGCAGGCAAGCCGTCTTGTTGGAGGACACCGCATTTGTTGAGCAAGTCAAACACGGGTTTGCTGCTGATTTTGGTTCGCAGCGACTTGATATTAACTTCGCCGTCGCTGACAATGCTATAGTTGTTGAAAGTATTGAGGTCTGTCACCAGAATTCCTGCCACTTCTGCGATCGCACTTCCATCCTCAACTTTTACCAGTTTAACTTTCCTGGTAATCAGCATATTGATGGTAGCAGTATTTTGATTGATTGCAAATGAACCCATCCGCACGTATTCGCCACCATCTAAAAATTCTGTTTTCAGCCAAGGCTTGACAAGGTTGCCGTTTTCGTCGCGCTTTCCTTCAATTCGTTTTAAACCTTTGCGCTGATAGTTTTCTTGCAAGTGTTTCAAGTTGATGATGATGCTGTTGCTGTTTTCCTCTAATATCTTGACTAGCTCCAGCAGGGAAATTTTGTCGCTGACTTTTACCCGATCGCCAATTTGATGATTTTGCAACACATCAGGCGCAAACACAGCTTGTTCCAAATCCTCCGTAAACTCGGCTATTTGAGCATTTGTCAAGGCTTTAGCGTGTTTTTCCGTCAAAGTCGCGTCGAAGGTACTCGCCAGCGCGTACTTCGCCGTATTTAAATTGCCATCAGCAAGGTTAGCTTTGGCAAAAGCAAACACCGAGTCATCAGTTTGAGCAACCGGAATATCTAGTTTATCATACTCTTCTTTGGTGACTTGCTGATACTTGTAAAACAATCCTGCATCGTCTGCTTTCAGCCCGCAGATTTTCAGCGTACTCGATGAACCGCTGATTTTCCTGCCAGTTTTGGAAACAAAAACTTGATAATCGTATTCCTTGATTAACGGTTCTTCCAGCGGTGGCGCAACGGAACCGCCTAACAGTTTTGTACTTTCATAAAGAGCATCATAAACCATTTTGACTTCGCCAGCGCGGATGCAATTTCCCGATAAGGTGTTGGCAATTTTGGAGAGCAATTTGAAGTCAGCACAGCCATAGGATATGGTATTTGCAAACACATCCATGTCTTTGAGTTCTTCGCAAATTTCTGCTAGTTTTGCAGATTCGGAATTAGCACTGGGGTCATTGGCATAACCGTCTGTGTGCAAATTAATTGCTGTCACTTCTCCCGCTTTCACCAGAGATTTAGCTAGTTCCATCGACTGCGATATGCAGGTACAGCCAGCGGTGTTTATTTTTTGAATTTCTTTGATGTATTGAGAGTCAAACTTCATCACTTCTTGAATCGGAATTCGCTGGAAGTGAGAAATTACATCCCGATTGTCAGCATAGGAAATTAAGCTGATTATTAGCTGGTAATTGTTGTATTCGTCTAAGGTCAAAAGCTTGACTAGGGTTTCTTTCAGCGGCTTTAAGTCATAATACATTGAGCCGGAGCGATCGATAATGATGATGCTGTGGGCGACGGATTTTTCGGGGATATCCCCGGGCTTTCTTTCGAGATTTGTGCGATCGACTAAATAGAATGCTTTTTCGTTTCCGGCAAAATTGTAGAGCGTAAATTTGGTGCGATTATTCGAGGCTGCTTGGCT
Source organism: Microcoleus sp. LEGE 07076 (assembly GCF_015207455.1). Classification (GTDB taxonomy): domain Bacteria; phylum Cyanobacteriota; class Cyanobacteriia; order Cyanobacteriales; family Microcoleaceae; genus Microcoleus. Next base: position 49,052 of record NZ_JADEWV010000012.1, read on the forward strand.
GCTGGAACTTTTGATCTGAGATGATTGTTTGAAGTGCCGTGCCATACTTTTCACCTGTGTTGACTTATTCGTCAATACTATCTTGACACGGCATTTTGTGGGTGTCAAGGCCTGTGTGGAAAATTATCTGGTAGGCTAAATAAGCATTAATACTTAGTTATTGTAGGGAAAGTGCGATCGCTCTACTGTCTGACGATTAGGGCCTCGATCCCCCCTTAAGAAGGGGGGAACCGGAAGCACTCAAAGTCCCCCTTTTTAAGAGGGATTTAGGGGGATCTAGACTAAGCTATAAACGAGATTTATCAAGGATTTTAGGCAATTGTTCACACTAATGCACTGCGTACCTCACCGCTATGAGTAGCGCGTCAAACCACTTTTTGCGCCAGTCCTAAAATATTTAATCAATAATGCTTAATTTAGACAATCCGCTGCTCAAACTTTATCTAAATCTGATCGGATGGGTAGCAATCGGATTCATTTTTGGCAGCCTGCTACCGAGAAGCTGTGCTACATATTTAGCTAAGTTTTTGTTCTTTTTTGGCACACCGTTGAGCATTGTTGCTTTCATCCGCCGCGCCAATTTGTCTGGTACTATTTTGATAGCACCGCTGACAGCTTGGACGGCAATTGTAGCAGGTGGGGGACTCGCTTGGCTTTTGATATATTTAGTCAGCGCTGGACGTTTCAAGACTCTTAACCGGCTCGCAAAAAATACCTCGGAACACACAACTGCCTGGAGTTTGCCGAATCGAGGCAGTTTTTTATTAGCGGCGATGTTTGGCAATACTGGTTTTTTAGGCATTCCCGTCAGCTTGTCTTTATTGGGATCGGAACACTTTGCTTGGTCGTTGTTTTATGACTTGCTGGGCACTGGAATGGCAATCAATATACTCGGAATTGCGATCGCCTCTGGCTGCGGTAACAGCGATCGGCATCAGCATTGGTTAACTCCCCTGCGGGCAATTTTGCAGAATCCGGCACTGTGGGCTCTGGCTGTGGGATTTGTCTCGCGCAATTGGCCGCTGCCGACACAAATCGAAGCATTGCTAACAACTGGTGCTTGGGCTGTAATTAGTTTATCTTTGATTGCGATCGGGATGCAGTTGAGCAAGTTGAATTCTTTGCACAATCTCAAACAAGTTTTGAGTTGTCTGGCGATTAAAATGCTGTTGATTCCTTTGGTAATTGGCGCGGGTTTAACGTTTGTTGGCATTGCGGGCGCGCCGCGGCTTTCGCTGGTGCTGCAAATGGCAATGCCTCCGGCTTTTGGTACTACTTTGCTGGCTGAAGTTTTTAATCTCGATCGCGAATTAGCCGTAACTGCGATCGGCATCGGCTGCCTTAGTCTATTATTCACTATTCCCATCTGGATGCTGCTATTTAGTTTTTCATGAATATAGAATGTGATTAGTTTAAGAACTGCGTTATTTCAGTGACATGAATCACAATTATTCAGCGATCTATGTCATGTTCATTTTACTTGATAATCACTGGAGTTGGAAATTCAATTTCCTTCTGCTAAGCTACAAATAGTCTACGGATTAGGCAGATAATAAAAGTATGACAACTCAAAATTTTACATTGACAGGTTATGAAATTATCGATCGCATTTACTCAGGCACTCGCACCCTAGTTTATCGAGGTTTCCGTACTAGCGACAAACAGCCAGTCGCCATCAAAGTCCTGCACAGCGAATATCCCAGCTTCAGTGAACTCATGCAGTTTCGCAATCAATATACCATTGCCAAAAACCTCAATTTACCAGGAATCATCGAAACATACAGCTTAAAAGCTTACCAAAACAGCTATGCGCTGGTAATGGAAGATTTCGGGGGAATCTCTCTGAAGGAATGGACTCAACAAGGGGAAACTGCGCCGAATTTAAGCGAATTTTTGCAAATGGCGATCGACATCAGCAGTACATTAGACATACTTGGCCGCCACCGCATCATTCACAAAGACATTAAACCAGTCAATATTCTGATTAATCCCCAAACCAAACAAGTCAAACTAATTGACTTTAGTATTGCATCTTTGCTGCCTAGGGAAACTCAAACCCTGATGAATCCTAACGTACTCGAAGGGACACTCGGCTACTTGTCACCCGAACAAACGGGCAGGATGAATCGCGGCATTGACTACCGCACTGATTTTTACTCTTTGGGTGTGACTTTTTATGAATTGCTGGCGGGAGAATTGCCGTTTCAATCCAACGATGCGATGGAATTGGTACACTCTCATATTGCCAAACAACCGCCATCGCTGCATCAAATCAATCCAAAAATTGCGCCTGTACTCTCGGAGATTGTCAGCAAGTTGATGGCAAAAAATGCTGAAAGCCGCTATCAGAGTGCTTTGGGGCTGAAATTTGACTTAGAATTATGTTTGAGTCAAATACAACAAAATGGTAGAATAGAAGGTTTTGAAATAGGTCAGAGAGATTTGTGCGATCGCTTCATCATACCAGAGAAACTATACGGACGAGAGGCCGAAGTATCAACCCTACTCCAAGCATTTGAAAGAGTCAGCAAAGGCGCAACAGAAATGATGTTAGTAGCGGGTTTCTCCGGCATCGGCAAAACCGCAGTAGTGAACGAAGTCCACAAACCCATTGTGCGACAGCGCGGCTATTTCATCAAAGGCAAATACGATCAATTCCAGCGCAACATTCCCTTGAGTGCATTTGTCCAAGCCTTCCGAGATTTGCTCGCACAAATACTATCAGAATCAGACGCGCAACTGCAAACTTGGAAAACCAAAATTCTGTCAGCAGTTGGAGACAATGGACAAGTCTTGATTGAGGTAATTCCCGAATTAGAAAATATAATCGGTACTCAACTCCCTGCTCAAGAGTTATCAGGCAGTGCGGCCCAAAATCGATTCAATCTGCTGATGCAGAAATTCGTGCAAATATTTACCAGCCGAGAACATCCTTTAGTGATATTTTTGGATGACTTGCAGTGGGCAGATTTGGCATCGCTGAAATTATTGCAACTGTTGATGCAGGATACAGGGCATTTATTGGTGTTGGGTGCTTATCGAGATAATGAAGTATTCCCGGCTCACCCATTTATATTGACAGTGGATGAAATGGTCAAAACTGGTGCAAGAGTGAATACTATTACGTTGCAACCATTGAGTTTGGCAGATACAAATCAATTGGTTGCAGATACATTGAACTGTGATGCACAGTTGGCTCAACCTTTGACTGAATTAGTGGATCGCAAAACCCAAGGCAATCCTTTTTTCACAACGCAGTTTCTCAAAGCGCTGCATGACGATGGACAAATTACCTTCGATCAAGTTCAACGCTATTGGGAATGTGATATCGCTCAAGTGAACGCGCTGTCTCTCACCGATGATGTGGTGGAGTTTATGGCAACGCAATTGCAGAAATTGCCAGCCACAACGCAACAGGTGCTGAAGTTAGCGGCTTGTGTGGGCAATCAGTTTGATTTGAATACCTTGGCGATCGTTTCTGAGCAGTCTCAAACCGATGCAGCAACGGCCTTGTGGAAAGCTTTACAAGAAGGTTTGATTCTCCCCACGAGCCAAATCTATAAGTTCTTTCAGGGGAGAGAGAAATCGGATATGCAAAATACGGTCAATCCCAAATATCGTTTTTTGCACGATCGCGTCCAACAAGCCGCTTATTCTCTGATTCCACAAGATCGACAACAGTCAACTCATTTAACAATTGCTCGCTTGCTGCGACAAAATACCCCAGATGCAGAACTAGAAGCCAATATTTTTGAGATTGTCAACCACTGGAATAGCGCGATCGCACTTCTAGTCGATCCACTGGAAACAACCAATCTCGCCCGACTCAATTTAATTGCTGGAAGCAAAGCCAAAGCAGCTAATGCCTACGAACCCGCCCTGAAGTATTGCAGGACAGGTCTAGCTCTTCTAGACGATCTGGGTGGCTGGCAGAACCAAACCAGCCTGATGCTGGCATTGCATGAAGGTGCAGCATCAGCGGCTTATCTCTGTGGTGATTTTGCTCAAATGGAGCAGTGTGTGAGCGCGATCTTAGCTCAAAAACTGGCTCCTCTTGACCTGGTTAAAACCTATGAAATCCAGATTCAAGCCCATAGCAATCAGGGTCAGTTTTCAGAGGCGATCGCGATCGCACGAAACGCCCTAGAGCAACTCAATATTCATCTACCCCAACAACCAACACCCGCAGATATTGTCCCAGCCATGCAAGAAGTGGCTATATTACTCAATGGCAGAACTGCCCATGATTTACTTGATTTGCCTTTGATGACAGACGCGATATCTTTGGCAAGTATACAGTTACTGTCGAGTATTACGCCAGCCTCTTATAATTCTGCCCCCTTACTGTTTCCCTTTGTCGTTTTAGCTCAAATCAAACTATCGATGCAAGTAGGTAATACAGCCCTCTCTGCTTTTGGCTACAGTGCGTATGCTGTTTTATTAAGCGGTGTTTTAGAAGACTTCGATGCAGCCTATGAATTTGGTCAGCTAGGATTGAAACTGGCGGAGAAGTTTAAAGTGCCACCTGTTCAGGCAAAGGTGAATATGGTTGTCGGAGCTTTGATTTTTCACCATAAATCCCACTTTAAAAATAGTTTGCCTCTACTGACAGAAGCATTCAAAATTGGGCTAGAAGTGGGTGATTTTGAATCTACTGGCTACAGTGCTTCCAATCATTGTCAATTTTCCTATGCTGTTGGCAAAGAATTAACGACACTGCGGGCAGAAATAGAAATTTATCTCGCCACACTTCTGAAGCTAAACATCGTCACGAACTCAAACTACATTTTTACTATTTTGCAAACTATCCGGCGATTACAAGCGACTCGAAATGAGGCTATGCTGACTGCCCAAAAGGAGTTGCATCATACCTTAACTACTTCTAATGATTTAACCGGATTACATATGTATTGGGTTTATCGGCTGACAGCTTCCTATTTGCTCAACGAAATGGTTGAGGCAAAACAAGATGTGGTGGCAGCACGCCAAACCTTAGCCGCCGGCGCAGGTCAGATTAGCACACCCATTTTTTACTTCTATGATTCTCTGACAGCCTTGGTTGACTTTTCGGAGGTGACAGACAAAACGGCAGTCCTCGATCGCGTTTCTGAAAACCAGACCAAACTGCACCATCGCGCTTACCACGCGCCGATGAACTTTCAACACAAATATGACTTGGTTGAAGCAGAAAAATGTCGCGTTTTGGAAAATAAAATTGAGGCGATCGATTTGTACGATCGCGCCATTTCTGGAGCCAAAGAAAACGGCTATATTCAAGAAGAAGCATTAGCCAACGAACTCGCCGCTAAATTCTACCTTCATTGGGGCAAAGAAAAAATTGCTCAAGTCTATATGACTGAAGCCTACTACGGTTATGCGCGCTGGGGTGCACAAGCCAAAACCGACGACCTAGAAAAACGCTATCCCCAACTACTCCAACCCATTCTGCAACAGCGACTACTCAACCTAAATCCCCTAGAAACGATCGCCACCATTGCCCATACATCAATTTCGACATCTACTCACAGCAGCAGTAGCAAGATTTCCGATGCCCTAGATTTCGCCTCCATCCTCAAAGCTGCCGGGGCCATTTCTAGTAGTATTGAACTCGATGAATTGATGACTAGCCTCACCCGCATTCTCTTAGAAAACTCTGGGGCGAAAAAATCGGCTCTGATTCTCCTGCAAGATGGGAATTGGCAAGTCAGAGCAATGACTTCTGTCAATTATCAGACCAACTCTGAAGAGATCCAAACTGTTCTTGATTCCCAACCCTTAGATACTTGTCAAGATGTGCCGAGGAAGATTATTCAATATGTCAAAAATACTCAAAAAACCGTTATCATCGATCGCCTAAAACCCGAAATTTCTGGACTGATTGGGGACTATATGCTCGCCCATCAACCTCAAAGCGTATGTTGCACGCCGATTATCAATCAGGGTCATTTGGTGGGGATTCTCTATCTGGAAAATCAACTTACTAGCGGGGTATTCACGAGGGCTCGCCTACAACTGATCAAACTCCTTTCCTCCCAAGCCGCCATCTCCCTAGAAAATGCACGGCTTTATCAACAATCTCAACAAGCTTTGCTTGATTTACAACAAGCTCAATTACAAATTGTGCAGAGCGAAAAAATGTCGGCATTGGGTAACTTAGTGGCGGGAGTTGCTCACGAGATGAACAATCCTCTGGGTTTTATTTCAGCCAGCCTCGAACAATCTAAACCGACTGTCGCCGATCTGATCGAACACTTAAAATTGTATCAAGACGCTCTTCCTAATCCCGGAGAAGAAATTCTCGATCATGCAGAAGAGATTGACCTGGATTATAGTTTAGAAGATTTTCCTAAGTCTCTCAATTCAATGGTCATGGCTTGCGATCGCCTGAAAAACATCAGCACCAGTTTAAGAACATTCTCCCGTGCGGACAAAGATTACAAAGTTTCTTTCAATATTCACGAAGGGATTGACAGCACAATTCTTATCCTCAAACATCGCCTCAAAGCTAACGAAAAACGTCCCACCATTGAAGTAGTCACTGAGTATGGAGATTTACCGAAAATCCAGTGTTTTCCCGGACAGCTCAATCAGGTATTTATGAATATTCTGGCGAATGCGATCGATGCGTTGGATGAATCAAATACAGACAGGAAATTTGGCGAAATTGCAGCCAATCCCAATCGGATTATAATTCGGACGAGAGTGGAAGGCGAACAAGTAAAAATTGATCTCGCCGACACTGGTAAAGGAATATCAGAAGATGTTAAATCTCGCATCTTCGACCACTTATTTACAACGAAGGCTGTAGGTAAAGGGACGGGATTAGGATTGGCAATTGCGCGTCAAATTATTGAGGAAAAACATGGCGGAAAAATTACAGTTGATTCTGCCTCTGGCGAGGGGACTGTGTTTGCGATCGTGTTACCTGTTAGCGAAGAAAGTCATTAGTCATTGGTGATTGGTGATTAGTCAGAAGTGCGATCGCGTCCCCCCCCGAGCGAACATTCGTCAGAAAAGTGATGATAGCGGTTTTCAACTCTTCTGCTTTGCGATTGGACTTTAGTCCGAACGATCGAACCTATTTGCTGCCACTCCAGACACTGGGAAAATTTCCCGCGCCCCTCCAGCAAATTGACAAAATCTCAACTATGCTAACGTAGGCAAGCAGCAATGCCTTGTCACGCAGGCGATTGACATAATTTAAAACAATTAATTTTATTGAGGAGCGGTGTATCCCCTATGGCAAACCTGATCGGCACAGACAGCAACGACTTTATTCTAGGAACTCCGCAGGGCGATCGAATTCGCGCTTTAGATGGCGATGACACGCTCCTGGGTGCCGGAGGAGACGACACCCTAGAAGGCGACGCAGGCAACGACCAGCTTCTGGGAGGCGACGGAGGAGATTCGCTGTTTGGGGGCGAAGGAAATGACGAACTCATTGGCAACCAAGGTCGCGATTTTGCTTTAGGCGGCAACGGCGACGACTCGATTCGCGGCGGTTTGGGCAACGACATCCTCGAAGGCAACGACGGGTCAGACACCGTATTCGGAGACGCGGGGGACGACTTGGTTAGGGGCGACGG
>NZ_JADEWV010000445.1 GCF_015207455.1 Microcoleus sp. LEGE 07076
ATTTATAGCAATTCTGGGCCACATGAGGTAGGTGGCGGAAAAAGGTAATTGGTAATTGGTAACTGGTAGCGCCCTATACCCTCTTCCCTATGCCCCATGCCCAATTACCGCGATATAGTGTAAGTGATTTTACTGAAAAAAATATATATTATGAGATAAATATTAATTGATTTGTCGCACTCAATTAAGGAAAACTACAGATTTCAAAGTTACCAAAAGCGAAAGCTGGGGACGGATTTTGTGTTTCGAGTTTCTCTCTCAATGAGGAAAGATTCGATCCCCAAGTTGGGCTGACACAAATCACAAATCCCGATCGAATAGATCACATTTACTCGTGTATTTGAATCACATAAAACTTAGGAAAATCAGTGAATAATAGCAAAAGCGAGTTCAAAAAAAACACAATGATGACCCAAACGTTTTTACCTCAATTTACTATTGCAGAACTAGTCTTTCAGGTATATCACTCCGGTCTGCTGACTCCCACTCACCGACAACAGCTCCAGACTGCGCTGTTGAATGACTGTCTTACCGAAGAAGATCAAACAGCCATCAACCGCTTGCTCCACGCCGTTCGGCGGGGATGGCTGAAAGTTGTAGATTAAACAAAATTTTTTGCCGCTTCTGTGGAAATGCACTGTCACTCGAAGGCAGAATTAAATCGCCTCAATAAAATCAAGAATTAAACTAAAGGCAGGGTGCGCCACCATCACCCTGCAGTTTGAAATTCTGTTTTGCCAGCTTATTTACTCAGAAATTTGGCCCTCAGGCATCATCGCTTCTCTCAGATTCGCCTCCTTCAAATTTGTCCCGCGCAAAGAAGCTTGATGCAAGTTGGCTCCCCGGAGATTGGCTCCCTTGAGGGAAACTCCGCTCAAATCTGCTAGATGTAGATTGGCACAGCTCAAGTTCGCTCCGCTCAAATTGGCTCCCTTCAAATTGGCTTTTTCGAGATTGGCTTCCGTCAAATTTGCCCAACTCAGATTTGCAAGAGTCAGGTTAGCAAGGCTGAGATCAGCTTGCGTTAAGTTGGCGTCGGTTAAATTTGCTTTGCTGAGATTGATTTGGCAAAGTTTCACTTCGGTCAAGTCGGCACCTTGCAAGTTAGCGTTTACGGCATAAACTTGAATCAAAATTGCCCGCTGAAGGTTGGCATCTCTCATGTCTGCACCCCTGAGACTCGCTCCGGTTAAATCTGCCCCGACGAGCACCGCACTCTGCAAGATGGCTCCGCTCAAGTTCGCTCCCACCGCCTCGCATTCCCCGAAATTAGCGGACATGAGGTTGGCTTGGGAGAGGTTGGCTTGGCTGATATTTGCTTGATACAGATTGGCTCTGTAAAGGATTGTACCGATCGAATTTGCACCTTTTAAATCAGCTTGACTCAGGTTAATATCCCGCAAATTTGTCCTTGACATATTGACCCCGGCCAGGTCTACTTTCTGAAAAACCCGTTCTCCGGCTGCATACCGTCTGAAAAGTTCGTCTGCATTCATGTCATTTTCCTCAAAATATTTAATAATATCTTTGATATTTCAATCATATTAGGCATGAGCGACCTTTACATTTCTTGGTCTGAGTACCATCGAAAAATTGAGGATTTGGCTGTAAAAATTGATGAATCTCAATGGAAATTCGATCGCATTGTCTGTCTGGCG
>NZ_JADEWV010000446.1 GCF_015207455.1 Microcoleus sp. LEGE 07076
TGATGCCTTGGGAGAAAGCCTCGAAGTCCTGTGGGAGCGAGAAGTTGACGCCGTAGCGATCGGCAATAACTCTTGGGATTCCGTCGCGAAGCGGGGCTTCGACAATCCTAAACTCTTCTCAGCTTACCTGCACACCCTGCGCTGGAACTGCGTTACTTCAACCGAACCCAAGCTATTTCAATCCCCCTACCGAGCAGGCATCGAAGTCAAAGCTTACCAGTTAGAACCTCTCCGCAAAGCCTTACTCATGCCGAGAGTTGGGTTATTTATTGCCGACGACGTAGGCTTGGGCAAAACGATCGAGGCGGGACTGATTTTGCGGGAAATGCTGATCCGCCAGAAAGTGCGACGAGTAGTGATTTCTTGCCCCCCTACTGTCGTGCGGCAGTGGCAAGAAGAAATGGAAAGCCGCTTCGGGCTCAGTTTCATAATTTGCGATCGCTCCTTTGTGGCCACCTGCAGGCGCGATCGCGGGTACGGCATCAACCCCTGGACAACACACACCCGCTTCATCATCTCCCATGCTTTGCTCAGAGATGAAACCTACACCGGCCCACTGCGAGATTGGCTGGGCGAATTTGCAGCCGCATCGATGCTGATTTTAGATGAAGCGCACAATGCCGCCCCTGCCAGCGGTGCTAAATATGCCGTTGATTCCCAGCTAACTCGCACTGTGCGAGATTTAGCGCCTCGTTTTGAACATAAGTTATTTCTCTCAGCAACGCCTCACAACGGCCATTCTAATAGTTTTGCAGCGTTGTTAGAAATTTTAGATCCGCAGCGGTTTTGCCGGGGTGTCCCCGTGCGCGATCGCAAATTACTCGACTCGGTAATGGTGCGCCGTCTCAAGCGAGACTTACGGGAAATTGGCGATGATTTTCCGAGAAGGGAAGTGATTGCGATCTCGATCGACAACCTGCCTGAAACTGCACCCGAACTCCAACTTTCGCGCTTGCTGCAACACTATCGAGAATTGCGAGAAGAGCGATTGCAAGGTGAATCTCGCAGCAACCAAGCAGCGGCGATGTTAGTAATTACCAATTTGCAAAAGCGCTTGCTGTCATCTATCGAAGCCTTTACTCGCACGTTGAAAGTTCACCGAGTAGCTTTAGAAAAGCAAGTTTCTAAACAGCCAATTTTGCGGTTAGAACGCTTACAACTGCTGTCTGAATCGGCGGGAGGTGATGATGAGCGGGCGGAACTGCCAGAGGAAGAAGTGCAGGCAGAAGAAGACGCGCAAATGGCAGCGGCAACTGCTAATAGTTTATCAAAAATTACCCAGCGAGAACAAGAAATTTTGTCAGAAATGGCGGAAATTGCCAATGCTGCTCGTTATCAACCTGACCCGAGAATTATTAAGTTAATTGAGTGGATTAGAGAAAATCTGTGTCCAGATTTAGGGCAGCCAAATGCTCAATGGTTAGAGTGGCGCGTCCTAATTTTCACAGAATATACGGATACCAAACGTTACTTAGAAGAACAATTGCGATCTGCCTTCGCCAATTCTCACTTAGAACACCAACGAATCGGCGTTTTTCATGGTGGCATTGGCGAGGAACGGCGCGAGGCTATTAAACAGGCATTTAACAGCCACCCAGCCAGCAATCCCCTCCGCATTCTGATTGCCACAGATGCAGCACGAGAAGGGATAAACT
>NZ_JADEWV010000145.1 GCF_015207455.1 Microcoleus sp. LEGE 07076
GCACCATTGTCAGCAACAGGCTCTCCGGCCTGTTCCACAAAAGATAAATTTTCTTGTGGAACAGGTCGGAGAGCCTGTTCATAAAAGGCTAATTGATTTTGCCGTCACTTCTAACGGTTCAAAATATCAGAACCTTCTTCACCTCAAAAAGCATGAGCGCAACTTAAAACGTAAGCAGCGAAAACTATCCCGTAAAAAGGATAAGACTACAAACAAGCGGCGCAAAGCAAAGCTTGCAGCGGCAAGAGTGTATTCTAAAATTGCTAGAGTGCGCTCTGATTTTCTACACAAGCTGTCCCGTAAGACAGTGAACGAGAACCAAGTGATTGTGGTAGAGAACCTGGCCCTCAAGAATATGGTCAAGAATCACAACCTCGCTCAAGCAATCAGCGATGCAGGTTGGGGGATGTTTTGCACCATGCTTAAATATAAAGCGGAGTTTGACGGGAAAATCTATCTAGAAATAGGTCAATTTTTCCCATCATCGCATCTGTGTAATTTGACTTTGCTGCCAGTGCCGAAGATGGATTTATCTGTGCGGTCTTTTGAATGTCCTCATTGCAACGAGCGACATGACCGTGATGTGAATGCAGCAATCAATATCAGAAATGAAGGCTTACGGATATTGGCGTTGGGAAGCAGCGCTACTGCCCTTGGAGGCAATGTAAGACCGATGAAGTATGGGCGAAAGTCTACTAATTCCAAGGCGGTTGCTAATCAATAGGGAAGCCGGCGCTGTACCTGTACTCAGGTCAGCGTCGGGTACTTCAGAGCGATCGATAAACGCGATAGTTAATCTCAGGGAAGATGTTGTCAATCTCTTCCACCTTCTCCAACCAACCGGCATCGACTTTGCGTTCTTTGACTTCATCGTACAGCTTGTGAAAGCGCATTAAGTGCGATCGAGTCCGCCGCACCGCATAGGGAACCATCGTCCCTGTACGCATGATAAAAGCCCAGTCAGATGATTGAGCTAACAGCACTTCCCGCGCGGCCTGGTTCAAAGCCCGAGACTGCAATTCATCCTCTGGTTCCATGCTTCCCAATTCAATCATCCGTTCCGCAGCTTTGTGCAAGTGCGGGTAAATCCAAGCATTGGTATCGTTTAGCCAATACTCGTGGAAACCCCGGAAACCCCAGCTAGACTGAGACGGGCGGCAAACTTGCTGAGTTCGATTTTCCCGCAAATAATCGGCTAAGTGCGTCATCTCGTAGGTATTTTGGTCGTACCAACTCTTGCGGAACAAGTAATCCAAAAACCAAGGCCCTTCGTACCACCAGTGACCGAAAAGTTCGGCGTCGTAAGGTGAAACGATAATCGGAGGGCGCTGCATGATGCCGTTGAGGTGTTCGACTTGCCGTTCCCGGTTGAAAGCAAAGTTGCTGGCGTGTTCGGCTGCTTTTTCCCGCGCCCAGTAAGGATCGTATAACTGTTTGTCGCCTAAACCCAGTCCGCGACCGGTGATTTTATGATACTTAATCCCGGTATTTTTGCGCTGGCCGTTGGGCATGATGTAGGGTTTGATGTAGTCGTATTCGGCTTCCCAACCCAAATCTTTGTAGAATTCCCGGTATTCGGCCGCACCCGGGTAGCCGACTTCGGAAGACCAAACCTGCTGCGACGATTCGTGATCTCGCCCGAAGGCTGCTACTCCCGATTCAGTGAAAATCGGGGCGTAACTGCCGTAGCGGGGGCGCGGGCGGGCGTAGAGGATGCCGTGACCGTCTGTGAGGAAGTAGCGGAGACCGGCGTCGGCTAACATCCTCTCTAAGCCTTCGTAGTAGGCGCATTCGGGCAGCCAAATGCCTTTTGGTCGGCGACCGAAGTTTTGTTCGTAACTTTCGCAGGCTACTTGTATTTGCGCCCAAACTGCCTCGGGGTACATTTTCATCAGCGGTAAGTAGCCGTGGGTGGCCCCGCAGGTCATGATTTCGAGGTTGTTGCTGTCTTGGAATTGTTTGAAGGCTTTTACTAAGTCTCGATCGTACTTTTCCCAAAAGTTGCGGACTTGAGAGAAGTGCGTGGCATAATGTTGGCCTAAATATCGGAGGTGACCGCTACCGCTGTTGTGTTCGATTTCGAGTTCCGCTAGTTCTTCGAGTTTGGCTAAGTGGTCGTCGAAGCGGTCTTGCAGCAAGGGGTCGCGCAGCATCGCCACCAAGGGCGGTGTCATGCTCATGGTAATTTTAAAGTCGATGCCGTCGCGAAGCAGCCCCTCAAAGACTTGTAGCAGGGGAACGTATGTTTCGGCGATCGCCTCAAACAGCCATTCTTCTTCTAAAACGTAGTCGCTTTCGGGATGGCGGACAAAAGGTAAGTGGGCGTGGAGAACGAGAGCGAGGTAGCCAATAGTCATAACGATTTCGATGCCGTAGTTATTAACTGACGCCAGTAGTTAGGCACAGCTTTAAAATATTTTAAGATTTTATGCTGAAATGGGCTTAAATCCCCGTCTTTCTAGGACTGTTTGATCTTTGGGCCTGCGGTAAAAGCACAGTTATTTGTAAACTTTTGCAACAGAGCAGGCTATATTATTCTACCAGGTTAGAATTAAAAATTGGCGATCGGGTCGAATGTCATGCAGGTTTTTGAATTTAAAGCCGGTGGGAAGTGAGAACAATTTAATGATGTCGATGCAGCAATAAAGACAGCATACTTAATCCCCAACAAAACATTTCGCCTGTGGATGGATAGCGAAAAAGTCAACAAATTTGACTTCTACAAATATAGTGGTGCTATCTTAGCGAAAGAATTCCCGTTTGGCGACGAATTAAACAGTGTCCCCCGACAGTCGGTAATTGCAAGATTCTACGAAAACTGCAAAAATAACCCTACAGTAAGAGACTGATTTAAGCAAATCGATTGGGAGACAAAAGCTCGATCGCCCAATCTTTTTCTCCCCCCGCCCAACTTGCAAATCGCTCAGCTAAAGCGGGTACAACAGCCAAAGGATTGCTCAAACCCGAAAAAACGTGCAATCCAGGTCGAGAGCCAATTTCCCCTACTACAGGCAATTTATCGGCGCTAAATGCTACTATACAATCGTGCCAAGTTGCCGGTAAATTTGCCGCTTCAGGCAAAACCTTGCCGATACCGGCACGAATTGCCTTTTCGCTAGTTTGGCGATCGACTTTAGCATTCAAATCGCTCAAAGTGCGAGACAATTGCCCGATCCGCAAACTGCCATCATTAAACCGAATTGCACCAGCATCGAAAATCGGAGGGTGCAACTCTTGACCCGGTTCATCCCAAAGAAAATCCACCTCAATTTTACTCGATTCAGCTTCCAATTCAAAACGTTTTAAGAGTGCAGGCATCACCAAAGTCCTGAGTTGCAAATCCACAGGTGCAGTCTCCAAAATCTCAGCGCGGGTAAAATAAACTCCTGCAGAAATACCGGCAGCCTTCAGCAAACTTCGACTCCAACCTCCTGCACAAATCACCGCATTTTCGCAAGCATAATTTTCGCCTACTGTTTTGACTCCCGAAATCCGATTTCCTTCTGCAATCAACCCAGTTACTTCAGCAAATTCTACAGTTCCTCCCAACCGCACAAACGCTTGACAATAAGCTTGATTTGTGGCTGTAGGCGAAATGTGACCGTGACGGACAGTCAGAGCTCCGGCGATCGCACTTTTATTCAGTAAAGGTTCCAAATCACCAGCTTCTGCAACGCTCAAAAGCTGCGGAGGAATTGCAAAATGCGCGTAATTAGCTGCCACTTTTTCGGCATCGCTGCCCGCATCAATTGTCAGCAACAAATCCAACTCTCGAAACTCCGTATCAGCATCTAATTGGGCAGATAAATTGCGGTGGCGTTCGATACCTTCCTGACATAATTGGCGAGTTAAATCAGTCGTGCCAGACCAATAAGCCAAGCCGCCGTAACTAAAACGAGTAGCATTTTGCATTGCAGTATCTCGTTCCAAAAGCAGCACCGCAAAACCTTTTTTTCTGAGTTCGTAACTCACTGCTACGCCCGTAATTCCGCCGCCGACAACAATCCAATCGTAACTTTTCATAGGGAATTTCAAGGGAAAGAACAAATAAGATCAAATCCTATCTTCATCGGAATAGTAAATTCACTGTCAACAGTTGACAGTCAACAGTTAACATCATGAGGAGTGCAACCGGAATTGATATAATACTTTGATTTTAGCTTAGGTAGTTTCGGAAATAACTCAAAAGTCTCTACCTAGAGGAAGATACTCCAGGCGCTCGGCATAACAGAAAGTTCCACCCCTCGGAAGATGTTTGCGGAGGCATATTTTACGTTCAATAGTAAGAATTACAGCCAACAAAAACTTAGAAACATCACAGAGGTTTTATGAGTATCGACAAACCGGGCAAAGATATGGAGCGCACTGCCAATCCGGGCGATCGTATTTCCGACGCACCGCAAACCATCGAAGAAAAAGCCCAGCAACTGGCGGTAGATCACGTGCCTGACATCACGGGAGACACAGTTACAGTTCCAACTTATGTAATTGTAGAAGAACCAGACGGGGAAAAGAAAGCCCTGCACCACGTCAAAGATGCCGAGGAAATTTCTGACGTAGTTAGGCAGATCCGCGTTGACGAAAATGGCGATCGGATTATGGATTAACTTCAATCCTATAAAAACCGGTTTTTTGTACAAAACTTATTGGTAGAAATGATGGAAACAAATCAAACAAATAGTACACCTTTTCCCAATATTCCGCCCATTCTCGAAAGTAACGAAACAGAGTATCGCGATGCCGGGATTACCAGTACAGTTTCAGTTGCTGGTCATCCCCTCCACCCAGTGCTGATCGTGTTTCCGGTAGCCTTTTTAGTCGGAGCTGCCGGCACGGATATCGGTTATTGGCTCACAAGCGATCCGTTTTGGGCGAGAGCTTCGGTTTGGCTGATCGGTGTCGGTTTTGGTGGGGGGATTTTGGCGGGTATTACGGGCTTTTTAGATTTTTTCCGAATAAAAAGAGTGCGCGATCGCAGTGCCGGTTGGTTGCACATGGGCGGCAATGTGGCGGCTCTGGTACTTTCGCTGATTAACTTGCTGTTGCGACAAGGAAATCCGGCTGAGCCGATCGTCTTTACAGGTTTAGCATTGTCGATCGTCGTTGCCACCTTGCTAGGCGTTACAGGCTGGTTCGGCGGCGAACTAAGTTTTCGCCACAAAGTCGGCGTCATCGGCCCTAGCAGTCAAAATCTGTAGGTTTCCAACCGTTTGTAGTAAGGACTTCAGTCCTTCTTGATGAGTGGATAATCAAGGACTGAAGTCCTGACTACGAACCTTGATTTTTTGGTTTGTAGTCAGGACTTCAGTCCTTCTTGATGGGTAGATAATCAAGGACTAAAGTCCTGACTACGAACTTAAAGATTGTCTCAGCCAATCGAGATAAGCCTCACTACCAGCGACAATAGGAATAGCAATAATTTCGGGAACTTCATAGGAATGAAGTTGCTGTATTTTTGTTTTTAAAGCCTCAAATTTAGCCAAATCAGTTTTAATCACCAACTGCCACTCCGACTCGGAATGAATCTCGCCTTGCCAAGTATAAATCGAGCGAATCGGCGACAAACTAACACAAGCAGCCAGCTTGTCTTCGACGATAGATTTAGCGATATTCTCGGCCTCGGCCTCCGAGACTGCAGTTACCAGCACCACCCCGAAATTAACTGTCATAACGATTTGAGTTTTGAGATTAAAGAATAGATTTTAATAGAAAAGCTCCATCGCATTTCCTAGCAGGAAAACGGTAAGCTGTCGCGCAAATAAACATTGTATATTCAGGGCCCGCTAGCGGGACACCAGACCCATTGTTCGATCTTTTTTACAGATAATTTAAATGCCACAATAGCTTAGACATTCCCAATTCCCAATTCCCAATTCCCAATTCCCAATTACGCATTTTAAATTTCCGCAACTTCCCAAGAATTGATTCTGCACGCCCCAGCTAAGGAAAAGTAGCGCCTAGTATATTCCGGCAAAATAGCTCCCGCCAACAAAGCACTGTCTAAATTAACTCCGATTAAAGTCGCCTCGCTCAAATCTGCTGCCATCAAATCAGTTTGACACAGCTTTGTCCAATTCAGATTTGCCCCGATCAAACAACTTCCCCTAAACTTAGCCCCAGTTAAGTTTGCACCCGCCAATTTAACGCCCCGCAATTGAGCCGCGCAGAAATTGGCCCCCGCCAAATTCGAGCCTTCTAAATTAGCTCCCATCAGTTTAGCTTCGCTGACGTTAACGCCGCTCAAATCTGCACCGCAAAGATTCACCCCCGTCAACTGCGCTCGCCGCAGACTGACTCCGGTTAATTGAGCTCCAAAAAGTTTTGCACTGTTGAGCTTTGCACCGTAAAGGTTTGCCCATTTAAAATTAGCTCCAGTCAGATTCGCGCCCAGCAAGTTAACTAATTGCAAGTCAGCGCTGCATAAATTGGCATTCCACAATACAGCACTCCGCAGGTTTGCGCCGCTTAAATTTGCGCCGCTTAATTTTGCTCTCGGCAATTTTGCTTTTACCAAAAAAGCTCCGCTCAAATTAGCTTTTGTCAAATCTGCGCCTGAGAGTTTGGCTTCGCCCATTTTGGCAAAACTGAGATTTGTTCTGTGCATTTGTGCGCCTTTGAGCGTTGCTTTGGTGAGAAACGCTCTGCTGAGGTTCGCCCCAGAAAGATTAGCTCGCGAAAGGTTGACTCCGATTAAGATGGCTCCGCTGAGGTTTGCACCGCCCAGGTCGGCTCCAGCAAAGTCTCTTTGTCCTTTTTCGTAATTGTTGAGCAGCTCGCTAACTTCCATAGGGGGTAATACCTTCTCTGATTTGGGGGGGCGATCGAGAAATCTTAACTAGGAGGTTGTTTCAGAAATGGAACTGTGTCAGAAATTAGACTGTTTCAGCATTTGCATCAAACTTTATAACTTCTGTTAACATCTCTTTCTGTTTAAACAGGATCTCTTAATAAATATTTTATATTGTTCTCGCTGTGCCGATCGCCCTTTCCGTACTTTTGACTTAAAAGTTAATGTTTCTTGACAAAAACAGTCATTCCTTAACGATCGGCATTAATCCGCAAAATCAGGCGCACCCTACCCTGGAATCCGGCCGGCGGTTGCCAGGAAATCAAGGCTTTCTTGAGAGTTTCTAGAGCTTCTGTTGCTTGCAGCGTCGAGCTTCCAGAGTCGTTGGCGAAGCCATCGAAGACGATCGCCACTTTCTGTACGTGGCCGTTTTGTACCGACAGCTCCCACACCGTCTCGCCGCTAACTCCCGCCGGGAGATTAACAGATTGCAAGTATTGAGTCAGAGCAGCGCGACTCCCGGCATCCAACCCTTGGGCACTGACTACTTGCAAGCGAGAAGCCAAAGGCTTCGGCGGTGGCGGTGGCGGTGCTGGTTCGCTGTAACGGGCTCGCTGCGCGACACCAGGAGCTGGAGCAATCGGTGAAAAAGCGCGAGTCGGGGTAATACTGCGAACCCCGCCCCTAGTTTGCTCGTCTTTCTCAGAATCAAAAATACCTTCGTAGTTTACACCCTGCGGCAATTCTACAGGCACTTGCACGCGACGGCGAGATCCATCTGGTTCGACGCGCACTTCTTCGCTCACAGCTACAAAAGCCGTGTATTCCGACAGCAAGCGATAAGTCAGAGCAGTATTAGTAACGGCTTCCACCAGAGATTCAGTCTCGCCGCCAAACATTTGATTCATTAAATTTTTAATGCGCGATCGCCCCCAAAGTTGAGCTACCGCCGGATTGCCAAAATCCGTAACGCTTGCTGCGACTGAAGTTGACTCCCGCTGCCGCCCCGATTGAGTAAAGTTCACAGGTAAAATCTGCTCGTAAACTTTGCCGCCGGCTTGAGTGCCGCGGATGCGGAGTTGGCCGTTAGTTCGATCGGTCTTTTTGCCAAACAAAACCAGCGGTTGACTGGTAAATAAGTCTGGCGGGGCGATCGGATAAATCTCCGGTTTTTCCCCCATTCCTGCCCAACTAATTTGAATATTAGTTAGTACCGGATTGTTAATTTGGCGAAAAAACTTTTCTGCCGCTTCTGCTGATGGTTCATCTTGACGAATTACTTGAGACGTGCCTCTTCCCACTTCTGCCAAACGAGCAATCAAAAACCGATTCACGGAACTGCCCACACCAAAACTATAAAGTCGATTTCCCGGTTTCAGACTTTCCTGAACCCCGGCAAGCACTTCTTTTTCATTACCAATATAACCGTCAGTAATCAGTACAATACTCCGCAGCCTTCCTGTTTCTGTCGCCGGAAAATTCATCACTGTTTGAATGCCGTTGAGCAGTTCAGTTCCCCCGTTAGCCTGTAACTTGTCAATATAATCAATCGCGCTTTGTCGATTGGCAGCCGTATTTGCTAAAGGAGTTGTTGAAAGTGCTTTCGCAGTGTTGGCAAAATCAATAATACTAAAACTATCCTTGGGATTGAGTCCTTGAATGAACCGACGCATTAACTCCTTGGATTTTGCCAGCGGTTCGCCCTGTTGAGAACCGGAAGTATCCATCAAAAATACGACATCTTTCGGTACAATTTCATTAGCTTTATACTTTAATGCCGGAATCAAATAAGTAGCAAAATGACCGCCACGCTGGTCGGATTGAGTCAGGACTGTTGCTTGAGTATTTTCGCCGGCTACTCGATAGCGCAGAATTAAATCTTTATTGGGAATTGTGTCAGAGTCAGCTAATTGGACGCGAACAATATTGCCACTGCGCTGAGTGGTAATTTGATGGGAAGTAGAGCGAACAATATTGCCGATCGCAACTCCAGCGTCTATTTCTACCTCCACAGCGATATCGTGACCCGATCGCGTCCCCGGAGGCAAAACAGGCGGGTTAATGCGATCGGCATCAGTCGTATTTCGCGAAATATAGCGAGGCCCAACCACTGTGGGAAACACAAATTCGTAATCGCCGCCGACAAACTTGAGACTTTCGGTATAGCGAATCGTAACTTCAATTTTTTCTCCCGGTTTGATATTAACCAGAGACTGAGTAAAAATATTAGATCGTTCTTGTTCCAACAAACCCGCAGTCCGGCCTTGTTCGCGAGCTTTTTGGTAAATTTCCAAAGCTTCATCGCGCCGTTTGATATCACCTTTAATAGTGCGATTGCCGATTTTAATTTCCATGTCGTCCACCGCCGCTTCGTCGGGTAAAGGAAAAACATAAACAGCTTCTAAAGATTCGGGAAAAGGATTTTCAAACTTCTGAACAACTTCGACGCGGGATATATTGCCGGCAATTTTGGCTTTAACTTCAGTTTTTTTGAGAGGAAATACTTGTTCTCGGGCAGTATTTTGGGTTTTGACGAACAAACCGCCGACTTGACAGCGAGTTTCGGGCGATCGGGCGCCGTTGCAGCTAACATCGTTACTAGCAAGGATTTTCGGCGGCACAGACGAGTAATTTGGCCCCAAGGCGTTGGCTTGCGCCCCGTTTGGAGCGAGCCACACGCCGCACTCGTTAGCGAAGCCCTCGAAGAGGATCGCAGCGAGTAATGCGATACCAGCAGAAAACAACCGTTGAGGGGATAGAACGCAGACAAACTTCATAGCTGTTTTTTTAGCAGATTTCAGATGCTTTTTATACCATGACCTTAACCTTCGCAAAACGTTCCTCAGTTAGCTGTTTGGGAAAAATTACTGACAAGGGCTTCGCCAACAGGACGATCTACCCCAACCTATAAGATTGTATAATTAAGTTAGACGACAATTAAATAGCTCTAACCAAAACCCCTGATACCAATTTAATGTGAAGTTGCACATATCTCGATCCCCCTCGCATCCCCCGAAAGCAAGGGGGACTTTGAGAAGAATCTTGTCCCCCCCCTTATTAAGGGGTGTGCCAGGGAGATCGCATTCTACGGGGCCTCATAAAAAATTGGTATGAAACCCTAATAAATTGTAATTACCATGAATTTTATCAACCCCAAGACCGACTTTGCCTTCAAAAAAATCTTCGGCTCGGATGACAGTAAAGACATTTTAATTAGTTTCTTAAATGCTCTCCTCTACGAAGCGCGACCAGTTATCGAAGATTTAGAAATTATCGACCCCTATTTAGCTCCAAACATTAAAGGTCTCAAAGATACTTACTTGGATGTCAAAGCCAAGATTAATGGTGACAAAACTGTAATTATTGAAATGCAGGTTTTGAATGTAGAATACTTTCAGCAGCGGGTTTTGTATAATGCAACTAAAACTTATTCAATGCAGCTCAGCAAAGGAAGTGGCTACAGCAACTTAAACCCTGTGATTGCTCTGACAATTACCGATTTTAAAATGTTTGAGAACATGGACACAGTGATTTCGCACTTCATTTTCAAAGAAAAGACATTTTTAGTAGATTATCTAGCGGATCAGTTTGAGCTGGTGTTTGTGGAGTTACCAAAATTCAACAAGGGGCTAGATGAACTAGAAACCTTGACAGATAAGTGGATATACTTCATGAAAACAGCTCAGTCTCTACAGTCGGTTCCAGAAGAATTGGGAAATGTACAGGAACTGAAAGAGGCTTTTAACATGGCCAGTACAGCGAATCTAAATGCTAAGGAACTAGATGATTTAGATAAGCGAGAAATCTGGATTCAAGACCAGCGTGGTTCCATTAGTCTAGCCACCAAAATAGCTCTGGCAGAAGGTATCGAACAAGGAATCGAACAAGGTATCGAACAAGGAATCGAACAAGGCATCGAACAAGGAATCGAACAAGGAAAATTGCGATTAATTGTTCGTCTGTTAGAGCGCAGTCTCGGCGCGCTGCCGGAGGATACCCAAAGCCGGATCAGTCAGTTATCTGCTGAGCAATTAGAGAGTTTAGGAGAAGCACTATTAGACTTTACCACTTTGTCAGATTTGACAGCTTGGTTGCAAGCCCATAACGATCGTTAATAATTAGTCAAAGAGCCGTAAGGGCAATCTCCGTGGTTGCCCTTATGGATCACCTATGTCACATTTGAGTCTGACCTGACATTGAAATATCTAAAGTCGAAAATTCTATGAGCAAATTTGTGTTTGTGACTGGTGGCGTGGTTTCCAGTATCGGCAAGGGAATTGTCGCTGCTTCCCTCGGCCGCTTATTGAAGTCCCGAGACTACTCTGTCTCGATTTTGAAGCTAGACCCCTATATTAACGTTGACCCCGGCACTCTCAGCCCGTTTCAGCACGGAGAAGTCTTTGTCACCGAAGACGGTGCGGAAACAGACCTGGATTTGGGGCATTACGAGCGTTTTACCGATACCTCCATGTCTCGCCTCAACAGCGTCACCACGGGTTCGATTTATCAAGCTGTGATTAATAAGGAACGCCGCGGCGAGTATCAGGGGAGCACGGTACAGGTGATTCCCCATATCACTAACGAGATTAAAGAGCGCATTCACCGAGTCGCAAAAAATACTAATCCCGATGTGGTGATTACGGAAATCGGCGGCACGGTGGGAGATATTGAGTCTTTGCCGTTTTTGGAGGCCATTCGCCAGTTTCGCAAGGATGTCGGGCGGCAAAATGTGTTGTATATGCACGTGACGCTGATACCTTGGATTCCTTCGGCTGGGGAGATGAAAACTAAACCGACTCAGCACTCGGTTAAGGAGTTGCGGTCGATCGGCATTCAACCAGATATTTTAGTCTGTCGGTGCGATCGGCCTTTACCTTTGGGCCTCAAACAAAAATTGTCGGAATTCTGCAACGTACCCGAAGAATGCGTCATCACGGCTCAAGATGCCAAAAGTATCTACGAAGTGCCTCTAATGATGGAAGAAGAAGGTTTAGCAGAACAAACCATCAATTTGCTGCAACTCGAACAGCGGCCACCCGATTTGATGCAGTGGCAAACCTTAGTCAAGCGGCTTTACAGTCCCAGCCACAAGATTGATATTGCTTTGGTGGGCAAATACGTGCGCTTGAACGATGCTTATCTTTCCGTGGTAGAAGCTTTGCGGCACGCGGCAATTGCGATCGGCTGCGATCTAAATTTGCACTGGATTAACTCAGAAGATTTAGAATCGGGAAGCCTCGAAAACTATCTCAAAGATATCAACGGCATGGTTGTGCCCGGAGGTTTTGGGATTCGGGGAGTAGATGGCAAAATAGCGGCGATCGAATATGCTAAACACCACAAAATACCTTTTTTGGGATTGTGTTTGGGAATGCAGTGTGCTGTAATTGAATGGGCGCGCAACACGGCTCAACTGAAGGATGCCAACAGCGCTGAATTTGACCCAAATACAGCAAATCCGGTAATTAATTTATTGCCAGAACAGCAAGATGTAATCGATTTGGGCGGTACAATGCGACTGGGTTTGTATCCGTGTCGCGTCAACCCAGACACCCTCGCTTTCAAACTTTATCAAAAAGAAGTGATTTACGAGCGGCACCGCCACAGATACGAATTCAATAACGCCTACCGGAATCTTTTATTAGAATCAGGTTATGCAGTCTCCGGGACATCTCCCGACGGCCGATTGGTAGAAATAATCGAATTGCCCAACCATCCTTTTTTCATCGCCAGTCAATTTCACCCCGAATTCCAATCTCGACCTAGCGCCCCCCACCCCTTATTTCAGGGGTTGATCCGGGCGGCGAACATCCAGGGAAAGCAGGATGTTTTAGAAGCTGAGGCTCGCGACTTGGTGGCCGGGAAAGTTGCCGGAAGTTAGTCTCCTATCACGTGCGATCGAGTAGTTTTGATATATTGAATGTCTGTAGGGCGGGCGAGTGCAGATTATATTGAAATAGGGCAGATAGTCGATCGTACTCTCACCCGCCCCACCCAGCAATCGGATTCGATCGGGGTCTCACCTACCGGACATGATATCGAGCAGCATTCTCAAGGAGTCAAAAACCTTACCCCGACTTTAGCATAGGGGTAAAGGGGGCTATACCAATCATCTAACTTTATACCTGAGATTTCAAGGGTGATACCAGTTTCAAAACAGAATCTCACTGATCAAGCCCGCAGTGCTAACCCCAACAGTCATCATTCATGCCAAATCTAAAATTATTCAATGTAAAATCTAAAATCTCAAAGGTTAAGCTTTCGCGCAAATAAACATTGCATATTCAGGGCGGGCGGTAGAGCCCATCCCACAATAGTTTTCTTGTTTTTTGACAGACAATTTAAATACAGAACAGCTTATGAGTTGTCAAACTATCCTAAAATACCAGGAAACGCAGGTTTGAGGAGGGGTTTTGTGGCTTACTGGAGCAAATTTACTTATGAGAAAAATACATACATAATTGACCTTGACACTATTAGTGCTTTTTCTAGCGAACTGGATAACAAGCGTATCACATTTTGGCTGCCTAACAGCAGTCAGCCGATTATCCTAAATCCCCAAGGCAATCAGGAGGCTTACAAACAAGTTTTAGATTACCTAAAAAAAACGGTCGATCGCAATTCTAAAGGTTCGTGGATTAAAATTAATTACGACCGCAAGGAATTTGCGATCGATCTAAGTAGAATTAGCTCTTTTACTTGCGAACAGAACGGTCGGCTAATTAGCTTTTTCCTGCCTGACAGCGCAACTAATATTATTCTGATGCGCGAAGGCAACTCGGACGATTATCAAAAAATTCAACAATACATCAAAAATACGACGGGGCAGTCTTTGCCATGAAGAAGTCATTAGTCATTAGTCATTAGTTGTTGGTTATTGGTTATTGGTTATTGGTTATTGGTTATTGGTTATTGGTTATTGGTTATTGGTTATTGGTTATTGGTTATTGGTTATTGGTTATTGGTTATTGGTTATTGGTTATTGGTTATTGGTTATTGGTTATTGGTTATTGGTTATTGGTTATTGGTTACTTGCTACGAATTCCCAATTTCCAATTCTCAATTCCCAACAACTAACAACTAACAACCAACAACTAACAACTAACAGCTAACAGTCATTCGTCATCAGTAATTAGTCATTAAAGCCACCTGCCAAGCTAATTTTGCTGCGCCAACCATACCTGCTTGATTGCCCAATTGAGCCACCAATAGCTGCAAATCTTCGCGAGAACTCGGCAGCACCCGCCGCTCAATTTCAGTTCGCACCGCAGGCAAGAAAAATTCTGCACCTGCACTAATTCCACCGCCGATAATAATAGCTTCCGGTGTTAAAACATAAATGAGAGTTGCTAAACCGATACCGAGATAGCGCCCATAATTTTGCCAGTATTCTAAAGCTTTGGCATCTCCAGACCGAGCCAAATTTGCTAATTCTAGGGGTTCTAAACCCGTTTCGCGACGAATTGCTTGCACGGAAACGTATTGTTCTAAAGAACCGCGATTGCCGCTGTTGCACTCCGGGCCGTCGGGATCGATCGCAATTAATCCTAATTCTCCCGCCGCGCCTAGATGACCTGAAAATAGTTTGCCGTCTAGGATAACTGCACCGCCGACTCCTGTACCCAACGTTAGCAAAATGAGGTTTTTAAAATGCTTTCCCGCACCCAACCAAGCTTCTCCCAATCCGGCACAGTTGGCATCATTTGCTAATATTGTCGGCAGTCCGGTTTTGGCTTCCAACCAGTCAGCTAGGGGGACGTTATGCCAGTTTGTGAGGTTAATTGCTACTCTGGCCGTGCGGCCTGCTGCGTCTGCCGGGCCTGGTGTGCCAATGCCGATCGCACGTATTATATCTTCCCCCAGCCCCCCTTCAACACTGGGGCGAGTTTGAAGTTGAAAAATAGCATCGGCGATGGTGACCAAGACGGCTTCAGGCGTTGCGGGTTGAGGAGTTGGGACTGTTAAGGATTGGTGACAAATGCCGTCTTCGCTAAATCTGCCGAGTTTAATAGCGGTGCCCCCTAAGTCGATGCCGATTACTTGTGCCATGACGATTTAAGTTTGTAGTGACGAGTTGGGTATTCAAAGTCCTGTGTTAGCGCGTGAAAATTACCGACGGAAGCGGTGCTTAACCGCTAAGAGTATCATGGCGATCGCCCCACTCGACCAAAATGCTGGATACAACCGAGATGTTGCACCATTCTCAATAAGCTGTTTATAAACAAGCTTTCGGGCCCCTTCCACAATAAAATTCACTCGGATTGCTATACCAGGCTTCGCGATAATTTAGTTTCAATTCTCAAGCTTTGTCGCAGGAGGCGAGCGCACCTAAAAAATCTCCTCCCATCAACCTATCGCGCCCTCAATTATACCAAACTTTCCCATCTCCACCTGATTCCGACTAACCCTCAGCGCCGCTGCGACTCTCATCCCCAGAAAAACCCAAACCATCCCCAACAAACACCGCCTCAATCACATTCCCACACCCACCATCATCCTCAACCACCGGCAGCGGAAATCGCCTCAATATTTCCCGTCCAATCTCCCCCGCCACCTGCGACAATTCCCCGCTACCAATTCTACCCAACAATCCCAGCCTGCGCGCCAATTCCTGAAGCGAAGCCACCGCATCCGCAGCAGC
>NZ_JADEWV010000146.1 GCF_015207455.1 Microcoleus sp. LEGE 07076
TCCCCCTTATCTCCCCCATTTGAAAACTCAATGTAAAAATATGTTGCAATGTTTCTACTGTTGTGTTAATTTTAGTTACATAAGGTTGAAATTAAACGAGGTTTATGGTCATGGAAAACAAAGACGCAAAACTAGGCTTTACTGAGTTTGCTGAAACCTGGAACGGCCGTTTGGCAATGCTGGGCTTCGTTATCGGCCTCGCTACCGAATTTCTCACCGGTCAAGGCATTCTCTCTCAAATCGGTTTGATGTAATCAGCTTAACTGCACGCAATAGCTGTAATTCAGGCTGACGATCGACTCCTTTACTGCGATCGCCCGCCAGCTAATAATATCAGTTCCCCAAAAGAATGCAACTGATGAGACCCGCGAACCCAACCCTAGTTGTCATCAGCCATTTCAAATCTCAAATGTCAAAGCCCCTTCACTCACAGTCAAGGGGCTTTGGCATTTTTATTAAAAAAATCAAAAGATTGCACAATCCAACATCTTTCTCTATATTTATCGCCCGACAAACTCCAGCTTTCCTAAGCAATTCCTACCGAATCCAAAATCCTCAACTTAGGAGTCAAAGCAGGAAGCTTAACCAAACCGTCGCGTTTGTGAGTCCGCAGGCTGTTACTTAAAATCATTTCCGACAGATCCGGCATTTCTTGCCAGCAGTGGGAGCAAAACCAGTAAACGCGATTGTGGCGAGCGTGGCGGAGGAGTGTAGATGAACAACAAGGGCAACTATTCATGATATTTTAAACCTTTTTTAAGATACCGAGCGATAACCAATTGATTGCAGAGATTGACGAGTGCAGGCTGATATTAAATTCATACACAACAACAAAAAATTTCACTCACAACTTTGAGTGTTTCCCAAGTACCACTTTTGAAGCCCCAGCAGCAACACCACAATCACAAGCTGAACCATCCAAGGGGCCAAATAAAAACCCCAAATAAAACAACCCAGTCCGGCCAAAGCCACAAGCACAAAAATATCTTGAGAGTTTTGCCAGTAAATCCAGACTGCCGCCAGAGAAACTATCAGTAGCAAAATGTAAGCTGAGGGCATAGTCGTCTTCTCCAAAGGTGTCTGCCAACAGTCAGGATCGATCCCCGACTATGTGTTTAAATTAAAACGAAAAACTGAAGAACTTATGAAGATGAGCAAATTGTTACAAAAAGCAAAATACTCCTGCCAGTTTTTATTTTTCCGAGCAGCCAGCAGGAGCAATGTGTTTTGAAAGTTACAAATTCAATGCGGGCGATCGAGCTATTCTAGATCCCAACCCAAAGCTTGAGCCACCATAGCCGCCAAAAACATCGGTTCAAAAGGCTTAGGAATCACGCTCACCACCCCCAAATCCGCAAACATCCGCCTGTCGCTAGCAAGAGCCTTAGCCGTCAATAAAATTACCGGAATGTGCTGCGTAGCACGATTAGCTTGTAACTGTTGAAAAGTAGTAGGCCCGTCTTGATCCGGCATCATCACGTCCAAAAGAATAGCATCAGGCTGTTCGGCAAGAGCCTTAGCCACACCCTCGCGGCCCGAACTCGCCGTCAAAACCTCCCAGCCCCCCACCACCTCAAGACTGACTTGAGCCACTTCCCTAATATCTTCGGCATCGTCAATTACCAAGATGCGCTTGGAATTCAAAATTAACATCTTTTTTAACAATCAGAACTTATTCTCAGATTAAAGGGGAAATGTGAATGTTTGGTAAAGCAAACTGTTTTGCCCGATCGAACTTTACACTAAATTTTTTAAACAGTAAAATCTACCTACCCAAAAAATCGGCTTTTTGACCTCAAATCCCGATTTGAACCCGTTCCGGCCCATCTATCCTCGCAAAAATGACAACTCCGGACGCACTGCAACCACCAAATAAACCGGTTTTTTTAAGTAAAACTTTGCGGGCCTTAGCTGTAATATCAATTCCGCTTGCACCGTCAGGTGACTGTTGACTACTGACTGTTGACGGGCGGGTCGAAAAACTGAATGGTTGAGTGTTAACTGTTGACTCGATTTTATGATGCCGATGCAGCCGGCATTAGCTGTAATATCGTGTCCGGTCAATTGACAGAAATAAGATTGGATTGCGCGTGCTGCAAGTAAATCTAAAATCTCAAATCTCAAATCGAATACTTTCTGCCTTCCCTTAATTTTGCCTCTCCCGAATAACTGGCAGACTTAAGAAAAAAGTGCTGCCCTCCCCCAAAACACTCTCCACCCAAATCCTGCCCCCGTGCTGCTGCACGATACTGCGACAAATAGCCAGCCCCAAACCAGTACCTCCTTTCTGGCGAGAATCAGAACCATCAACCTGTTGAAAGCGTTCAAAGACCATCTCTAGCTTGTCTGCTGGAATGCCCCGCCCTTGGTCTTTCACCGCAATCACAATGATCGACGAACTCACTGACAAGTGCGGATTTGCCGCAGCATCAGGAGACGGCGGCGACTTCAACTCAGCTTTTTCTGCCAAATCCCGATCGTGCATCAGCTCGCCGCTCAGCCAAACCGTAGCCCCTGACGGAGAAAATTTTATAGCATTGCTGAGCAAATTTGTCAAGGCTTGAATTAGCCGATCGGGAACAGCCCGCAACTGCGTCTCCACAGGTCTCACGGACAGAGTAACTCCCGCCTGCTGAGCCATTCCCTGCATCTCGTCAGCCGCCTGCAACATCAGCTCGGCGACATTGCAAGTTTGTTTGACGGCAGTGCTGTAGCTCGACTCCATCCGCTCTAAATCGAGAATGTCGTTGATCAAGCGCACCAAGCGGTCAGTATTCGTGACAGCAATCTCCAGCATCCGCTTGGCTTTGTGGGGGTGAGCATCAAGCAAGCCGCTGTTGATCAAAGCCAGAGCCCCGTGAATCGAGGTCATCGGCGTCCGCAGTTCGTGGCTGACAACGGAGATGAATTCATCTTTCATGCGCTCGACGGCAAGCCGATCGGTGATATCTTTAAAATTCACCACAGCTCCAATAATTTCGCCTTGTTCTCGCATCGGAGCGACAACGTACTCCACCGGAAAACTGCTGCCGTCAACACGCCAAAAAACTTCATCATTAACGCGCCGAACCTCTCCGTCTGCTAAGGTCTCTAAAATTTGAGAACTTACCCGCAACGGCAATTTTTCCGTCGGCGCGGTGGCGGTGTCGGCGACAAATTCAGAACCGGAATTGATGTCTGTTGCAGGCGACAGTTGCTCGATCGCCTGCAGACATTTTTCGGGAGAACGGTGTAAGCTTTCATACAGCGGTCGATCGATCAGCTCCTTCGATTCGCAGCCAGCCATTCTCACCGCAGCCGGATTGACAAAAGTTATGTTTCCCTGTTTGTTCAACCCGCAAATTCCTTCTCCTGCAGAAAACAAAATCATTTCTGTCTGGTGGCGAAGTTGTTCCAGGGCTTTTTCAACTCGCTTGCTGTCGGTGATGTCGCGAGCGATTGTCGAAACTCCCGTAACCACTCCTGTGGCGTCTTTAATCGGAGAAATCGTCAGGGACACATCTATATGATCGCCGTTTTTGTGCAAGTGTACGGTTTCGTAATGGTCGATAGTGGTTCCAGCCCGAATATTTTCCAGAATTTGGGACATTTCTTTGGGGCGTTCGGGTATTGCTAAAATCTCGATCGACTGCCCCTTGACTTCAGTCGCACAGTACCCGTAAATCTTTTGGGCTCCTGCGTTCCAGCTCTGAATTGTCCCGGTGAGGGTTTTGCCGACGATGCCGTCGTCAGAAGACTCGACAATAGACGCTAAACGGACGAGTTGATCTCTAGCTTGCTTGTATTCGGTGATGTCGCGGCCCAAAATCACGATACTTTTGCGTTTGCCGTCAGGGTGAAATACGGGTACTTTAATCACATCGTAGATTTTCACACTACCGTTCGATCGGGGAATCACTTCTTCACCCCTAGAAAGGGTACCTTTTTCCCACGCTACTCGATCGCTCACCTCGCACGCCTGTAAGGCCTCGCGGTAAAACGGGCTGAGTTTTGCTAGCTGAGAATCTGTCAGCCCGCGGTATTTATCTGCACAGAAGTCGAACACTTCCAATATCGCTTGATTTGCCTCCTGCCACCTGCCTTCGCCATCTTTGAAACAGACAATATCTGGCATGGCATTCATCAGCAACTCGAGATAGGAGTTTTCTTGCAGTGCAGCTTCTAGCAGGGCCCGCTTTTCGCTTGCCTGTTGCAGCTTTTCGAGTAAAAAACTTTCACTAAAAGCGCGCTGTTTAATTACTTCCTGAAGTCTTTGGAGTTCTAGCGACTGCCGCCTGCGGGCCAACAAATTCTCCACCCGCAAGTGCAGTTGGGCGGCATCTGCGGGAGTTGTGATTAAATCGTCAATTCTGCGATCGAGTTGTTGTGTCGGCAGCGATAAAAGTGGCTTACAAAGAGCAGGCTTTTCGGATTTGCCCAGGAGCAAAAACGGTAAAAATATCGGCTCGGTGGCATTTTTTAACGCTTCTATCACCGGGCCGATGCGCTCTAAATTGGCTTCGTCCACAATGCACAAGTCAAAAGCGATTTGGGAAATGTGAATTTCTAAGTTGGCTTGGCAAGCGGGATCGGGTACGATCACCTCATGCTGGGTTTTGAGGTGCGCGATCGGCAAATGTTGTTGGTGGTGCTGATCGACCAATAGCAAAATGCGGCTCATTAGTTTGATTTATTTCCCAATAACTAACGATCTGATGCCCGGTAAATTTACCGATGATTAAGGCTTGCAGTCACGAAGGCAAGTCCTCCATTTTTGGAGAACTTCAGTCCTCACTACAAACCATTTTTCTTGAATGTTTGTAGTGAGGACTTCAGTCCTGTATTTTTGGAGAACTGAAGTCCTGACTGCCAACCATTTTTCTTGAATGTTTGTAGTGAGGAATGCAATTCCTCTGTTTTTGGAGGACTGAAGTCCTGACTACAAACCATTTTTATAACTGTCGTTCGATCGGACATCACATGACAACAGTCAACAGTCAACCGTCAACAGTCAACCGTCAACTGACTTCTTACGGCATTCCGATCGCAATCAAAGAATCGAACGGCATACAACTACAATAACGCTCCCCTTCCGATAAAACCGCAATCAGCCTCATTTGCCAGTCTGGCATAATTTGCAAATCCGCCCAGGGCACTGCTACCTCCAAACATTTATCCAGTCCCACTTGCGTCCGGCTGATGCGGGGATGCCACTCGTCGCCCTCTCCAGCTTCCTGAAACCAAATCGATTTCGTCAGCAAATTAATCTCTAACTGATGGTGGAATCGATAGTTTAGCGGTGCTGCGTCGGGCAAACCTGACAGCCGGATCGGACTATTGTGAATTGTGCGATCGGGATAAAACCAGAACAAGTTTAACTGCGGCGGGCAATCAATACCAGGCTGCACCCCGGCTTTGAAGTCGGCGCGGAGGTAAAAATTCAAGTGATCCACTCCGTACCAAAGCCGCTGAATTGCCGAACTCCGGTGCATCGTACCCCTTGCTCCCCCAACTTCAATCCGGCCGGCTTTGTCCCAATCCTGTTCGTTGCCGATACCGTCGATAATCGGGTGAATAAAGCTCAGCGGCTGGTGGTCGCCTTGAACCTCGTGGGCCTCTACTTGCAGCAGCACGGACGGGGGTACAGGCTCGCCGAGAGCTTCGTAAATTGCTGCTACGTGTTCGCGGAACAGCCGATCGAACATGGCATCTTGATTAGATGTGTGGCCTTCGCCAAACCACCAGAACCAGTCGGAACCTTCCGCCGCATACAGCGCTTCCCAAGCTTCTGGATTGCTTTCTTCCGTAGCCTCTGGATGGTTCGCCAGCATTTGTCTCGCCTCCCCCAGCAAGTCCCAAGCGCGATTTTTTGCCGGATCCCCGATCCAAGTTGTGAGAGAACCGTCTACCCAAGAACCGGTGTGCAGTTGGGCGGCCTGAATTGTTTCTGTGGCTGGGAATTTGTCGAGAAATTCCGAAACAGTGACTAATTTGATATCTGGATTGTCGCTGAGAGTTTGATAAAGTGATTCCAAGAAGGGTTTGCCGTCTTCGTGATAGAATTCCCAGCAATTTTCGCCGTCAAGGGCGATCGTCACCAACCACGGATTTTCTAAAGCTGTTTCGCCGCTTGACTGTCGGTGTTTGAGAGTTCTGCCGATCGCCTCCAAGTGTCCCACCAAATCAGACGCTGCTTTTTTCGGTTCCATAGAACTATAAGTAAACCCGATCAAATCCGACAATCTGTGGTCTCGAAATACTATAGCCAAATCGCCATCAGAAGTTTCTAAACGGTAAGGGCGATATAACAATTCCGGTTCACAAACATTCCCCGCCCCATCGCGGTGAAAAAACTGTTTAATTGTCCACCCCAATACCGCCTCATCCGACACAATCCATTTAAACCCTTGTTTAGCAATGTAGGGCAAAATTTCCGGGCTAACTGCCTGTTCCGACGGCCACAAACCGCGCGGTTCGCAATCAAACCTATCTTGATACATCTCCCACGATTTTCTCAAGTGTCTGGGAATATCTTCTGCCCACTCAAACCGATGTTTAGGCAGCGTCATGTTAGGAATAGCTACGCGCCCGCAGTTGGTGTCTGCAAGCAGCGGTAAAATCGGGTGCGTGTAGGGGGTTGTGGAAACTTCCAACTGTCCCTGGGCTTGCATTTTACGGTGCTGGGGAATAATTCGGGCAAGTATTTCTTTTTGTTTTGAATAGATATTTTTTCGGTCTGCCAAACGAAAATTTTGTCCTTGTTGCAGCCACCCGGCAATCTCGGGGTCGTCCCAAAACAGCGGATCGATCCAAGCTAAATTGTGCCACGCCAGCAAATCCCCAAAATCCTGCACAGTCCAGTTTTCCAAGCACCAATGAATGCCTTTTTCCTGCCGCTGAGTGTAGAGTTGAGCGTACCGGGGATGCGGCTGAATCAAAGTGTGGTAGTTGGCGTCAAAGAAGTGTTCTAAAACGAATTCTTTTTCTTCGATGGTTAAATCCTCGGCTTTCTTGAGAGTTACCGCCAAGTAAGGGTCTAACGCTCTGTCTGCGATGCAGTCTTCTATCTGCAAAATTAAGGACGGAACCAGGTTTACTGTTTGATGCAGTTTCGGATATTTTGCCAAAATCAGCACTAAATCCAAGTAGTCTTTAACTCCATGCAGGCGCACCCAAGGCAGTCGGTATTGACCTTGGATGTCAAGGTTTCTGGACTGCAAGATCGGCGAGTTCGATCGGGAACTGGTCTCTGGCTCAGCCGCAGATGCCCTCGATTTATACAAAGGCTGGTGCTGGTGCCAAATAAAGGCGACGTAGAGAGGGTGTGACATTCGTAATGAGTAATTATTATTGAGGTAGTTACCCGCTGTGCAACTTTTAGATAAATTCGACTCTGTTGTCTAATATAAAGTTGATGATGTTTTTGTTAAGTAGAGTGTAACTATGTTATCTAAGATAGACACATTTATGGCACGGGGAGTTGCCGACTCAGATTGTGCCGCTGCACAGATCGGCCAATTAGCAGTGCTGTTGAGGTCTAAAATCGAGAAGTCTCGCAATCAAGGACTCAACAATAGATAGGCGAGCGTTTTTTGGGTCAGCAGGTGAGCTGCTAAAAGCAACTCATACCAAAACGTCACTCAAAATCCCGCTCTTTCGGTTTCCCTTACGCCAAATTTATTATGTCATCAGTTAAACAGCTTGCTGTCCGAGGGGCAGTGTGGACTATCGCTAGCTATGGGCTCAGTCAGGTGCTGCGGTTAGGCAGTAACCTGATCCTGACTCGCCTGCTAGTACCGGAAATGTTTGGTCTGATCAGTCTCGTCTACGTGTTCATCACGGCTCTGCACCTGTTCTCAGACGTCGGTATCGGTACTAGCCTCATCCAGAACAAGCGCGGGGAAGAGCCAGATTTTCTCAACACAGCCTGGACTTTGCAGGTATGTCGCGGCGTGCTTCTTTGGTTCTGTACGCTTTTGCTGGCCTGGCCAGTTGCCCAGTTATACCAACAGCCTCAGTTCCTCTGGTTAATTCCTGTGGTGGGTTTGGGGACGGTGATCTCCGGGTTTAACTCGACTTCAGTGTTCACGCTCAACCGGAATATGGCTTTTCGCAAACTAGCAATTTTTGAGTTGTCGGGACAGGCGATCGGGATTGTGGTAATGATTGGTTGGGCTTGGTTCAGTCCGACCATCTGGGCGATATTGATGGGTTCCTTTGCGTCACAAATTCTGCAATTAATCTGGAGCCATTATTGGAATTCTGGTTCGCCTAACCGCTTCATCTTGAATCAAGAGATAGTTAGAGAAATTCTGTCTTTTGGAAAGTGGATATTTGTTTCAACGGCTTTAACATTTTTTGCTGAGCAAGCCGATCGGCTGATTCTGGGAAAATTACTGACATTGGATGTGTTGGGCATTTACGGCGTTGCTCTCACGCTTGCTGACATACCGCGCTCTATCACTTTAGCCCTGAGTGGCAAGGTGATGTTTCCGGCTATTACCAAGTTGGTAGACCAGCCTCGCGAGATATTTCGCGCTAAAATCCTCAAAAATCGCCAACCGATCCTGACCGCCTTCGCGGCTGGCTTAGCACTGTTGGTTAGCTTTGGGGATGTGGCGATTAAGATATTGTATGACGATAGGTATATTCAGGCTGCTTGGATGTTGCCGATCCTAGCTCTTGGCATTTGGCCTCGGGTACTCTGCAATACTGGCATTGAGTCAGCTCTATTTGCGCTCGGGAAAATTCAATATCCAGCTTTCGGCCAATTCTTGCGGTTTCTTTGGACTGCGATTGGATTATGGGTGGGATTTTATACCGCAGGATTGCTAGGAGCGATCGTCGCAGTTGCCCTGAATGACCTTGGCTTCTATGCTGCAATTAGCTACGGTCTTTGGCGCGAAGGAGTGAATTGTCTGGTGCAAGACCTTCAAGCTACAGTTCTGCTTTTGATGTTAATTACATCTGTGCTGGCAGCTCGGTACTTTTTGGGGTTTGGTCTGCCTATCGATTTACTGCTGCAAAAATAATCCTAAAATTGACCCCTCCTCCCACTTCCTGAATGACCAAGATTAAGAGGAGATCAGCCCTGTCCTTCTAGGACTGTTTTTTCTTGAGTATCAGGTTCCTAATTAACTTTTTAAGTAGGGCTTACTGAATAAGTGCAAAAAGGTTACCTGTCTCAATTTAGCCCCTGCAAGGGCAGGCAAAATGCCTGCCCCACCAACAAAATTATTTTTGAAGAGCTAGCCTTTGTTTAAACTGCCGCCAGTAAGAGCCTACTGGTGATTTTCCGAACATAATCCGCAATTTTTTCATAATTCCCATCTGCGACTGTCCATAATAAAGTGCCTGAGCTGGAATCCTTTCCGCATCAGAAAAACCCACATTGATAAAGCGTTCAATTCCTTCTCGCTTCAGGTATTTTTGACGAGTCTTCTGCAAGCGATCTTCGTGAGTATTTGTATGAAATACCGTCCAGTTCGGATCTTCTGCCTTACATAAGCTGTATTCCTTGTGGCGTTCTACGTACTGCTCGAAAGCGAGTTCAAATAAATATCTGTCCTGATTAGTCCCCTTAGCTGGATTCTCACCTTTGAAGCCAGACATAATAAAATCACCTGCAAATTCATGGGTTGCCGCCATAAATTTACTCCGCTTCATCAGAGCAAAATTCAGACTGCACTTGTCGCTAAAGTACCACCCTGGCCAGGCGTCGTGGTGCTTCGATGGCAGATTGAATGAACCGCTAACAGAGAAAACGTCATCGCGTTCGAGATAGCCAATGGCTTCCTCTAACCAACCATCGTGGCCCTTTCGGTAGGGCAAGGTATCAACGTGGAAAAATAGCAAGTAAGGTTTACTCGCGATCGCCCCCGATGTATATTCTTTTATATAACCAGACTCCATCCCCCCATGATTATCTTCGTGATTAGACTGGATTACCTGCAATTTGTCAATCAAACCTTCTTCAAACAATTGCCAGTATACCCTTTGAGTTTTGAGATCGCTGCCACAATCTACAACGACAACTTCACCAGGTTTACCCCCTAAAAACTGAAACCAATCTTGGAGAATGTCAGCAAATACTAAAGCATCCCCAAAGTTGGATGTCACCATTGAAATTTGGTCGAGGGTGTTCGGTTGCGGAATCATAAGCAAATGCCTCACACTATATAAAAAGCAGAAATGATTTGAAAGTTTAGCATAAAAATTAGCAATTTTTATGCTTCCTCCTAGGTAACCTGGCAACATTAATTACATAAAGACTCTTGACTAAGCAAGGCTTGCAGGCCAGATTTTGGTATCCACTCAATAAATCGGGGTAAATCGCGAGGGTGACGAGCCTCTTTCCGGGAGCAAAATCCTTCCCAATAGGTTAGTATACCCCGATATATTGAGCGGATACGCGGTTGCTATACTATATAACGACCATAAGAGGGAGCTCATGCCAACAACGTACCTCCTCTTTCTGATCAAGGCTATACCAGCATAGAGTGCTTTGACATCTCCCTCGCCTGAAAAGGCAAGGGGATTAGTAAGACCATAATCGTAGTCTTAAAGCTGTGGACAATTCGCCTCTACACGCTCAAAAACAACTACCAGTACAAGAGGTATTGCAATTACGCTTACTTTTATCTTGTTTTGCTTTCCTTCGGCGGTTGAAACAGCAGCAGAGTACCTCTCCGTGTCTGTAGCCCAGGGCTTCTGTCTCGTTCTTTGGTGAATTACTCTGTACCAAGCTACATTACCTGTTCGACTTCGGAGATTTCTGGGATGGCTTCGCGCAGGCGGCGTTCAATACCCATTCTCAGAGTCATTGTGGAACTCGGACAAGAACCGCAAGCTCCTTGCAGTCTCAAGTGTACTACCGGGCCGTCGATTTCTACGAGTTCGACGTTGCCGCCGTCGGAGATCAGGTAGGGGCGCATTTCATCGAGAACTGTTTCGACGTTATCTCTGGTTAGTGCTAGTGTCGTCATATTTTGCCTCTGTGATAATTTCTGGATGTTGGGTTTGTTCGATTTGACTCAAGGACAGCATTCTCTACCGCGCGAGATTTAAGAAATCGGGTTTCTTGAAAAAAGACTTGTACGCTCAGATGAGCTGGCTCCCGGAAACCCGATTTTTGTCATGCTGATGCTCGATCTCAATTTTATTTCTAGATCGATCGTAGCGTTACTTGCTGCCCAATCATGTTGATTGTGATAAGTTAACCAAAAAACCCGTTTTATTTAAGAAATCGGGTTTTCGAGCGCGCTACACTACGGCTGGTTCTAGCAGTTTGACGTTGGAATAGTTAAATTCGGTTGTTGTCAGTTGACCTTTTTCTTTCGATCGTACTACTTGCTTGGTCATCACATAATAGTCGCCTATTTTGTCAAAGGTATCTTCAAATTCCAGTTCCCTGATGATTTCGTCGGTTTGGGGGTTGCGGAAAACCGCATCGTAGTGACTCGCCAAAGAACCTTCGGGTGTCTCTAAGCTTTGGTGCGTGTCAATTACGAAAGCCATCCGGCCCATCACCCGGCTGACTTGACAAATTGACAGACCTCGGATTTTATAATTCGAGCCCATTGAGTCGCCTTGGACTAAAATATCTACAGCCTCAGTGCTATCTTTCTCGCCCAGGGTGAAGCTATTTTTGCCGTGAGATTGTTCAAATGATGAGCGCTTGCGGTGGGTAACAATGTCCCGCATTTGTGTGTAAACGCTTTGCTTTACTTCCTCATCTGCAATGCCGCTGACTTCCACGCTCATGTCGGGTTTGATGGAAACATGACCCGTATATACTTCCTCGC
Organism: Microcoleus sp. LEGE 07076; assembly: GCF_015207455.1. GTDB lineage: Bacteria > Cyanobacteriota > Cyanobacteriia > Cyanobacteriales > Microcoleaceae > Microcoleus. The sequence goes on from NZ_JADEWV010000146.1 coordinate 11,784, forward strand.
CCTGTTTGAGTTCAATATCGGCACTGTAACCGGGAAAATTGGCATCCCAGGTATAGCGGTGTTCGTAAGCAGCGCGAAACAAATCGCGGGCGTTGGCTTGCTCTGTCATAAATCCCTCTTTCTCTTGACACCCATCTAGTTTAGCCTAACCGCTCGATCGCCTCGCATTCACCAGATATGCGGGTTCCCGACTGTAGCACGATCGCTGCTTGAGATTGCTTGCTGCTGAGCTGGTAACCCTATCGCCACAACAATCTACTTTCTGTATCGATTGCTATGATCTGAAAATAAACTCACAAAATACCTGGTTGTTGAGATCGCGGTAGATCGCGATACACCAATCTTAGTTATGCGTCAGCTTGAAAAAAAATTAGTTTGATTGAGAGAAGTTACACCTGTAGCAACTATTAGATTACCCCATGAATAAAATGCTAGAAACAGTTTACAAAAAGTTAGAAATGCTGCAATTACAAGCTAGCGAATTGCCACCTCTGCAACAGGTAAAAATCAAAACCACTGTGGAAGATATATCAAATTGTTTGCAAGCAATGGCAGCAAATAACCTTTTGGAAAGCGCGAAAAATAACGCGACAAAACTGGTGGAAACAGAAAAATCCAATCGCCTTTTGGAACGCACGGTCGCGCAGCAATCCTCGCAAATCAGACAGCTACAAGAGCAGTTGGACAAAGAAATTAGCCAGCGCCGCCGGGATAATCAAGCATTAACTAAAAGCGAAGCAAAACTGCAATCTGTACTCCGCAATTCTCCAGATATGATTAGTATTATCGGCTCCGACGGGGGAGTCCGATACCACAGCGCTGCGCTAGAGCGGGTTTTGGGTTACAACCCAGAAGCAAGAACTGGTAAGTTTCACGGCGAGTTAATCCATCCAGACGATTTGCTGGCTTGGCAGGCGTATTTTGGCAAGTTGTTAGAAAAGCCGGGAATTGCCGGACCGATCGAATATCGCAAACGCCACGCTAACGGTTCTTGGATCTGGGTGGATGTGATAGCTAACAGTTTGATTTACGATTCTAGCGTGCAGGGAATTATAATGAACTCGCGAGAAATCGGAGAACGCAAGCAAGCAGAAACCGCACTGCGGGAGTCGGAATCGCACTACATAGTTATGTCGAAAATTACTTCAGATTTTGCCTATTCTTTTAAGGCACTTCCAGACGGCAAGTTTGCCTGCGAGTGGGTGACAGAGGCTTTTGAACGCTCCACGGGCAGGGTTGCTGAAGAATTAGAGTCCTTTGGTTGGTGGAACTCCGAACTGGTTCATCCCGATGACAGGGAAATGTTAATTAAACAATTAGAAGGCTTTACTCTCAGCCGCACGGGAGCCAACGAGTACCGCATTATTAATCAAAAAGGTGAGGTGCGCTGGGTGCGCGATTGCTGGCAAGCGGTTTGGGACAAAACTGAAGGACGGGTTGTCCGTTTGTGGGGCGCTTGTCAGGAAATTACCGATCGCAAGCAACTAGAATTGAAACTGCAACTCGCGAACGAATTTATGATAGCGCAGGTGGCATCAGCGCCGCTAGCGATTAATTGTACCGGCAATGACGGCCGCACTCTTGTCTGGAACCGCGCTGCCGAAGATTTTTTTGGCTGGACTGCGGCTGAGGTTTTGGGGCAACCTTTAGGGAATATTCTTAAAGGACAAAAGCAGGATTTTTCCACGCTGGTGAAGTCTGCGGGTATCAGCCAACTGCAAAACGGTTTGGAAGTGTCTTTGTTGAAAAAAGACGGTAGTTCGATCGATGTTTGGGTTTGGGTGGCACCGATACAAAATGCTGGCGGCGAAACACTCGGCAGCATCAACATATTTTCTGACATTTCAGAGCGCAAGCGGATACAGGAGGAACGCCAAAAACTAACAGCGCTCAAAAATATGAAAGAACCTTTTTGGGCGCGCTATGTCAGCCCTCCAGAAACCCAGAAAAAAAATGGCTAGTTTTAATTGCATTCAGCATCACTTAAAAACATTAAAACTGCGAAACAGCAATCTTCTGCTGACCTGGCATCTCCGGTAAAATAATCGTTATAGGTTTGATATTTCGATATCCAAGTCCTGATCAAATGAGAGAAGATTTGGATTGATCTCCATCGAACCTATTAGATTTTGGTCTGGCGATCGCAAATAATATGATAAATACGGCGGCTCTCCTGAGTTTGTGGTGATCAACAAACCGCATATCCTTACTCCAAGGGCATCACAGAATCGCGAACAGTTGTGCTTGATACCGTATGCACCATAAACCTAGGAGAGCCATAAATACACCCGGATGTTACATTTAGTAGTTGTGTGTCGCGGTAGAAAACCCTAATGATATACAAATAATTTAGTAACCAGCCACCGATTTTATTGAGGGAATCTATAGATGCAAGTGTCAGCTACTCGAAGCTGAATACTTGTCTGTACGGTAAATAGTCTTCTTTTTTAAATGTGCGATCGAATCTTTACTGATGCCGAGATTCTTCCTTGCTCCTGAGATCCGCTAACTCTGAGTGAGTCTGGCAACCTTCGCTTACCTGAATGTAATCTAAGATATTGGAAATTACCTTAGAAAGGTGGATAGCCGAGCGGTGAGCTTCTTGGATAAAATCTCTCTCCTCTGTCGCATCTTCAGCTTGATCGTCTATAGTTAGTTGAAGATAGCCGATGATGTGATTTAGGGGAGTGCGGAGCTCGTGGGAAGCACTCAACAAAAATTGCTTTTTGAGCTTGGATATTTCTTGTGTTCGCTCGCTGCTCTCTTGGTAGAGGGTGGCGAGGGCGGTGGCGCTTCCTACTTGATCGGCAAGTTCTTGTGCGAATTCGATCTGGTCTTGAGTCCAAGAAGGTCGATCGGCATTACCACCATTCCTCGACCATTCGTCCTCGCACCGATGCAAGCTAATTATACCGTTAGGTTGCTCTTGATAAGCCGTAGCCACCACCAGCACTGACTTCCGCTCAAAAGGATCGTCAGCTTTAAAGGACTCTATTACCACCGGTTCGAGGCTGGCTAGAGCTTCAATGAGATCAGGTGCCGATGTCAACGAGATTTCCATTCCCAACATTGGTAGAAATGGTTCTTGACAGTATTCAGCAGCTACTTTGAGTTGCTCGCTAGAACTTGGATAGGGACAAATGATGCAACGGCTGACGCCTAGTGTTTGTCCCACACTGTTAACTGTTTGCTGCCAAATGGCATGGAGATCCAAGGTTCGACGAATCTTTCTACCAATTTGGAGTAAAAGTTTTTGCGATTGAGCTGATATTTGCTGATTCATAGCAACCCTTTTTTTACCAGACTGACAAAAGTTTTCCACTGGCCCAACAGAGTATGAATTTAATGAATTTGCCCGCCGCCGGCTGTCCGACTTAGGACATACGTAATTACACTCAAATTTTCCCACAGGCAGTCAAAGATTTTTACGTACTTTTAGTATCTTTACAATATCTTTATGATTCTCATATATAATTTTAAATGTCAAGTATTCTTAATTATCCTTTACATTAGGGGATGGGAAGCTCGATCGGTGCTATGAGTTGACATTAAGTTTTTGTAAAGTTGGCGATTTGTGGTGGGGTTTGGGGGTCTGAACCATCAGGGAACTAATCTATATGGACTGTTATCGCTACCCATCACGG
>NZ_JADEWV010000147.1 GCF_015207455.1 Microcoleus sp. LEGE 07076
GCATAGGGCTATCCTCACTTGTTTGAGAACCCCTATAAATTAAATCTGCCACACTCCTCTCTCCAGAAGCTGAGGGATAAACAGAGGCAGAGCCTCCGCACCTGCATTACCAGGCAGAGCCTGGTAACGAGTCATGACTGATGACTACCCTTCGACTTCGCTCTTCGGGTATAATGACTAATGACTTCTTCCTTCAGATATTAACTTCCCAACATTTGCAACTTGTACAAACTAGCATACAACCCTTCTTGCTCCAACAACTCTTCGTGGCTGCCAGACTCTACTAACTGCCCGCGTTTGAGCACCAAAATACGATCGACATTTCGGATAGTCGAAAGCCTGTGAGCAATGATTATAGCCGTTCTGTCCGCCATCAAACGATCCAAAGCCTCTTGAATTAAAGCTTCCGTCCCCACATCCAAACTAGCAGTAGCCTCGTCTAAAACTAAAATATTCGGATTGCGAATAGCCGCGCGAGCAAACGCTAATAATTGCTTTTGTCCCCCCGAAAGATTCGTTCCCCGTTCCCGCAATTGCGTGTCATAACCTTGAGGTAACTGTTCGATTAAACGGGCAACATTAGTCTTTTCTGCTGCTGCTTGAATTTCCTCGATCGAGTAATTTTCTCCCAGGCTAATATTGCTCTTCACATCGCCAGCAAATAGAAAGCCATCTTGAATAATCACGCCTACGTGTCTTCGCAATTCTGCTTGAGGCAAATCGCGAATATCCACGCCATCGATCAAAATGCGTCCTTGACTGGGCTCGTAAAGGCGGCACAGGAGACGGATGATCGAACTTTTCCCCGCACCGGTGGGCCCCACTAATGCTACTTTTTCGCCTGATTTGATGGTGAAATTTAGGTTTTGCAGGACATATTCATCTTCTTTGTAAGCAAACCACACGTTGTCAAATTGGATTTCTCCCGATTCAGAATTCTGCGATTTGGGATTGGATATTTCCGATTTATGCTTGTTAATTGACAGACGATATTCAGAAGTTTCAGAACTTTGATTGTTGTCTGCCACTTTGGACTCGTTTGAAGATAAGTTATAGGCAATTGCCTCTGGATGACTGGTAATCAGCAGCGGTGAATAATATTCCCTTCTTCCCTTTTCCCTTTGCCTTATTCCTGCTGCTGACTTCCCTTTCTCTTCTTCCTTCTTCCCGCTAGTTGGATCTTTAATTTCGATCGGTTCATTGAGAATATCGCTAATCCGTTCGACGGCGGTGAATCCTGCTTGAATGGCGGTAAATTTTTCCGCAAATTGCCGCAGCGGATCAAAGAGACGCTGAGCAAATAAAATAAATGCCGATAGACTACCAAAGTTAAGATTACCTTGCATAACTTTTTGACCGCCCAACCACAAAACTGCTGCAATTGCCACTAAAGCAATCCATTCCAATGTCGCAGATACCGCCGAGTCATAAAAAATAGTTGTATCAACTGCTTTAATGTAGCGTTTGTTGGTGACTCTAAACAATTCTGAGTTGAATCTTTCGCGGCGGAATAGCTGCACTACGCCAATACCAGTCAGGTTTTCTTGCAGTTGGGCGTTAAGATCGGAGAATTCTTCTCTAGTAGTATAATTGGCGCGGCGATATTGGTACTGAAAATAAACGATTAGTGCGGTAATCGGTATCATCATCATCACCAACATTAAAGCTAATTGCCACTGCATGGTAAACATGAAAATGACAATTACTAAAATTGAAAATAAATCGCTAACAATCCCGATCGCCCCGCTCGAAAATACTTCCCCCAAAGCTTCGACATCGCTGGTGAGGCGAGTCATCAATTTACCGACAGGAGTGCGATCGAAAAATCGCACTGCTAGCGATGTGACGTGGGCGAACAAATCATTTCTAATATCAGTTGTAATTATTTGTCCTACTTTTGTGACTAAATAGCCTTGAACTGATTGCAGTGCCAATCTAAATGTTATAGTTAGCATCAGCAAAACTGCTAAAACATTTAATCCAGCAGATAAAGGCAATCCCCGCAAAAACTCATAGGTAGGTTCCGAGCGAATTAGCGAAATTGCCTGTCCGATCAGAATGGGTTGAATTGCTCCCGAGACTGCTAGCGGTACTAATAGTGCGATCGAAATAATCAGCAAGCGTTTGCTGCGGGTTGCGTAAGATGCCAACCTCATGAATAACCGCCAGTCTGTTTCCTGGCCGGATTTGTTTTTGGTATCTGCTACTGGTGAGGAAATGGTCATTCGATTTTAGATTTTAGATTTTAGATTATGGAATTGCAGAAGCTATTATGCTGCTAAATTTGGGGCTTTTGCTGGGGATACTGAGCTTTTTTGCTCCGCAGCTTGTAGGGCGAGCGCGCCCTCGAAGTTAACTCAGTCTTTGAGCAGAAAGACTGTAAAATATATCCAAGTAATAATTGTAGCAAATGCAGTCAGTTAAATTATGGAATCTTCTATACCTACAGAAAATTATTTCTCCCGATATATAGAAACACCTAGATTATATCTGAGAGAATTTACACCAGACGACTTAGATGAGCTTTACCACATCTACAGCGATCCGCAAATAATGCAATACCTCACAGGAGTTAAAACTAGAGAAGCAACAGAAATCGCCATTCATACCATGCTCAAACGTTGGGAAGAACACAACTTCGGAATGTGGGCTGTAGTACATAAGATAGATCGTAAAATGATTGGTCGCTGCGGACTTGGTTTTCTAGACAAGACACCGGAAGTTGAGCTTGGCTACGCGTTCGATAAAGTTTATTGGAATCAAGGATTGGCTACAGAAGCATCTTTGGCTAGTCTAAACTATGGATTTGAAATATTAAAGTTGGAGAGAATAGTTGCGATCGCCCGCCCAGAAAATATCGCCTCCCAGCGGGTGATACAGAAAGTTGGCATGAAATATGAAAAAAATGCTCGTTATTACGAAACTGATGTAATATATTATTCAATCTCGCGAGAAACCTACGAGTCATTCGATTTTAGATTTTAGATTTTAGATTTTGGATTGACCCCACGGATCGAGTCGTGGGCTTGAGGATTTTAGATTTGAGATTTTGGATTGATTCCACGGATCAATTAGGGGCTTGTACCATCAATAAATTCTTGGTCAAAAGTAGTTGTGTAGGTGTGCAATGCACACCTTACTGCATTTACATTACTAACCTGGCAATTTGTCATTTTTACCTGCTGACAACTACGAATTTCTTTGCAATTGCTTGTTAACCTTGAGAATCTTCTTAGCAAAATACTCTTGTCGGTGTCCCAATCTTTTAGCCACTTCCAACCCTTTTTGATAGGATTCCAAAGCTTTATCGTAAGCCTTCATTTCCTGATAAACTTGACCGATATTGTCGTAAGCATTCATCAATCCATAGAAATTGTAAGCCCGCTCTTCCAACAGCAACTGCATTTGATAAATCCGCAAAGTCGGCTCCCACTGCTTTTGCGCTCGGTAAAGCAATGCTAATTTATCTAAAGCTTCGCTAGCTTGAGCGTACTGTTGAATCGGGACGGCTAAATTGTATGCTTCCTGATAGTATTGAGCTGCTAAGTTGATTTGACCTATGGTTTGGTAATCGGTGGCGATCGCAATTTTTAGCGGTGGTATAGCCCTGGGATTTTGCAGGTTAAGATAGACAGATGCTAGTTTTTCCCGGGCTGCGATCGCCTTTAGGGGTTGTTTCGACTGCTGGTAAACGTAGGCCAACTGTTTCAGAGCATCCACCTCAGTTGGAGCAGTTATAGGCTGCGGCGGTGCGCCGTTTCCCGCCGACAAAACAGAATTTTGTACCCCAGCATTAGCCGCAAATAAAGCGCGGTTTTCCTGAATTAAACTTGCCAATTCCTCATACACCGGAGCAGCTTTATCGTAACTGAGCCAATTAATGTGAATTAGCCCGAGATTCTTCAAAATCTGACCTTGAGCCAATATATCTTGCTTTTGACGCGCATTTTCGAGAATTTCTTGGTAAACTTCTACAGTCGGGCCCTTAGCCCGCACCTGGCCAAAAGCCGCAGCCAAGGCTGGGAGCAACTCAATATCGATCGGTACTTGCGATTTGACTTGTTCGTGAATTGCCTGCAGCCGTTTAGTAATCAACTGTAGTTCGAGGTTTTTACTGCTACTCCAAGCAACACTTCCCACCCGACTCAAAGCAGCAATTTCCGCCGCCGGGCCAAGATACCTTTGCAGCCGCAATTCTCGGAACCAAATATCAAAAGCACCAGCCCCGTCTCCAGCTTGCAGCTTCGCCGCTGCTTCTAAATTTAATTGCTGCAAAGTCGCTGTCAGTTCGTCCCGCTGACTGCTGCTCAAAGATTCGCTGGCGGGAGCTAACGGATCGGGGGTGGTAATTTCTAGAGGATTAGGAGAAAATCGATCGAGACCCGGTGGATTAGTTTGGGCGCCAGCCATCGAACCAGCACACAGCCACAACAAAAGCAACCACCCAATTGGCACAGAATTTCTGATCCAAGAAATACGGTTGCTGCAATTAGGCATCTGAGTTCGAGGCATCAAATTTTGCATATCTACAAAACGGTATAAATTATGTCACAAAGATGGCACAAGAGCAAACAATTCAACAAGAGCCACAAAATAAAATTTAGCGCGCTGAGCAATTATTTTGATTTTAAGGCGTTGGGCGAGATCCTTTTGCGCTTATTCAGTTTAACCCTAATTCTCTTAACTGTTTGCACAGCTTGCGCCGCCCCTCCCGCCGTTGCTAGAGACCGCTCTTTTCCTGAAATGTCCCTGGACTTTTTGGGCGAGTACCAATTACCCAAAATCAATTTTGAAGGAGCACCAGTCGGCGGCTTGTCAGGAATTACCTACGATCCAAAAGGTATTAGCGGTGTCACTTCCAAAGCTTATCGGTTTTACGCTCTTTCCGACGACAATAGCGAAAACGGAGCAGCCAGATTTTACAGTCTCCGACTCGCTCTAACATCCAGCGATCCAGCAAATATCCGCCTGAAAAAAGTTGCCGTTGACAGCGTTACCGCCCTGAAGAAAGTAGACGGCGAAACCTTCCCCTGGGGTTCCATAAATCCCGAAGGCATCGCCCTTTCTCCCCGCAATTCAGTATTTGTTGCCAGCGAAAGCTTGACTCATGCTAGCATCCCTCCTTTTGTCAGCGAATTCGACCTCAAAACCGGAGAATTGCGGGGTAATTTACCTATTCCAAAGCGTTACATTCCCGATGCCAGCAATGAAGAACAGCAGCAAGGAGTGCTGGACAATTCAGGTTTTGAATCTTTAAGCATCGACCCAGAAACCTTTAGTCCGGGCGGTCTAGATCCATTTCGCTTGTTCGCAGCGACGGCAGCGCCGTTAATGCAAGATGCAGACCCGGAACAAGCAAGCAAAATACGCATTTTACATTATGTCATTGTCGATAAAACACCGCAGATAGTATCAGAAAATCTTTACCAGCTAGACCAACTTCCCATGACTTTGTTGAACAATTTAACAGAATTAGTAACTATTGGTGGCGGTCAATTTCTAAGTTTAGAGCGTTCTTTTGGGATGTCGGGATACAGCGCTAGAATTTATCAAGTAGCGGCGGGAGCGGCGACAGATACTTCTAGAATCAAGAGTTTTAAAGGAAAAATGGCAATGGTCGAACCTGTGAGGAAAAAATTGCTGCTAGACTTGAGCGAACTGGGAATTCCGCTGTACAATTTAGAGGGAATGACTCTCGGCCCGCAGTTGCCAGACGGCAGCAAAAGTGTAGTTTTAGTCAGCGATGACAATTTTGATGAAGCAGAGAAAACTCAATTTATTTTGTTGAGTTTAAAAAGGAAAAATTAGATAGTAAATACTGTGTTGAACTGTCAAGCGGTAGGTTCCGGCTCTTATCATGGGAAGTGAAGCGATCGCAAGCAAAGCAATGGCAGGTGTAAAAAGTATTACGCAAAAACAATAGATTTTTTTCAGAATTCATCAACAATCTGGAAATTATCTGCGTAGAAGCTGCCGCGCATTTGAATTGTATATTCATGGCGGACTTTGGGGCTTAACGCACAAAAGTTTGATTGTTTTTGAACAGACAATTTAACTGCTAAAAAGCGGATATGTCTCGCTCTGACCGGAGCGAAAATCTGTGCAAAAAATATTTTGTAAAACCGCAATCTTGGCTGTTCCCAAAAGTTAAATTTGGCAGAGGTTATTAGTTGTTAATTTCAAAATATCTTGCCATTCATCATCCGAAAGCGGCTGCACTTCCAAATCAATCTCAAAACAGCGACAAGCCGCCGCACTCAAAACATCAATTACAGTTGCAATCAAATCATCTCCTCCTTCAGATAGAGGTAATTTCACAGGAATTAATTCTTCGCCAAAAACTCGATCGAACAAACTAACATCCGGTTGCAAACGCATCGAACCGTGCTGCAAAATAGCATCGCCCCGGCGCAATTGCGCGCTACCAATTAACTTGCAGCCATCAGCCGTCACTAAATCAGCACCCGTCGCAGTACCAAAACAATTGGGATTGTGAATGTAACCCCGTTTAGCTTCCCCGTAGTGCAAGTCTAAACCCGTCGCCCTCCAACCCTCAATCAAAAACTGGCAAATTGTCTGATAAGCTTTCAGGCGACTGCTACCAAATCCCGACGCCACAACTGCATAAGTTAAATCACCTTGGTGGAGCACGGCGCGCCCGCCGCTGGGTCTCCTCACCAATTCTACAGGCATTCCCTGCCAAGATAGCTGCTGCCAAAATTCCGGCCAGCGCTGCTGGTGGTAGCCCAAGGAAATTGCTGCCGGTTGCCAAGTGTAAAATCGCAGAGTTGGCGGATGTTTTTGGGCTAGATGCTGTTGCAGCAGCCATTTGTCGATCGCCATCTGCAACTTCCCAGACGCTCGCAGCAACGGAATTAAACGCCAAACAGAATTAGCCATCAGTCCTCAGTCTTCAGTTTACACTCAATAATTCGCAGAATGTTTTAAAATTAGTAACAGTTTTTTGGGCCTGTCTTCTAAGTTGGTGCAAGTATCAAGCCCATCGGTGCTTGAGAAATAAATAGGAAAATTAATCGCAGAACCATGAGCAACAGTGTAATTGTCATTAACGACGAAAAATTTGAAACAGAAGTCCTGAAAGCTGAGCAACCAGTGCTTGCCTATTTTTGGGCGAGTTGGTGCGGGCCTTGCAAACTGATCGCGCCTTCGATAGACTGGGTAGCGGCCAACTACAGCGACCTGAAAGTGGTTAAAATGGAAATTGACCCCAATCCTAATACTGTTAAACAGTATAAAGTCGAAGGAGTCCCAGCACTCAGACTGTTTAAAAATGGGGAAGTAGTGCTTTCCCACGAGGGAGCTATTACCAAACAAACTTTGATCGGTTTGCTAGAAGGTCACTTATAAAGTTGGGAAATGATTCGGGAGTTTCCAGCTCCCAATTCACAACTATAGCAAACAAAAATATTTTCTGAACATCTCTCTTTTCGGCTCAATACTCCTCTCAAACTCTGCGCCCTCTGCGCTCTCTGCGGTCAGTCAAAAAAAATCTCGTTCACCAAGCAAATTAAAATGCAATTTCAACAAATAGAGTAGTTAACAAATTATAAAAACATTGAATAATCTCCTCAACAATTTACAAAAAGTATGCAATTTGCCAAACGTTTAGAACCCCTGCAATTTAATGTATTTGCCGATATGGATCGGGCAAAATCTCTCGCTAGAGCGCAGGGGCAGAATGTGATAGATTTGTCTCTGGGTTCTTCGGATTTGCCGGCGGCGGCTCACATTACAGATGCGATCGCCCATTCTTTGTCTGACTCCAAGACTCACGGTTATTTGCTGTTTAACGGGACGCGAACTTTCCGGGAAGCGGTAGCTTGCTGGTACGAGCAAAAATTTGGGATTTCAGTCAATCCAGAAACAGAAGTTCTGCCGTTAATTGGTTCCCAAGAAGGCACGGCGCATCTGCCTTTAGCTGTACTCAACCCCGGAGATTTTGCTTTGCTGCTCGATCCGGGTTATCCTTCCCACGCAGGCGGTGTGTATTTGGCGGGCGGTCAAATTTATCCGATGCCAATATTAGCAGAAAATCAGTTTTTGCCGGTATTTGAAGATATTCCGCTGCCGGTGCTGGCTCAGTCGAAGATGATGGTTTTGAGCTATCCTCACAATCCGACAACGGCGATCGCCCCGCTGGCTTTTTTTGAGAAAGCCGTGGCTTTTTGTCGGCAACACGAGCTCGTTTTAGTACACGATTTCCCCTATGTGGATTTGGTGTTTGACGTTGCTGTAGGGGCGGTGCCGCCACAGGGGAGCGAGGAAAACCGCAAATTGATGGCGCCGTCAATTTTTCAGGCCGATCGAGATAAAAATCTGGCGATCGAGTTTTTCACACTATCTAAATCCTACAGTATGGGAGGTTTTCGAGTCGGATACGCGATCGGCAATTCCCAACTAATTGCAGCCCTGCGACAGGTAAAAGCAGCAGTGGACTTCAACCAATACGCAGGGATTTTGAACGGAGCAATCTCCGCATTGACAGGCCCCCAAGATACCGTCATAACCAGTGTAGAAACCTTCAGAAAACGGCGGGATGCCTTTGTCAAGGCGCTGAGGGCGATCGGCTGGGAAGTACCCGTACCCCCCGCCACCATGTACGTCTGGGCAAGACTGCCACAACCTTGGGCTGCTGATTCCGTGAAATTTTGCACTCAGCTAGTACAGAGTACCGGAGTCGCAGCTTCCCCCGGTGCCGGTTTCGGGAAATCAGGAGAAGGCTGCGTGCGATTTGCCTTAGTCGAGCCGCCAGAAATTTTAACAGCAGCAGTCAGTAAAATTGCGGAATTTCTCAATTAGATGGGCATGGCATTCAATCGCTCTCAATTGTGGAAATTATCGGCTCGATCTGTCAACGGTTTCTCTCCCTGTATCTGCGGTAAAAAAAAGACAATTTCTGAACCGCAGATGACAATGGATTGACGCAAATTTACGCAGATGCCCAGAAATCAGTAGTCAGCAGTCATTAGTCATTAGTCATTAGTCCGATCGAATCCGGTAGCATCCCAATTGTCAAATCTAGTCAACTCTTAACAATGAACCACGGATGCTGCCACCAAAATCGCTCTAATTCCGAGGCGTTAATCTGTGTTCATCTGCCCTCATCTGCGGTAAAAAAAAGACAATTTCTGAAATGCAGATGACAATGGATTGACGCAAATTTACACAGATATCGAGCTATACTCTTGCCATCTATATCTAAAGAAATAGATATTTGCACGGAATATATGTCAAAATCTATGTTTAGAAATGTTAACGCGAGACATCTTGGGAATTGACAGTTCCGCTGACCCACTCTAAAAATCCTTGAAATGAATTCTGTCGGGGCAATGATTGTTCCGTAGCTGCGATCGCACATCCCAAAAATACCGCGCTTCCCAAAATCGCCACCAGCGGAAAATGCTTGCCCAGCCCAAAGTCGCGCTGAAGGCGAGCTAGCGGCCTGCTCTGGCGCCTGAGCATTTTTCCCACCGTCAGTTGTTTGATACTAAAAGGATCGCGGACAAAATGACCGCTCCAGCTAATTACCATATGGGAATGGCAGTGGGGACAAGTGAAAAGTCCGCTAACCATTCCAACAGGGCCTAGGACGCTGGAACGGTTGCAAATCGGGCAAGTGACAGAATGAGTGTTATAGGTGGGAGCGTTCATAACTGTTTTTCTAGAGTAAAAAACCAACAACCAATTGAGAGCTTGTGTAACGCCTCAGACATAGACCTTTGCAGGCACTTTATCCTTAATTCCTAGTTTACAGCGGCGATCTGGTCGATCGGAGCTCACTGCTTGAGAAAACCTTCAAATTGCCAATCCCGCAACGAGTGCAAGTCGGTAATACAGGTGAGATTGTATTGCAGCGGAGTAACGCTTATTTTGTTGTCGCGAATAGCTTGTACGTCTGTAGGAATATCATGAGGCACCGACGGATCGCAGGTTTCTTCCACATCTTCTAACAATTCCCCAGCCAGCCAATAATAAGTTTTGCCGCGCGGATCTGTGCGCTTTTGAAATATGTCGAAATAGCGGCGAATGCCTTGACGGGCGATCGTCACTCCGGTAATTTCTGCTTGTGTCACCGCCGGTATATTGACATTCAACAGCGTCGGTTTGAGCATTGGCTGTTTTTCCAACTGTCCCAGCAGCGCGACAGCAAAATCCACCGCAGGCTCAAATTCCTGCGAAGTATAGCTGGCGAGGCTGAAAGCAATGCTGGGAATACCTTCCATGATTCCTTCCATTGCTGCCGAAACCGTACCCGAACAGATGATGTCCGTGCCTAAGTTCGGCCCGTGGTTGATCCCGGAAAGTACAAAATCCGGCGGTTTGTCAAGTAAAGCCCACAAAGCTAGTTTCACGCAGTCGGCGGGAGTGCCCGAACAAGCCCAAGCTGTGACTGCGGGTTCAAAAACAGATTCGACAATTTCGGCGCGGATGGGTTGGTGCAGGGTGAGCCCGTGGCCGGTAGCGGAGCGCTCTCTGTCGGGACAAACTACGCTCACCTCGTGGCCGGCGGCGGCGAGAGCGTTGGCGAGGCTGCGGATGCCTTGGGCAAAGATCCCGTCGTCGTTGCTAATTAAAAGTTTCATTGAAATTTTTGTAGGCCTGAGAACAATCTTAAACTAGATTCAAGTCGGGCGATCGATCGACCTTTCAACATCAATTCTGCTGACAATGGTTTAACGGGACTCAAGCAAAAACACAGACGAAAAAGTATTCAAACCCAGACAGCAAGAGATTTCGATCTCGTATTTGCCTGAATTGAGTATTTACCGATAGTTGCAGCCATTTTTTGGCGATCGGTCGATCGAGCCTTGTCAGCAGAGGTTTTGGGCTACTTTCTGGCTCGGAAAATGTTTGACTCCCGTTAACCCTTGTCTAGTAAGGTTTTCAATAATGGCAACAAATCCCGCTTTTTATTGTAGATTTTTGCGCTAGGGAGCGCGGAGCAGTTTCTGCTACTCAATCATTCTCAGTAAGCTGTGGCGGCATTTATACTGTATGTCAAAAAACAATAAAGCTATTGTGGGGTGGGCAGGAGAGCGGGCCCTGAATATGCAATGTTTATTTGCGCGACAGCTTATATTATCACTACAAACTTCTCAAGCTCCTGTATTTAGCTGATTATTGGCCGATTGTGACTTCCTGACGCACAGATGCGGTAATCGCCTCTACTAGGAATAGTCGCTCGCTAAGTGACAACTTCAGCGTTAATTGCACTAATTCTTGAAAAGATAAGTCTTGGGAAACTTCTGAATAATTATCTTTCCAAACTGGCGAAAAAGTATCATCTGAACTTAAAGATTTGACTGAAGTATTCTGCTCTAAACTTGTCGTCATGTCTGCGTGCAGAAGCTCTAAAAATTTAATATCGTTACCAAGCTCGGCAGCCTCATCCTCATCTACATCTTCAATTACTTGCAAACGTTCTTGATAGACATTTATTTGATGTTCAATGGCTTCTATAATAAACCTTAAATCTTTAAATGATAGATTCATATCATTTTCATTCCAAATAACGAATATTTAGCAAGCCCTAACTAGACGATTGCTTGAAGAAGCATATCCTCTACTTGTCTAATTTGCTCCCAATCAATTACTGCAACCCAAAGACTTTCCTCTTCAGAATATTGCACCACGCCATCCACTTCTAATTCTTCGCTATAGAGGGTGAGCAATTGACCATTTTGCAATTTAATATTTTGGCGACTTAAATCTTCAATTGTACCAACACAATTCAGACGAAGGCGACTCTGTTCATCAGCATTATGAAAGTCTGCAAAGATTCTAGGAGAACTCATATTTTTACCGCACTCAAGATTTGGTTATTGTAACTTCCTGACGCACAGATGTGGTAATGGCTTCTATCAAAAATAATCGCTCACTAATTGACAAATTAAGCGTGGATTTCACTAATTCTTGCAAAGATAAGTCTTTGGAATTTTCTGAAAAATTATCATTCTGAACTGGCGAAATAGTATCATAAAAACTTAAACGTTTGAGTGAAGTATTATGCTCTAAACTTCTCTTCATGTCTGCAAGCAGAATCTCTAAAAATTTAATATCGTTCCCTAGATCGGCAGCCTCATCTTCATCATCCTCTACATCTTCAATTACCTGCAAACGTTCTTGATAAGCATTGATTTGATTTTCAATGGCTTCTATAATAAACCTGAAATCTTTAATTGATAGATTCATGTTAGTTACCTTCCCAAGAATGAATAAGTGAATCAGTGAATTTCTCTACTCTAATCAAAAATTTCAAATCTACTATTTTTTATGTGATTCCCGTTACTTTATAGAAAAAACTAATCAAACATAGCATTAATTACATTTGTAGGTTGGGTTTTAAAGCTTAAACCCAACCTCTCACTAACTTATTCTACTTTACAGAACAATGTGCCTATAAGGTGAAGTGCCTCTTTATATTGCACTAGAGGCATCGGTCTACTTGGCTGGAATAACCAATGACCAGGACGACGGTCATTCACTAATTCCAGTTCTGGTGGAATGTCAGTGTCGGGGTCTAATTTCCACCAGTTTTTTCCTGAGCCTGGAGTCTCAAAGGTTGATATTCCTTCTAACTGAGATTCTTCTGCTGGCAACCTTAACTCTTCTAAGATAGGCATAACCCATAATTCACCTTGCTGTTCATAAACGGTAATATCTTTGGGTATTCTGACATTATCCATTCTAGGTGAACTAGCATTCCCTTGTCTGTAAAGGGCAACTGGTGTTTTAGTCATTTTTTTAGGCATTTTAACTCCTCACAATTTTGAACATAAACGCAGGGTTTGGCCTTTTGGTATGACCTTGCGTTTTGAATATAAATGGTCAATTGTGGGAATTGCGGAATGATGAAATGAGCGTTTAGTTAATTTCGCTTCAGAGTTAAAGTTATGCCTATGCTAAAAACCGTTACCAAAATAACAAGGCGGGCCCTAAAGCCCGCCCCGTCAAACGATCGACTATTGACTTAGTAATCGAAGTCGCCGCCACCCATGCCGCCACCAGCGCCAGCAGGAGCGCCATCCTTCGGCTCAGGCTTGTCAACAACGATGCACTCGGTTGTCAGCACCATGCCAGCAATAGATGCGGCATTTTGCAGGGCAGAACGAGTTACCTTCGCGGGGTCAACGATACCAGCTTCAAACATATCGACAAACTCATTTGTCGCTGCGTTGAAACCAACGTTGAATGGCTTTTCTTTGACGCGCTCAGCGATGACAGCGCCATTCAAACCAGCATTTTCAGCAATCCGCTTCAGGGGAGCAGCCAAAGCCCGTGCCACAATCAAAGCACCGGTCAATTCTTCGCCCTTCAGGGTGCTGTTAGCCCACTCTTCCAATTCAGGAGTCAGGTGAGCCAAAGTTGTACCGCCACCAGGAACGATGCCTTCTTCGACAGCAGCTTTGGTGGCGTTGATGGCATCTTCAAGACGTAGTTTGCGATCCTTCATTTCTGTTTCGGTAGCCGCGCCGACTTTGATGACTGCAACGCCACCAGCCAATTTGGCCAAACGTTCTTGCAGCTTTTCTTTGTCGTAGGAAGATTCGGTTTCGTCCATTTGACGGCGAATTTGTTCGCAGCGGGACTTGACGGCGGCTTCGTTACCTTCGGCAACAATTGTGGTGCTGTCTTTGGTGATGGTGATGCGGCGGGATTTGCCCAGCATATCCAGCTTGGTGCTTTCGAGTTTCAAACCTGCGTCTTCGGTAATCAGTTGACCGCCGGTCAGGACTGCGATATCTTCTAACATGGCCTTGCGCCGATCGCCAAAACCTGGTGCTTTGACAGCAGTCACGTTGAGTACGCCGCGCAGCTTGTTGACGACTAGGGTAGCCAAAGCTTCTTTCTCAATGTCTTCAGCAATGATTACCAGCGGGCGGCCCGAACGCGCTACTTGTTCGAGTACGGGTACTAAGTCTTGTACCAAGCCGATTTTCTTGTCTGTCAGCAGGATGAAGGGTTCTTCGAGCACTGCTTCCATCCGTTCGGCGTCGGTGACGAAGTAGGGAGAAATGTAGCCTTTGTCGAAGCGCATCCCTTCGGTGATTTCGAGTTCGGTGGTCATAGACTTCCCTTCTTCGAGGGAAATCACGCCTTCCTTGCCCACTTTGTCCATAGCGTTGGCAATCATTTGCCCAACTTCATCGTCGTTACCTGCGGAGATGGAACCGACTTGGGCGATGGATTTGGAATCTTCTACTTGTTTGGCGTGTTTGGCAATTTGTTCGACCAAATAGCCAGTTGCTTTGTCAACACCGCGCTTGAGGGCGATCGCATTTGCGCCGGCTGCGACGTTCCGCAGGCCTTCTTTGACCATTGCGTGAGCTAGAACGGTAGCTGTTGTGGTGCCGTCGCCTGCTGCGTCGTTGGTTTTGGAGGCTGCTTGACGGATCAAGGCAACGCCTGTATTTTCTACGTGGTCTTCTAGTTCGATTTCTTTGGCGATGGTAACGCCGTCATTGACGATTTGAGGAGCTCCGAATTTCTTTTCGAGAACTACGTTACGGCCTTTGGGGCCGAGGGTGACGGCCACTGCTTCGGCCAAAATGTCCATACCGCGTTCGAGGGCGCGACGTGCATTTTCGTTGTAGATAATACGCTTAGCCATAGTTTTTGGGGATTTTTGGTTTGAGATTTTGAAGGGAGGGATTTTGGATCGCGGTGAAGTATGTCTGTCATTTGTCCTTTGTCATTAGTTGTTTGGCGGTATTCGCGATCGAACTAATGACTGATGACTAATGACTGATGACTAATTAATTGACGATCGCCAGAATGTCTTTTTCGGCCAACAACACGTATTCGTCTGTGCCGAGTTTGATGTCGGTGCCGGCATACTTCGAGTAGAGAACTTTGTCGCCGACTTTGACTTCCATTTCAACGCGAGTGCCGTCGTCGTTGCGCTTGCCGGGGCCCACGGCCGCGACTTCGCCTACTTGGGGCTTTTCCTTAGCTGTGTCGGGCAAAAGGATGCCGCCGGCGGTTTTTTCTTCGCTAGCGCTTACTTTTACGAACACGCGCTCGCCTAATGGTTTAACGGTAGAAACACTCAGTGATACTGCTGCCATAAATAAATCTCCAGATTACAGATCCTAGTCAGTTAGCCGTCCGGGGTCGCTATGAAAGCAACTGCCGACTGCTTGCTACTGACATATTAGCACTCTCGACTCCTGAGTGCTAATTTAGCTTTAGTTAGGGGCGATCGCAACTTGCCTGTCTGTACGGGTTCCCGAACCGAGAATGAGGG
>NZ_JADEWV010000148.1 GCF_015207455.1 Microcoleus sp. LEGE 07076
CTATTGCTGCTGCTGACTTTGAGCGCGCCGGTGCTGGTGAGTTTGGGGCTGCCTTGGACGAGTTTGCCCGCGATCGGCATTTTAGCCGGCGGCTTCTACGGTTCGGCGGTGGGAGTGACTGTGGTGGGGCTGCTGTCGGCGCTGCTACCGATCGGCTTGGATGTAGAGTTGATTCATTTGGTGGCCAGCGCGGCGGGGGGATTGCTGGGCGCTTTTATGGCCGGACAGTTGCGATCGCGCGAGGAGTTGGCTCTTTTGGGCGTCGGTGTCGGCTTGACTCAGGGTGCCGTGTATCTGGTGGGGACTCTGATTGCCAGCGCGGCTGCTGGTGCGATTTGGTACGTGGTTCTGGGTACGGTGGGCGCCCAAAGTTTGGCCGGTTTGGCTTGGAGCATTGTGGCGATCGGCATCAGCCCTTATTTGGAACACGTTTTTGACTTGATTACCCCGATCCGGCTGGCGGAACTTGCAAATCCCAACCGCCCGCTGTTGAAGAGGTTGGCGGCCGAAGCTCCGGGGACTTTTCAACACACGCTGTTTGTGGCTAGTTTGGCGGAGGCTGCTGCCAGAGAACTCGGCTGCAATGTTGAGCTGGTCAGGACTGGCACACTGTACCACGATATTGGAAAAATGCACGACCCGCTCGGATTTTGCGAAAATCAAATGAGCGGTGGCAACAAACACGACGAAATTAATGACCCTTGGGTGAGTGCCGAGATTATTAAAAAGCACGTTACCGAGGGGTTGGTGATGGCGCGCAAGCATCGATTGCCGAAGGCGATTCAGGCGTTTATTCCCGAGCACCAAGGTACAATGTTAATTGCTTATTTCTACCACCAAGCGCAGCAAATTGCAGCCAAAGAACCGCAAGATTTAAAGATTGCTTTGGCAAAGGCGGATAATTCAAAGTTAGCAATCGAAAGTCGGGAAGTGAGGGAGAAGGATTTTCGCTACGCAGGGCCGATTCCGCAGTCGCGGGAAACTGGGATTTTGATGCTGGCGGATTCTTGCGAGGCCGCGCTGCGATCGCTCAAAGATGCCACTCATGAGGAAGCTTTGAATATGGTTAACAAGATTTTGCGAGCTCGCTGGCAGGATAATCAGTTGCTGGATTCGGGTTTGAATCGGGAGGATATGTCTTTAATTGCGGAGATTTTTGTGCGGGTTTGGGAACAGTTCAATCACAAACGGATTGCTTATCCCAGTGCAGTTTTTACTCAGAGGTAGAGTTCGGGTTGGGATTTTTGAGTTCAGGACTTGTATCAAATCCGGTAAAAGAATCTATATCATGTTTGTAGTGAGGACTTCAGTCCTTTGATTTGATGCGGACTGAAGTCCTCACTACGAACCTATTTTATGTTAAATCATCCCCAATCCCTAAATCTAAAATCTAAAATGGTTTAAGATGTACCGCGCAGCGCACCGTGAACTTGAGGATTACCGCTGACAATCACCACAGTTTGCTTGATTCCGTTAATCAGCCAATGTCCGTCTGTTGTTTGAATCAAAGAGTGAAAATAGTTGCCTGCTGTATCCAGCCGATTTTGTCCTGCTTCGCGATTGGGGTCAAGTCGATAAATTTGGTATGCAGACTGACATTTGGCTGTATTGTGGTGAATAGTTACCTTCGTTTCTATCTGTCGCCCTCGCCCAAGTCTTCCGTACAGCTCTATCCGGGCGCTGCAAAGACCGCCCAGAACTCGCAGAAACTGCCATTCCTCTGACAGTTAATCTGTCGGTTTTGCCCTGTCGCGGTGGCGAAAAGTTTCTGCGGCAAATGTTTGAGCCGCTGGGCTATCAAGTGACAGCAAAACCGCTGATTCTTGACGAACAATTTCCCGAGTGGGGCGCGAGTCCTTACTTTGCTGTGGAACTGCAAAATACAGTGCGGTTGGCGGATTTGTTGAGCCATCTTTATGTACTAATTCCTGTCTTAGATGACGACAAACATTACTGGGTTGGCGATGAAGAAATCGAGAAGTTATTGCATCACGGCGAAGGTTGGTTGAAGGCGCATCCCGCCCGCGAACAAATTGCCGATCGCTATTTGAAACGCCAGCGCCGCTTGACGCGCATTGCTGTGGCACAATTAGTAGAAGAAGATAATACAGATCCCGAAAAAGTCGAAGTTTCTCGTGCTTTAGAAGAGAAAGTTTTAGAACAGCGAATTAGCCTCAACGAACAGCGTTTAGAAGCTGTGATGACTGTTTTAAAAGCCAGCGGAGCTCAGCGAGTGGTAGATTTGGGCTGCGGTGAGGGAAAACTGCTGCGATTGCTTTTAGCCGAAAGTGCGATCGCCCAAATTACCGGAGTTGATGTGTCTTTTCGGGCTTTGGAAATCGCCAAAGAACGATTGCAGGTCGATCGCTTTTCTCTCGCACAACAATCTCGCTTACAATTGATCCAAAGTTCCCTAATTTATCGGGACAGCCGCTTGACGGATTTTGACGCAGCAACGGTGATTGAGGTGATCGAACATCTCGATTTAGAACGGTTGGCTGCTTTTGAACGGGTTTTGTTTGAGTTTGTGCGGCCGAAATTTGCGATCGTCACAACTCCAAATATTGAATATAACGTTAAGTTTGAAAACTTGCCGGCGGGTAAATTTCGCCACCGCGATCACCGTTTTGAGTGGACTAGAAATGAGTTTCAGACTTGGGCGCATGGGGTTGCTAAACGGTTTGGTTTTGGGGTGGAGTTTCGATCCGTTGGAACCGAAGATTTAGAAGTAGGTTCGCCTACGCAAATGGCAATATTCACCCAATGCAAATAATACAGACAGTCTGTTTGTGCTTACAATATAGTTAAACTTGGAAAAAAGCAGGCTTCAGCTATGAGCAAATCTATTCAAACCCAGATAGTGAAAATTGACAATTCTCAGGGCATTCGCATTCCCAGATCGTTGTTAGAGCAAATTGGTATTAGCGAAGCAGTAGAAATCGAAGTTCAGGGCGATCGGATCGTCATTCGTGCAGCTATAAAACCGCGTGCCGGGTGGGAGGAAGCGTTCGCAAAAATGGCAGATCAACATGATGATGTCCTGCTTGATGATGTCACCGCTACGGAGTGGGAGGAGCTTGAGTGGCAATGGTAATCAAACGTTTTGATGTTTTTGTAGTTAACCTTGACAACCGGGCAACGAGTAATATCAATTCAGCTCTTAATTAGAATTATTTATCTCTATTCTCTCTCTGTGTTCTCTGCGCTCTCTGCGGTTAAATAATCTTGACGCAACCAAAAACGAGATAAATCACAATTATTAAACAATGAAAATTACAATTCCCGAACTATCTTTAGTCCTGCTCATCGGTGCATCCGGTTCCGGCAAATCCACCTTTGCGCGCCAGCATTTCCAACCGACAGAAATCATTTCATCGGATTACTGCCGCGGCCTGGTTTCCGACGACGAAAACAATCAATCCGCCACCGCTGATGCTTTTGAAGTGCTGCATTTAATTGCTGCTAAACGTCTGGCTGCGGGTAAATTAACTGTGATTGATGCTACGAATGTGCAGCCGGAAAGTCGCAAACCGCTGTTAGAATTAGCCCGAAAATATCATTGCTTTTTAGTAGCAATTGTGCTAGATTTACCCGAAAAATTGTGTGCCGATCGCAATCAACAACGTCCAAACCGCAATTTTGGCAGTCATGTAATTCGCCGCCACGTTCAAAATTTAAGACGATCGCTCCGAAATCTCGATCGCGAAGGCTTCCGCTACGTTTACATCCTCCGTTCCCCAGAAGACTTCGCAGCAGCCCAAATCGAGAGACAACCGCTGTGGAACAACCGCAAAAGCGAGTCCGGCCCGTTTGACATGATCGGCGACATTCACGGATGCTGCGGCGAATTGTCACAATTGCTGCAACAGTTGGGCTATCAAATTGTGGAAAAAACCAGCGATTCAGCTTTTTGGGATTATCCCACCTACGCCCATCCAGAAGGCCGTAAAGCGGTGTTTTTGGGCGATTTGGTCGATCGAGGCCCGCGCATTCTTGACACCCTCAAACTCGTCCGCAACATGGTAGCAGCATCAACCGCTTTGTGCGTCCCCGGAAATCACGACATTAAATTGCTAAAAAAACTCAACGGCAAAAATGTAAAAATTAATCACGGACTCGAACAAACCTTAGCATAAATAGCAGCTTTGTCCGACGAATCCCGCGAATTTGCTGCCACAGAAATCCGCACATTTATAGACAGTTTAATCGGTTATTACATCCTCGACGGCGGCAAATTAGTCGTCGCCCACGCCGGGATGAAAGCAGAATTTCAGGGACGCGCCTCGGGCCGCATTCGAGACTTTGCACTCTACGGTGAAACTACAGGCGAAATCGATGAATTTGGCTTACCAGTCCGCTACAATTGGGCCGCCGAATATCGAGGTCAAGCTGCTGTTGTTTACGGACACACCCCGGTTCCAGAAACAGAATGGTTGAACAATACTGTTGATATTGACACAGGCTGCATTTTCGGTGGTAAGCTAACAGCTTTGCGGTATCCTGAAAGAGAATTTGTCAGCGTTCCTGCTGCGATGATTTACTGCGAACCAGCCAAACCGATCGCCTTTCCATCCATTGCAACTCCAGATAACAGTTTTCCCGCCACAAATCTCACCGCCCAACAGCAGTTTGATGACGTGCTGGACATTTCCGACCTGCTCGGAAAACGCATGATTTC
Organism: Microcoleus sp. LEGE 07076; assembly: GCF_015207455.1. Taxonomy (GTDB): domain Bacteria; phylum Cyanobacteriota; class Cyanobacteriia; order Cyanobacteriales; family Microcoleaceae; genus Microcoleus. The sequence goes on from NZ_JADEWV010000148.1 coordinate 4,679, forward strand.
AACTCGGCTGCAACGCAACATAGCGATTAGAGAAGAAAATGCGATCGCAGCCCTAGAAGTAATGAGCAGATTTGCCGCCAATCCCAAATGGCTGATTTACTTACCGCCCACCATGTCTCCCGCTGCTACCTCAAAAGAACCCGGACTTTTAGAACATCCAGCCGAAGCCTTTAACTACTACCAACAGCAGGGCGTATCAACAGTTGTCTGCGAAGAAAAGCACATGGGTTCCCGTGCAGTTGTAATTGTTTGCCGCGATGAATCGGCGGCCAAACGGCGCTTTGGGATTGTTAACAACAGCATTGGCATTTGCTACACCCGTACTGGTCGCCATTTCTTCAATAATTCTACCTTAGAAATAGAGTTTTTAACGCGGGTAAATCGCGCTCTTTCTGCCAGCAATTTTTGGGATAAGTTTAAAACTGATTGGGTGTGTTTGGACTGCGAATTAATGCCTTGGTCTGCCAAAGCTCAAGGTTTATTGCAAGAACAATATGCTGCCGTGGGAACCGCATCCCGTCACGGGTTTGCAGAGGCGATTCAGAACCTAGAACAGGCAAAACAGCGGGGAGTTGAGGTTGATTCTGTGTTGGCTAGCTACCGGGAACGAGCCGATTTAGCCGATCGCTACGTCAATGCCTACCAGCGCTACTGCTGGCCAGTGAAATCCATATCCGACCTCAAGTTAGCGCCTTTCCACATCTTGGCAACCGAGGGAAAAGTTCACACTGACAAAAATCACTGCTGGCACATGGAACAGATAGCACAAATCTGCGAATTTGACCCAGAATTTCTGTTAGCTACGGCATACAAAGTAGTTAAAATTGCAGATATTGAAAGCCAATCTGCCGGGATTGAATGGTGGGAAAACATGACTGATGCGGGGGGCGAAGGAATGGTTGTTAAGCCGATGGAATTTACCGTAAAAAATAGTAAAGGACTGGTACAGCCTGCCGTCAAATGTCGCGGAAAAGAGTATTTGCGGATTATTTACGGTTTGGAATATTCACTTCCGGAACATTTAGACAAATTGCGATCGCGCGGACTTTCCGGCAAACGTTCTTTAGCTTTGCGAGAGTTTGCTCTCGGTGTAGAATCATTGGAGAGATTTGTGGCGGGCGCTCCTTTGAGACAAGTTCACGAATGCGTTTTCGGAGTTTTAGCAATGGAGAGCGAACCAGTCGATCCGAGGCTGTAAGAATATCATGTCCGGTCGATCGACGGCAATAAGTAAGGTTTGTAGTCAGGACTTTAGTCCTCTGAATATGCGGACTGAAGTCCGCACTACAAACACTTTTTATTAGAGGTAATTAACCGAAAATGATCTAAGTTAGTATCTATCGTAGTTCCTACGGGTATCTCATTCATTTCCTACTACTAATCGCTCAACTTCCGATGTAGATAAATTCATCATTTGTGCAACTTGCTCGAAATTCATTCCCGATTTTAACAGTTGAGAAACGAGCGATCGCAAGGCTGATTCTGCTGCTATTCTTGCTTGTTCTTCCGCCAGCCGTGCTTGTTCGGATTGTTGAAAAGCCGATTCTGCCGCCAGCCGTTCTTGTTCTGATTGCTGGTAAGTCTTCAGAAACTCTCCTGTTTGAGGATTTCTAAACCTTAATTCTCCCGCAACTAAGTGCAATTCCAGCCCTAATACTTCGCTGTACAGCCACAGCGTATCGAAGGCGATATTATTGACGGGAATCGGCTCGTACTGGTTGTTTACTAAACGCACTCCTTGCAATATCGGATTCAAATAATCCCCAGACGGATCGTACTGGAAGTATTCTCTGACTCCCAAACTTCGATAAGTTTCTGGTTTAGTTTCTTGGTCTACATCTTGAGTTGTTTCTGAGGTTATTTCTAAGACAAACTGCGGTGCTATCCCTGCTTCTTTCCAGATTTTATAGTTATCTCTCTGGCGTTTTCTGACTCCAAATACTACATAAATGTCGGGAGCAACTACTGCTGATTTGTTTCCTTCTTCGTAATACACGAAAGAATTTGCTGACACGTAGACATCCGAGATCCCTTGAAAGTGCAGCTTCAGAGCTTCCACGCCGTAAGTCATGTAATCGCGCGTGATGTCACTTTCCGCCATCGGCTCTCCGTCGCTGCTGGGATATTCTATTTCTTCTTCGATTTGTTGAGTGAAAACTGTCACGGTTTAAGTCTCCTCAATTCTCTCTGATTTTATTTTAGCACTTTCATATTCATAAATCTATCCCTACTAATCGCTGCACTTCTTCTACTGATAAATTCATCATTTGTGCAACTTGCTCTAAATCCATTCCCGAATTTAACAGTTGAGAAACGAGCGCTCGCAAGGCTTGTTCCGCCGCTATTCTTGCTTGTTGTTCCACCAGCCGTGCTTGTTGTTCCGCCAGCCGTTCTTGTTCTGATTGCTGGTAAGTCTTCAGAAACTCTCCTGTTTGAGGATTTCTAAACCTTAATTCTCCCGCAACTAAGTGCAATTCCAGCCCTAATACTTCGCTGTACAGCCACAGCGTATCGAAGGAGACATTATTGACTGGAATCGGCTCGTACTGGTTGTTTACTAAACGCACTCCTTGCAATATCGGATTCAAATAATCCCCCGACGGATCGTACTGGAAGTATTCCCTGACTCCCAAACTTCGATAAGTTTCTGGTTTAATTTCTTGGTCTACATCTTGAGTTGTTTCTGAGGTTATTTCTAAGACAAACTGCGGTGCTATCCCTGCTTCTTTCCAGATTTTATAGTTATCTCTTTGGCGTTTTCGGACTCCAAATACTACATAAATGTCGGGAGCAACTACTGCTGATTTGTTTCCTTCTTCGTAATACACGAAAGAATTTGCTGACACGTAGACATCCGAGATCCCTTGAAAGTGTTGCTTCAGAGCTTCCACGCCGTAAGTCATGTAATCGCGCGTGATGTCACTTTCCGCCATCGGCTCTCCGTCGCTGCTGGGATATTCTATTTCTTCTTCGATTTGTTGAGTGAAAACTGTCACGGTTTAAGTCTCCTCAATTCTCTCTGATTTTATTTTAGCAGGTTAGAGAAACTAATTATAATAAAAAGGCGTTTGTACTTGAAAAAGGTTTTTTCATGCCGCTCTTATAAGGAATGAGAATTAAATAACTTACCATTTTTATTATTCTTGTGGGATGGGCTCTATAGCCCATCCCACGTATCCGCTCAATAATCCGGGGTAAATTGCTCAACGATGCACCTCAAATGACGCAAAATCGTTCCTGAGTGGGTAGTCCGCCCCGAGTTATTGAGCGGATACCATCCCACAATTATGTGTAAATTATTTAATTCGCTATCATAAGCTGCTATCGATTTTTGAATCGGTCAATCAATGCTGCTACTGGCATCTAAAAGCTGGCAATCTGCTATAAGCTGTCTGAGTATCTCTAAGGTGCAATCGGCTTCGTATTTAAAATTAAACGCCATTATCAATAAGAAGTCCATCGTAAAAAATAGGATGATTGGTAGGATGATTAGCAAGCTCATTTCTTCGACAAAGAAAATTGTAAAAAACCCGATCAGGAGCGCCAAACTCAGTAATACTTGGACAATAATCAGGGTGGAAAAACGCAGCGTCACTCGCAGCACGGAACCGCCGGGAATGTCTTGAATTTCGCCTTGGGTCACTAAACAGCATCTCCGCTTTCCCGAAGGTCCGATCGCGCGCAGGGAATAGCCATCAAGATAAATTTTGTATCGGTAAGGAAGTTGCCCTCCTAGCAGTGTAGGCGTTACTCCAATTACATTGGCTGGAATAATGGTCGCGAGTCGTTGGCGGATTGGTTCTTTGGTTAGCGGTAGATGGATGGTTGCTTCTCGGTAAGGGATCGCCCACAACATAGGTCTGAAAAATGAGTTCATCTTTGAATATCTCCTTCAGAGGGGATTTGAAGTGGGGACTACGGCATTTTTCATGGTTCCGATCGCCTAAAAATCAGGAGTTCGGTGGCGTTTTTAAATTTTATGGGCGATCGTCTAGAAGTGCAGTAAAAGTGTAGCAATGCGCTAGGAACTCACAATCAAAAAAAAGGCGTTTGTACTTGACAAACGCCATTTTATAGAGTTACAAACGCGGCGTCTTATCTTGTTTAAAAGCCGCTAACCAATCGCGAATTTGCTCGGACGCAATCTCGCGTCCGCCCAAACCAAAAGCTAGAGCAATCCCAACTGCGATCGCCCCCAGGAGCAGCCCGAAAGCCAAATTCACAATATCGCTGCCAATGCCCATTTGTTGCAGCGCCAAGGCCGAAACAAAAGCAATAATCGCGATGCGAGCCGTTTGACCCAACAGCCGCGCTTGGCGAGTTCCAGAGCTAGCAATCAAGCTAAACGCCAGGTTAGCCAAATACAAGCCGATCGCAAATACCACCAAACCAGACAGCACCCTGCCTGCAACCAGCACAATACCGCTGACAATCGCCGTCAGCGCCGGAATCCGCAGCACGTCGGTAGCGGCAACCACAGCAAACAGCATGATGCCTACCTGCACCACAATGCCCACAAATTGCGAAGGCGTGCGCGCCGGAACTTCCGGTTCTTGAAGAATAGTCGCTTCAGGATCGATCGAACTTGACGGTAGCCGCAGCGGCTGTTTCGGCTGCACTCCCAACCAAGAAAAGACATTGTTAAAGCCAATTCCGGTGAGGATATTAGTCACCAAATCGCCTACCCAGCGCCCCAAAATGTAAGCAACCCCCAGAATTAGGGCTGCTGTGAAAATGTTCGGAAGCGCGCCCAAAATGTCATTGAGCATCGCGATTGCCGGCAGCGAAATCGCTTGGATGTCCAAAGCGTTCAAAGCTGCGATGGCTGTGGGAATCAAAATCAACACATAGACAATTGTGCCGATAATCCACGACAGCGATTGTCCGCCCGAACTCCGAGAAATGCCAAAGCGAGCGCCCAAACTGTCCGCGCCAGCAGCAGCCAGCAAATTCGTAACAATCCGCTGCACCACTTGAGCCAGCAGCCAGCCCACAAACCCGATCAGCAAAGCTTCCAGAATTTTCGGAATTGCTGCCAAAATTTGGTTCAGCAAATTATTAACTGGTAACAAAGCCTGCTGCAAATCCAGCGATTCGAGAACCAACGGCAAAAACAGCAGAAAAATGAACCAGTACAGCGCATTCGCCAGAGTATCGCTCAGCAGCAAGGGATTCTCCCTCGGTGCAGTACCCACTTGCTGGTTCAAGCGATCGTCCACGCCAAAAGTCCGCATCGCCCGCGATAGAGCCAATTTGGCAACTGTCGCCAACACCCAAGCAATCCCCAGAAAAATTAGGGCTTTGGCTAACTTCGGCAAAGCACCAGCAATTTGATTGAGAAAAGTATTCAGCGGTTGCGAGACAGCTGTTAGATTCAGCCGGTTGAAAAAGGCAACTAGGAAAAAGATAAAAATGATCCAGAATACCGCTGCTGAAATCCATTTTTCCACTTGCGGAGAGCCTTCTCCTTCCGGGCGGCCGGTAATCCAACCAGCCAGTCGGTTGTCGATTGTAGTCTTCTTGAGCAATCCCCCGACTAAAGAGGACACGAGGGCCGATACGATCAAGCCAATTAGCAGGATACCGACTGCCCAGATCAGATTTTCAATGTTTGAACTCCCAACAAAATTGTTAATTCCGCGTTCGGCTTCTGCCAGCGGATTCGGGGCGGGTTGGGCCTGTGCCAAAAGGCCATCGGACAACACCGCTATTGGCCCCGACATCTGTTGAGTTATTTCTTGCCAAGTTTCATTCATTTTTTTCTCAGGTTAACGTCAGATTTGACAAGCAAGATAAGAAACTGTAAGAATACGCTTCTAGCTTGCAGGTTTCCATGTCAATTCGTCAAGTTTTCGAGCAATCAATTGAAATTGGCGCTGCTGCCACCTTGGTCGAGCGCTGTATAGTCGATCGCACTTTGATGCACAAATGGCTCAATCCCCTGTTGCGCTGCGAGCCCGACGGCGAGTGGGATACTGCTGTGGGAAGTCGCAGCTTGTTTATCATAAAAATTCCGGTTTTGCAACCCACTTTAAACAGCGTGGTGTTAGAGCGACAACCCGGTTTAATTGTTTGGGGGTTCGACGGATTTTTCACAGGATGCGATCGCTGGGAATGCCAGCCCCACATCCAAGGAACTCTTTTGATTAACCGCTTTGAATTCCAAATCCCCAATCCTTTAATTAGATTTGGTTTCAATCGCTTTGCAGCCCCTTGGACAAAAAAAGACATGAAAGGGCAACTCCGCCGTCTCAAACGAGTAGCCGAGCAATTATCTCAAGGAATTGGCAATGGGTAATCGGTAATACCGATTCCGGTTGCACTCATACATAATGTTGACTGTTAACTGTTGACCGTTAACTGTTAATTTACTATCCCGATCAAGAGAGGATTTGATATAACAGGAATGGGGAATCGGTAATAGATGAAACCTCAAAGCTAATAGAAAAACAGCACCTATTCGCATTAGTAACTCTCAATTCCCGATTCCCCGATTCCCAGAAACTTCAGTTATATCGTTTCCGGTTGCATCGGAATAATAAAATCGAGTTAACAGTTAACTGTTAACTGTTAACAATCCCTGACGGTGCAACCGGAATTAATATTATTTACTTCGCACTTCCCGATGAATTGGGCTGACAAATCATTTGTCTTGCTTGACCTGCACTATTTTGCAAAGTGGGAGAATTCTTATACATAGCCTGCATATCTTGCAAATCTTTGATGACTCGCTGATAGATTGCCACCGCTTGATTTCCATTCACTTCTAAAGCGGCAGGCCCGTAATTTTGAATCACTTCGATCAGCGATATTTTACCATCTTTAGAAGCTGTGACTAAAGCATCACGCAGTGCAGGCGCGCTTTGCAGCCGAGTTGTCGGCGTATAAGCAACCTCGCCCAATTCTTTGAAAACAATTTCCCCAAAATAAGTATTTGCCAAGCGCATTACTAATTGGGAATCTAAAGCCACTTCTCGCGTTAATATTTCGCGCACCGACTCGGGACTTTGTTTCGCCAAACTCAGAACGCTTTGCAGTTGAGGTGATGCTTTGCCGGTTTGTGCAAAGTTTTGCAAGTCGCTCATCGGTAAAGTTACGTCAACTGCACCGTATTTTACGGTAACATTGTCTAGTGCAAAGGCTTTGGCGCTGCTCAGAAATACTGCACTTGTCGAGAGTAAAAGTGTCAAACCTAATGATAAAGATTTTGACATTCTTTTGGTAAAATGGGCTGACTGCGGTTGCATTCCGTTCAGATAACCTTGTTGAAACTTAAAGTTCATGGGTTTGTGCCTCTTTACGTCAAAATACTGTTTCGATCGATCGTCTCTGCGGGTATCAGTCGGGAAGGTGGACGCAGGAGTTCCGTAAATGACATAATATTTTACAGTCAGGTTTACCAAATTTAACCTGTCAAAAGATAGGTGTCAATCGATAGGTTATATGTTAAGGTTATTTTCGCGATAAATTGCTATAGCTTTGCAAAACTTAATAAAAGCGATATTTGGCTGTCGAGCAGGAGTTTATTGATAGTTGTTATGTAGTGTGATGTTGTGCGATCCAAGAGTTCCAAGCTTGACTAACGATCGCCAATTTAAGTTCGCATATCGTCTAGCCGATCGAGCAATTGGCGAATTGCCACAGCATCCTCAGCAGTCGGAGCATTTTTCAGGTATAGTTCCAAATCGTGCCGCGCCTCAGCAAAGCGCCCCACTTGATAGTAAAGAATGCCACGATCGCGCCTTTCCCCCAGCGCATCGGGAAACAGCAGCAACAGCCGTTCGATCGCCCCTAACACCCTCAAAGCATCGCGCTGCTGCAAATAAATCGCCTTCAAATTTCCCAGCATTCGCCCCAACAACTGCCGGCGACTTACCGGTGCCAGAAAAGCCGGCTGCAACTCCATAGGTTGACCGTAAATTTGAGAAAGTCTCCCTTGACAATCTTGAGGAAATAATATTTCGCCGCCATTAAAAGCATCAACAAAAATACCAGCATCTGCAAAATCCGGCTTAATCAAAAAATGTCCCGGCATTCCAATTCCCACCATCGGAAAATCAATGCGCTTAGCAACCTCCAAATAAACCAAAGACAAAGAGATCGGAATCCCAGTGCGGCGATCGATCACTTGATTCAAAAAGCTATTGCGCGGGTCATAATAATCAGCATTATTGCCCGAAAATTCCAAATCCTCATACAAATAGCGGTTAATAGTTTGAATAATCCGCAGCGGATAATTCTGTGGCGGGAGGCGAAAACGCACTTCCTCCGCGATCGTATCGAGAGCATGGAGATATTCCTGGGGTTCTAAATTGGGGTATTCCTCCAAAGCCATGTACAGGGAAGCTTTCGCCAGGTCGATCGAGCCATCCGGCTGATTAATTTCTTGGTAAAAGAGTTGTCGGGCGATCGTCAAATCCATAATGATAATTTACTCAACTTTAATTAACATTTTATCCGCATATCCACTGACCCAAAAAACCCTCAACAAAACCTCTCTTATCCTCCTCTCTGCGTTCTCTGCGCCCTCTGCGGTAAAAAACCAGTTTTATACGTAACAACGCGCACCTTACATCCTAACAGTCAATCTTCAAATCCCGTGACTTTTACCAATCACCCAACTGCGGCGAAAAATCCGAGCCAGAGTCGATTCTTCCAAAGAAAAATAGATAGGTCTGCCATGAGGACAAGTGCGCGGATTGCGAGTTTGTTGCCATTCATTCAACAAATTTTGCATTTGGGAAACACTCAAAGAAGTGCCGTTGCGAATAGCGCTTCGACAAGCGGTAGCAACTTGAGCAGCTTGCAAATCCGCGACTTTACTCAGTTCAAAAAGCGCATCCGCACAGTCATCTCGCCCTGCCAACAATTCAGGCACTTCCCGCGCCGCCCACAACTGTTCGCCAAAAGTTTCTACTTCCAAACCCAAGCGCGATAAATTATCAATTTGCAGCGCCGACAATTGACTGAGAATCACAGGTTTTTCGAGATGTTTTAGCTGCCAAGCCGCACACAATTGTTCGTACAAAACGCGCTCGTGAGCGATGTGCTGTTCGATCAACCACATTCCGCTCGAATGTTCCGCCACAATGTAAGTATTGTGAATTTGAGCGATCGCCCTGAGTTCCATCAAACCTATATTATTACCTTTGGCCTCTTCGCCGCCGTCCTGATTCTGTCGAGCTAAAACCCTGACACTGTAAGCACTTTTTTGTTCCGATGCCTTCAGTAACTGTCCGACGCGATCGGGAATTGGCCCGGAAGGCAAAACTTCATCGTTCAGGTGCAAAGCCCGATCGATTGCCGAGCTAACTTGTGCTTGCCAAAAACTCGGATCGTGCAGATAAATTTCCACTTTAGCCGGGTGGCGGTTCCAGTCAATTTCTGACGGAGAAATTTGCAGGTGAACAAAACACAGGGGATAGCGATCGCGCGGACAAGTACGAGCAAAAGCGCTGAGAATAGTTTGCTCTAATTCGGGCGATCGCACAACCCGCCGATTCACCGCCACCTTCACCCAATCCGGCCGCCTGCGGTGACAGCGATCGGGCAAACCAATTACTAACTCCAAAGACTGCGAATTGGGAATTGGGAATTGGGAATTGGGAATTGGGAATTGGTAACTCGGCCGTGTTTTTGACAAAAACAATTGCGCGTGTGCGAAACAATCTGGCGATTTATTTCTTTCAGGAACTGAAGGCAAATTTACTTTTAAATACTGCAAATCGCTTGCTCGCACCCCGCGCACAAATTGAGGTAAAATTTGTTCCGCTGTACTGCTAGGAGTGACGTAGAAACAAGGCGTATTTCCTTGACGCAACTGCCAATTAACGTGCGGGTGACAAATAGAAATTTGCTGAATGATTGATTGGATCGATCGCATTTGCTGTGCCGCAGTCAAAAAAGTGCGGCGCACAGGCCAATTGCCAAACAAATCAGCCACAGTGACTACCGTACCAGGTGCGATCGCCGCTGCTTCCACCTCCACAGCAGCGCCCGCGTTGTTGTAAACCACCCGCCACCCCGATCGAGCATTTTCACTTC
>NZ_JADEWV010000447.1 GCF_015207455.1 Microcoleus sp. LEGE 07076
CTTGTAAAGGCAATCCCCCCGTAGTTGCCCCCGATCCCTGAAACGACTAACAATTCGTCGGTGGAGAGGGTAGGCACCGGGGCACTACCCCTACAAAACCCTCGTTTTTGGGAGAATAAATCAGCCCCCCTTAGGTCGGGGGGGACAAGAACTTCCTTGAAAGTCCCCCTTCTTAAGGGAGATGCGAGGGGGATCGAGGTTTAGGTAAAAACGGGATTTTCCGCATTCCATCCGTGTCATAATCCGTAGTTTAGCGCAACACACAAGAGAAAAAATATGATTATTGTAATGAAAGCCGGCACTCCAGCAGCCGAAATCGATCGCCTAGACGAAGAACTCCGCACAAACTGGGGTTTGACACCAGAAAGAATAGTAGGGCGTTACAAAACCGTCATGGGTTTGGTGGGCGACACCGTTGAGCTAGAACCGATGCAACTGCGCGAAATGAGTACCTGGATTGAAGAAGTGCTGCGCGTCGAAAAACCCTACAAACGCGCTTGTCTCGAATACCGCCAAGGTGAACCCAGCGCCGTAGAAGTTGCTACTCCATTAGGAACTGTGACGATCGGCTTAAATCATCCGATCGCGATCGTAGCAGGCCCTTGCTCGGTCGAAAACGAAGAAATGATTGTTGAAACGGCAATGCGCGTCAAAGCTGCTGGCGCTCAATTTTTGCGCGGTGGAGCCTACAAACCGAGAACCTCTCCCTACGCTTTCCAAGGACACGGCGAGAGTGCCTTGGGACTGCTGGCGGCGGCGCGGGAAGCCAGCGGTTTGGGAATTATTACCGAAGTGATGGATGCGGCCGACTTAAGTGCGATCGTGGAAGTAGCCGACGTAGTGCAAGTCGGCGCGAGAAATATGCAGAATTTCTCGCTGTTGAAGAAAGTCGGAGCTCAAGACAAACCAGTTTTGCTGAAGCGCGGCATCTCCGCCACCATTGAAGAATGGTTGATGGCTGCTGAGTATATCATGGCTGCGGGCAATCCCAACGTGATTTTGTGCGAACGTGGCATTCGCGGGTATGACAGACAATATACGCGGAATACGCTGGATTTGTCGGCGGTTCCGGTATTGCGAACCCTGACTCACTTACCGGTGATGGTTGACCCCAGTCACGGCACCGGTTGGGCGCAGTTTGTACCTTCAATGGCCTTTGCTTCGATCGCCTCCGGTACAGATTCCCTGATGATAGAAGTGCACCCGAATCCCAAAAAAGCCTTGTCTGACGGGCCGCAATCTTTAACACCGGATCAGTTCGACAAGTTGATGGGAGAATTGGCGGTGATTGGTAAAGTCATGAACCGTTGGCCGCAACCCGTGCCAGTTTTGGCGTAGAAACAGATGTTATACCAATTTTTTATGAGGCTACATAGAATCTGATCCCTCCGGCGCCCCCCTTAATAAGGGGGGGACAAGATTCTTCTCAAAGTCCCCCTTGCTTTCGGGGGATGCGAGGGGGATCGAGATATGTGCAACTTCACCTTAAATTGGTATTAGAACCCCGACTTCTTTAAGAAATTGGGGTTCTACTTAGCACTCTGATTCAAAATAGCCTCAATTTGATTGGCTCTCCCGAACTTATGGTGATAACTTTATCTAATGATCAAAGCAAGC
>NZ_JADEWV010000149.1 GCF_015207455.1 Microcoleus sp. LEGE 07076
GGGATAGGGGGAAAATATACCCTCGGACTTTTTCCTTCTTTGGGTAGCATCCGTGATATCTGTGACATCAGTTACATCCGCTACAAAATCCGCTGCCGAACTTTCTTCTTCCTTCTTCCTTCTTCCTTCTTCCTTCTTCCCTCTTCCTTCTTCCCTCTTCCTTCTTCCTTCTTCCCGATATAATTCGTAGCAGCAAATAGCGGCTGCTTGAGCCAGATTTAGGGAAGTATAAGCGTCACTGCTGGGAATGCGGATCAGGCGCTGGGCGCGGTTTAATTCGGCGTTAGTCAAGCCGCAGTCTTCTCGACCAAAAATTAGGGCGCTGGGGGCTTCTAGAAGCCAAGGCAAGGCGTAGGCTGGATCTTCTAGCGGTGTTGGGTGCGATCGACCATCGTCTCCTGTAGTTGCGATCGCCCTGACACATCCTACCAAAGCTTCTGGCAAAGTTCCTACTACTTTGGCACTTTCCAAAACATCGGCGGCGCGAACAGCCATCAGTCTGGCTTCTTGCCCTAAATAATCGCACTGGGGATTTACTAAAATTAATTGGTGCAAACCCATATTTTTCATGACGCGGGCCACAGAACCTACATTCAACGGGCCTGCGGGTTCGACTAAGATGATTCGGATGTTGGCGGCGGCCGTTTCGAGCATTTAATTTACGAAAAAAGAACAAGCAAGAAGCAGGAAGCAAGAGGCAATAATAGCAAGGGTTTTAGCATCGAGAACAGGACTTGCTCATTGACAAAAAATATTATCTATGTATTCTCGATCGTACCATCACTGCTAAGATTTGCCAAAATATGCTCGCGGACAACTAAAGTGAACAGATTCCTCCCGCTATATTGCAAGGATTTTTTGTGAGTGAAGTCAATGATTGTTGCATTCCCGGAAAAGGCTCACCCAAGGCAGTTAATCGTGAAGTTCGCCAACAGTATCGATTGCTACTCAAACCCCGATTTCAAGATTTGAGCTAACGCATCCTTAATCCCGATCGGGTTGAGTGCAGCGCTGTTGATAAAATTGAGCCACTTTATCTGTAGGATTGCGGCGCAGGCACTCAGCAAATAATCGTTCAGCATCTCTAAGGTTTTGCCAATGGTAGAGTATCAAAGCTTCTTCAAATAGCGTTCTCGTGGCTAACTTGCCCTCATAAGTTTCAGGCGGATCGGCATCGAAAACTTCAAACATCGATACCGCTTTTGATTTTCCCTTAACTTTTACGCGATCGACAAGACGGATAGCATACTGGTTAGAATCTGGCAAAGACACGAAAGTGTGGTGACTAATTAACAGCGAAATCCCATATTGTTTAGTCAAGCTTTCTATCCGCGAGGCTAAATTCACTGCATCGCTAATCACCGTGCTATCCATCCGGTTTTTTCCTCCCACGGTACCGAGTATTAAAGAACCTGTATTGATGCCAATACCAATCTTAATCGGCACGTATCCAGCAGCGGTGCGATGTTGATTATAGTCGGTCAGACGATGCAGCATATCAATTCCGGCTTTCACTGCATTATCTGCCTCACCACTAAATAGAGCCATAATTGCATCGCCAATATATTTATCAATAAACCCTTGATTTTCAGTAATAGCTGTCTCCATGTGAGACAAATAGGAATTAATAAATTGGAAATTGTCTTGAGGGCTCATACTTTCCGATAAAGTTGTGAAGTCCCGAATATCGGAAAAGAGTACCGACATTTCCTGTTGAACTTGATCCCCTAATTTAACATCAAGAATGCTCTCTCTATTCAAAATTTGGAGGAACTGCGAGGGGACAAACCGCTCAAAAGCCTGGTTGAGTTCAGTGAGATTATTGTAGAGGCGGGCATTGTCAATGGAAATTGCTGCCTGAGAAGAAAGCAGATTTAAGAGTTCTAAGCGCTCTGGAGTAAAAGCCTCTATGGTTAGATTATTTTCTAAATAGATAATTCCTGCCAGTTTACCTTGATGTTGGAGAGGAAAGCACAAAATTGATTTAGGCTGATGTGCTTTGATATAGGGGGAATGAGCAAATTTAGGGTCATTAGCAGCATCGTTCAAGACGACGCTTTCCCGCGTGCGAGCTACATAGTTAACAATTATATGAGAAATTAAAAGTTGATCCCCAAGTTCCCCGACAGACTTGATAGGGATTGACTGGAACACAGTCACGCCATCTTTATCTACAGATCCTTCAGCTTCAATTAGCAATTTCCCCTTAGTTTCCAGAATCAAAAAGCCCTTTTGCGCGCCGGCATTCTCAATAATAATCCGCATCAATTTCGCCAGTAATTTATCTAGCACAATTTCCTCGGATAGAGTTTGTGAAGCTTTCATGACTGTCATCAAATCCAGCTCAGAAGAAGTGCTACTGCCAGTTGAGGTAGGCGGCGTAGATACCTTTGTGCTAAGTGTTCCCCTATTTGAGGGCTTTCTTTGTAATAACTGAGGATAGCGCGTATCTAAATCGTTAACTTTAGCTGTTGCCCCCCAGCGGAGGTAGCAATAACGGGCATCTTGCATATAGACTTGCGCGATTTTATCTTGACCTAAAGCGAGATAAAACTTAGCGGCGAGTTCGTGTGCCAGTGCTTCTTCATTGATGTATTCATGTTCTTTAGCAAGAGCAATAGCTTTTTTGTAATAGTCCATTGCCACAACCTCTGACCCTTGAACTCGGTGCCGTTCTGCTTCTACAAGATAAAATTTATGTAAATGATTCATTGGGGCATGATGCGCCCATTTTTTAAACTTTTTCTGGTTAGATTGCACCTTTCGAGATAGGCGTTTTTGCTGGGATTTTGAGGAAGAAGAATACACGGCAACTCTTGCCAGCGAATCGTAAAAGTAAAATAACGTAGTAGTCAGCATCCCTGCTGCACTATCTATATATTTTTCCGCTAGTGCCGCATTGTCTAGCGCTTCGGAATACTCTCCAAATAGATAACAGAGTGTCAGTTTTTCAAGATATGTATGAAAAAGTAGGGTTTGATCGTTCGCCTCAATATCAAGGGGTAGTCTTTTCGACTCGTCATAAACATCACCAATTAAACGGCAGGGATTTTTCGATTGCCCCATCAAATTCAGAACCCTCTGCCGATTTAGATTAATGTAATGAAAGTTTCGCTCTTGCTTTAATTTTTGGATAGTATCACTGTATTTGGCTGCCTCCCGCTCAACAACAGCTAACTCCTGCCCGATGCAATAGGAATTGTAGGAGTTCCACAATAGGGAATATGTTCCATATTCTAAATCTCCTGTTTCTAGTCCGCTCGAATATGCGAGCAGTAAAGGCTGTAATGTCTGCCTTCCATGCTCCTTCCAATGCCTGATAAAGTAATTAACAAGAGAGACGGTTTTCGATTTTACTTTCTTAGCATTGAGCCGCTCTAATAGACTTAAAGCTAGGTTGCCAAATTTATAGCCGGATTCAATGTCTCCTAATACTCCGCAAAGAATCAACCCATAACCTGCATACATTATTGATGAGAAGGAAGCATTGCCGTATTTGACCGATATATTGATACCTTTAAAAATAACCAGCGGTAATAGGTTAGGAGCAGCTATATAGGAAGCAGAACTTACAATCGATAGAATACGAATTGCTGCCAACTTATCAGGAGCAGTCATTTCTGGTAAGTTGATTAAGTCCTCAATTCGTTTCCCCCGCAAGGCAAACTTTGTCCCCATCAAACCGAGTAAGATATCTAATTGACTGGGCTTTTTAGGCAAACTTACTCCCAACAGCTTCAGAACTGTTAGTCCAGTATCGACTGCTTCTAAGGGCTTGTTCTGCGTTAGATAAGCAGAGATTTTAACTTCATAAACTTTCACCTTATCCAGTAGTGCTTTGCCCTGTTGCAGCACGACTGGAACTAATCTCTCCATTTCATCGAATTGACCGCACAAATAGGCAGCTTCAGCAGCTTCTACATACAGAGCAAGTGTAGTATCGTACTGCGTCTGCCAACTTGACCCCCCTTCACTTCCGCCCTTGCTAAGGGAGGACTGAGGAGAGTTCAACAAATCTAAGCCGTTTGTTAAGTAGGTAAGAGCGGGTTGATAAGCGACTGATGCTTTGGCTTTCTTGCCAGCAATGAGATTTAACTTTGCTAATTCATCTCGTTTCTGCTGGTTTTCGAGCAGGTTGCTGCCAAAATTCAGTTGATTGACAATGTCAAAGATTTTTTCCTCTTGCTGCTGGATGGGGGTATTATTCAGGAGCAACTGACCGATTTGCAGATGGTAGGCTTGCTTGCGGTGTGAGGGAATCAGTGAGTAAGCTGCTTGCTGCACCCGGTCATGCAGGAATTTATAATCTTGAATTAACAGTTCTTCATCTAACTCGGATGTGGGCAAGATTAACCCGGACTGAACTGCTGCTGTTAGGTCTTTATAAACTTCCGATGTGGATTTTTCACTGATGATAGAAAGGGTCTTTAAATCAAAATCAGCACCTACACAAGCTGCTAAACGTAAAACTTGCTGTGTAACTGGAGGCAGTTTCTTCAACTTGCCGACCATCAACTCTACCACATTGTCAGTAATGCCCTTAGCTTCAATGTTTGAAATATCCCACTGCCAGCCGTGACGTTCAAGATCAAAAGTTATCAGATTTTCGGTATGGAGGGTTTTGAGAAACTCATAGACAAAGAAAGGATTGCCTCCAGTTTTATGCACTACCAACTCGGCTAAGGGTTTTACTGAAGAGGCATTACTGTGCAAAGTATCGGCAATTAATTGGCTAATATGCTGGCTATCTAAGGGAGCTAAGGTAATAAAGTTGATAGTTGCCTCAACATTTTGTAGCCCCTCAAGAGTCATCATCAACGGATGTGTGGGGGTGACTTCGTTATCTCGATAGGCTCCAATGAGAAATAGGTATTGGGTATCCGTATCCGTCATCATCAGGTCGATTAACTTGAGCGTTGCGGAGTCTGCCCACTGCAAATCGTCTAGAAAAATGACTAAAGGATGCTCTTTTGCACAAAAAGCCCGAATAAAGTTTTGGAAAACCAGATTAAAGCGATTCTGGGACTCAGCGGGGCTTAATTCCGGCACGGGTGGTTGCTTGCCTATAATCAGTTCCACTTCCTGAATCACTTCAATAATCACTTGTCCATTGGAACCCAAACCAGCAAGGAGTTTTTCTCGCCAAAGGTTGAGTTGGGCTTCGCTTTCGGTTAACAGTTGGCGCATCAATCCCTGAAAGGCACTGACAAAAGCTGAGTAGGGAATATTGCGCTGAAACTGGTCAAATTTTCCCCAGATGAAATAGCCGCGCTTTTGAGTGATGGGTTTATGAACTTCGGCAACCAACACTGATTTACCAATTCCGGAATAACCCGCCACTAGCATCATTTCAGTTGTGTCTTCACTCACTCGGTCAAATGCTGTGAGCAAAGTTTCAACTTCTGAGTCTCGTCCGTAAAGCTTTTGGGGAATTTGAAACTTGTCAGAAATATCCTTAGAACCGAGAGGGAAATCTGCTATAGTCCCATTAGCTTGTAACTGAAAGAGACATTCTTCTAAATCAGCTTTGACGCCCCAAGCACTTTGATATCGTTCCTCTGCCATTTTCGCCATCAGCTTCATGACAATATCGGAAAGGGCTTGAGGACAAGGTTCTCCCCCTTTCTCTCTCTCGCCCTCTTCTCCTCCTAAAAGATGAGGGGGTATTGGCTGTTTGGCGATGTGACAATGCACCAATTCCAACGCATCGGTACTTTCAAAAGGTAACTGTCCGGTAAGTAGTTCGTAGAAAGTAACGCCGAGAGAGTAAAAGTCAGTGCGGTAATCTAAAGAACGATTCATTCGTCCCGTTTGCTCCGGTGAAATATAGGCTAAAGTGCCTTCTAAAACATTGGGATTTTTCAGCGTAGGATTTTCGCGGGTTAATTGAGTAGAGATACCAAAGTCGATGATTTTGATAATTTCTGTTTCTGGGTTAAGAACGATGTTGGCAGGATTAATATCTTTATGAATAATATTGGCACTGTGAATCGCTCCCAATACCTCTGCTGTTTTGATGGCTAACTTGAGGAATTTTGCTAGTGATAAGACAGGCCCTGCATCTCCAGAGCCATTGAATAATTGTTTTAAGGATGATGCGCCAAAATCCTCTAAGATAATTACCAAACTTCTTTGATACGGTTCTAAGGCATAAGGTTTAACCACACCCTCTATATCCAGACTGCTGGTGATTTCATATTCCTGCTTATATCGGGTTAGCTCAGAGGGCGTGGGATAGTCTTGTTTCAGAACTTTGAGAATGACTCTTTTGTGGTCTTGTTCTCGAATGCCTCGATAGACAACTGAATTGGTACTTTCATAGATTTGGGCTAAAACTTTAATTCCAGGGAGTTTAATCATGTTTGGCTCTCCATCTTTGGCAGTTATGAACCTTACTGGCGATGGTCAACGACTACTGATGGTACTTGATCGCCTTGGCATAGTTGCCCAGGGAAGCGTAAACATTTCGCAGATTACCCAATGCTGACCCCTCACCTTCGCGGTCTTTAATCTCTCGGTAGATAATCAATGTCTGTTGACAAGACTCAAGGCTTCTTGAAATTGACTTGTCTGACCCCACTGAATTCATCGCTCCAACAACTTAGCATCGCAGCCAACGGGCTAGTATTTTTTCTACTATTCCTCTGAGCAATAGTCCGGACAGCTTTTATATGACCCAATGGCTTATTGTCGCTTGACTTCGCAGCCCCTGTGGATAATTTAAATCAATGTCAGCTCCACCCCTGATGCGGCATTTTATTCGACTTTTTTACGATCCTTGCCCCGCGTAAGCTTGTAGTATCGTTCCAAAAACTGTCCGGAGTATTGTGACGTATAATTTATATCCCGCAACAGCTTACTGTCTAAATTAGCATGGCAAAACAGCGATCGAAATCTGAGTTACCGACTAAAATCTGTCCGGTGTGCGATCGACCTTTTACCTGGCGCAAAAAATGGGCCGACTGCTGGGATGAGGTGAAATACTGTTCCGATCGCTGTCGCCGCCGTCGCAATACCACCGAAAATTAAGAATCTCTTGCCATTTGCAAAACTGAGGCTAAGATTGCAAAGGAAAAATTTCACGGTTAGAAGTATGGCATCGCAACAGGTGCAACCAAAGCTAGTTATTCACGGCGGTGCCGGCAGTTCTCTACACAGCAAGGGCGGAATTGAAGCGGTCCGCAAATCGCTTTATAATGTTTTGGAGGAAGTTTATCCTCTGCTCAAAGACGGTGAGAGTGCCGTAGATGCGGTGATACACGGCTGTCGGTTGTTGGAAGATGACCCACGATTTAATTCGGGCACGGGTTCTGTGGTGCAGTCGGACGGGCAAATTCGGATGAGTGCTTCGCTGATGGACGGTTTGGCGCAGCGTTTCAGCGGGGCGATTAATGTTTCTCGGGTTCAAAATCCGATCGAACTTGCTAAGTTTTTGCAGACTTCGGACGATCGGGTGTTATCTGATTTTGGTGCGACAGAATTGCTGCGAGAACTTCACTTGCCGATTTACGATCCGATGACGGATTTGCGCTTGCGGGAGTGGATGCAGGAACGCCAAGGCAATTTTAGCAAAGCAATGGCTGATGTGGTAGCCGAACCGGCCGGGACGGGGACGATCGGAGTCGTAGCTTTGGATGCCCAGGGGCGTTTGGCTGCGGGTACTTCGACTGGCGGCAAGGGTTTTGAGCGGATCGGGCGGGTTAGCGATTCGGCGATGCCGGCGGGAAATTACGCAACTGTCAATGCGGCTGTTAGCTGTACGGGGATCGGCGAACACATTATGGATGAGTGTTTGGCGGCGCGGATTGTGATTCGGGTAACGGATGGTTTGAGTTTAAAAGCTGCTTTTGAGCGTTCTTTTGCTGAAGCTGACTCGCGCCAACGGGATTTTGGGGCGATCGGAATTGATGCTAGCGGTGCAATCGCGATCGGCAAAACTAGCGAGGTAATTCTGGGTGCTTTTCACAACGGTACGGAAATGGGCGATACTTTGGAAACAAACAAGGGAACGCTGATTTTTATTGCTTAGAAAAGCCGTTGGATTTTTGGTAACAAAACCCAATCTTAATTGCTAATTCTCAGCGGGCACCGCCTCCAGTCTTCCTGGAAGACTAGATCCAGAGGCTGTGCCTCGCCGGGGAACATGGAAAAGGTCGTCTCTTCTTCCCGACGATCTGCGTTACCAAGCATAGCGAAAGGAACGAGTATAAAAGCTGTGGGATTTTTGGCAATTAAACCCGATATTAATTGGTAATTCGCGTAAAAGGGTGCTTTTGGTCGATCGAGGGTAGAGGGTGTCATTTGTGGCAGTATCGAGCGAGTTTCAGTCAAATTCCCCGCCAAAAGCCTCACATTCGCCGCGCGCGATCGAACTGTTTTCACGGCTAATCTACAGCCTATTCCATGTAGGTGCAGTACGCTCCTAACCGGGTTTCTTGAGGCCCGGTTTACAGGAAAACTGTAAAGAAACCCGGTTAAGACTATGTACTTCATCAACCTGGAATACGGTGTATTTGCCTTGCAAGTACGCGCGATGCAGCAATCCCGCAGGAAATCGCCCAAATCAATAAGTAATGATAATTAGATAAGCGTAAATAAACTTTACAATGTAACAGGATGTAAAGCTATCATTTTTGCGATTACCTTCATAAAAGAGCGCCAAAGCTAACGTTTTACTCGCAATGCAATACTTAATATATTTTTAAGATTCACTTACTTTCAGTCACTGTAAGCTATCTTAAACGCAGCCTCCGATAAACTCGCCACATTTATTGTTTGCGAGACATTTTAGTGATAGTCTGTGAGCAAAATAACAAGGGTTAAGGTAGAGGACAACTTCTAATAATACATAACTTAACTATTCGCCAGAACGCGGTCAGGAAGGCGATGTGTAGCATGAGTTTTGAAAAAAAAGGGTGAAATAAATGAAAATAATCAAGGAAACAGTAACCGAACTAATCATTCAGACTCAAAACATATTTGATTTTTGGATTCACAGTTGTTTGTTAATGACATTTGGACTGATGTCGCTGGCTTTTGACTATCATGCAGCAAGCATAAGCTGCCAGCGGTTGCAGGAAAAACCGGGAAGCTGCCAGATTGTGCGATCGAATTTACTGGGATCGTACATCCAAGAAATTCAGCTTGAGGCTTTGCAGGGAGCTAAAGTTCAAAGATGCGGCTATAGAAGCAGAGTTTTACTTTTGACTTCGGTTGGCAGTGTTCCTTTCACTGGTAACTCGACTAACTGGGGAAATCAAGACGCTGTTGCTTCTGATATCAATTTTTTTGTTAAAAATGCCAAAAATCGATTGCTGCGCTTAAGTCAAGACGATACCTGGTGGGAATGGATGGGAGGCATATTTTTGCTCGCAGCATTGGGAGCGATGGTGCTCAGAAGAAATGAAACATACAGCTTTGATGGAACTTTAAACACCTTGACTGTTAAACAGCGGGGTTTGTTGGCACGTAAAGCCATTCAATACTCTCTGTGTGAAATTTATGGGGTGGAAGTTGAGCGAACCAAAGATCGGGATTGTGATGTTTGGTACGAAGTCAGATTGTTGGTTTCTGGAGGAGCTCGCATATCTCTGCTGCACACTATGAGTCCCTACGAGCAATTAAAAATTGCCAAAGCGATTAACAATTACCTGCACGCGCGATCGCAATGATTGTAGGTTGGGTGGAGTTTTAGCCTTAACCCAACGGTATTGACCTAGAGAGCGGTTCTAATTAACATGAGGTACGCACTTCTTCGAGCGGTAATTGGGAATTGGGAATTGGGAATTGGGAATTGGGAATTGGGAATTGGGAATAAGCTGTCGCCCATTTAAATTTCATGTTCAGGGCCCGCTCTCCTGCCCAACCCCTACTCCCCACTCATTGTTTTATTGTTTTTTGACATACAGTTTAAATACCGCAACAGCTTAGCAGGATTGGTAATAGGTAATAGCAAGATTAGTAATTTGAGTTTGGCTTAGCTACCAGCGTGAAGATTTGAACTTTTGGGCTTCGCTTCACTCCTGAACAATTACCAATTCCCCATTCCCAATTACCCATTACCCATTCCCAATTACCCATTAGCCATTACGGGAGTGTACCTCACCTAACTGAGAACCGCTAGATAATATACAATGTTATTTTTCGGGTTCTTTCAGCTTCCAACCGGGTTTGACAACTTGTCGCGATCGGGCAATTACTAAACAGTCATCCGGCACTTCTTGGGTCACGACAGAACCCGCCGCTACTGTAACATCTTCTCCCAAAGTTATCGGTGCAACCAGTACGCTGTTGGCACCGATTTTAGTTCGATCGCCTATTTGAGTTTTGTGCTTGTTTTTTCCGTCGTAATTAGCGGTAATTGTGCCTGCACCGATGTTGACTTTTTCTCCCAAAGTCGCGTCGCCTAAATAAGACAAGTGAGCGACATTAGTTCGATCGCCAATTTGAGCATTTTTCAATTCTACAAAATTTCCGACGCGACACTTCGCCCCTACTTGCGCGTGCGCCCGCAAGTGTGAGTAAGGGCCGATTCGCGAATTTTCGGCGACAATAGAGTCAGAAACTACTGAATAAAGCACAGTCACATTTTCGCCAATTTGACTGTTTTCAATCAAACTACCGGGGCCAATGCGGCTTCTGGAGGCGATCGAAGTTTTTCCCCGCAAGTGAGTTTGCGGTTCAATTACCACATCCGGCTGTAACTCTACAGTATCGTCGATCGTAATGCTGTTGGGATCGATCAGCGTTACTCCCGCCGCCATCCACTTATCCTTTACCCGCGCTTGCAAAATATCGAAAGCGGAGGCTAAATGTTTGCGATCGTTAACTCCCAAGATTTCTTGATAATCTTCGACATCGACCGCCATTACCGGAGACAGGCTGCTTACGGTATCAGTTAAGTAATATTCTTTTTGGTCGTTGTCTGCTTTCAAATCCGGCAAAATTTTCTCTAAATCCGGCCAGTGAAAGCAGTAAACACCTGCATTAATTCGGTGGTTTTGCTTTTGAGCTTTGGTGCAGTCGCGGTCTTCGACAATTTGCTGCACAAAGTTTTGACTGTCGGTAAATACTCGCCCGTATCCTTGAGGATTCGGCAAATTTGCTGTCAATATAGTAGTTGAGTTTTGGTGCTGGGTGTGAATTGCCATCAATTGTTTGATAGTTTCTGCCCTCAGCAAAGGTACATCGCCATTTAATACCAGCAAATCTCCTTGAAATCCTTTTAAGTGAGGCAGCAATTGCTGGATGGCGTGACCGGTTCCCAATTGTTCAGTTTGTTCGACAAATTCTAGGGGAGGAGATTCGGGGTTGTCTGGTATTTCTTGACTTTGAAGCAGCGATTTTTTAACTAGTTCGCCTCGATAACCGACGATGACAAGCCGCCGGGAAATTTGAATTTCTTGACAACTTTCGAGGACTCGTTCAACTAACGATCGACCGCCCAATTCGTGGAGAACTTTGGGCAAGTCAGATTTCATGCGCGTGCCGCGTCCAGCCGCTAAAATTGCTATTGCTACCATTGTGCGATCGAGTTTTTTGCTACAAAAACTTGCATATTGACTCAATGATGATATCACTCGCCGTCCGTCAGTGCTACTACGATCTCACAATTTTTTAATCTTAAATCTCAAATCTCGAATCCGGGCGTGCCCTGTCTTTTTCCAGCCGGATGTCGGTTTCAGGCGAGAGGCTTGCGGTTTGACTCGATCGCGCTGGGGTAGATAGAGTTCCGGGCGAGATATCAAATTTCCGAGGACTGAAGTCCGAAGGATCGAACCTGAGTTATGCTTGTAGTAAGGACTTCAGTTTTTCCCCAAGGAATATCAAGGGGATCGAGAGTGATAATTTAGATATGTCAGCTTGGATTTACCGAGATAGATTATACTATTCGTTGAATTTCAGTTATGGTGTTTTAAACTCAAAAAAACTATTAGTTGCTCCTTCTTCCTTCTTCGGACTTCCATCCGTTAGACCCGTTACACAATCCGCTGCCGAACTTTCTTCCTCTTTCCTTTCTGCATTATCAGATGTCCAGTTATTATGACAGAACTTAATTTTCAGGAACTTGCCAAGCAGGGAAATCCACAGGCGATCGCATCTTGGCTAAATAGCGAGTTGCAATCAGAAGGGATCGCAGCCTCCGCGCATCTCGACGGCGACTGTTTGAATGTAATTCTGGAGGCAGAAGAAGTACCGATAGAACATATATTAGTTGATTTTGTCCGCAGCCAACTGACTGATTTGCACCCGGATTCGATTAGCAAAGTGAAGGTTGAGGGGCGAGGAAGCGGTGAGATTGTGCCTGCTTGGATTCAGGAGTTTAGTCTGGACAACAGCACTTTGGAACAGGATAGCGTTGCAGGAGAATCTGTCCCAGATACTGCGGTTGCTAATGTCGATTACGATCGCGCCGAAGATACCCAGAGCAATATTGAGGAGGAGAAATCGCCGGAATTGGCTGCATTTGAGCAGCGGTTGCGATCGACTTTTATTGTAGTTGGGCTGGTGACGGGTATGTTGGCGATCGCCGTTGCGGCGTTTGTCGGTAAGATTTTGAACCAGCCACCAGCAACTGCGGGGAACAATCCAGATGAAACAGCGAATTTAGCAACTATACCGGATAATTTTCGAGATGCTGTTAACAGTGCCCTCAAAGCAGCAGAATTAGGGCGAGTCGCAAAAACCAAGGACGATTGGATGACAGTTGCCGATCGCTGGCAAGAAGCGGTATCGTTGATGAGAAGAGTACCAGTTTCTAGCTCCAACCATCAATTAGCTCAGAGTAAAGCGATCGAGTATCAAAAATATCTGCTTTACGCTCAAGAAGCCGCAGTAAATGTACCTCCGCCAGAGCCAACTCCTGCCCCAGCCGAAAAACCGCGTTCAGACAAAGCAACTCCTAAGAAAGCTAATTCAGAAAAAGCAGAACCTAAGAAAGAAAGTCCCATAAAATCTAATTCAGAAAAACCGCGTTCGGAAAAAGCAACACCGAAAAAAGCTAATTCGGAAAAAACCGAACCGGAGCAAGCAACTCCTAAGAAACCTAATTCAGAAAAACCAGAATCCGAGAATCGGTAACGGAGACCGAATTCCACCCTAATTAGAAAAGTTTTTGGTTCAAAAATGTTGATGTTAAACACAAATTTTAACAGTTATGAATGACCGCAATTTAATTGTTTCTTCTGAATGGTTGGCCGCCAATACCGAAAATCCGCAACTTGTAATTGTTGACTGTAGGTTTTCCCTCGCCGAGCCAGAATTGGGACAAAAACAATATCAAGAAAGTCACATTCCCGGAGCTTATTATTTAGATTTAAATCGGGATCTCGCGAGTGCAGTTGGCACACACGGTGGCAGACATCCGCTACCAAATTTGGCAGAATTAGCGGAAAAATTGAGTGCGATTGGAATTAATTCAGGAGAAACTTTGGTCGTCGCCTATGACGATTCGCGACTGGCTTTTGCGGCTCGTTTTTGGTGGTTGCTGCGATATATGGGACACAGCAAAGTTGCTTTGTTAGACGGCGGTTTCAGCGGCTGGAAAGCGGCGGGATATCCGGTAACAAATAGTTTGCCGGAATCTCGGGAGGGTAAATTTGTACCGGAATTGCAGCGGGATATGGCGGTAGAATTTGAGGCGGTGAAAGAGCGAAAGGATTTACCGGACACGGTTTTGGTTGATTCGCGAGAGAGCGATAGATACGCGGGGAAGCGGGAGCCGATCGACCCGATTGCAGGTCACATTCCGGGTGCTGTCAACTACCCTTGGCAAGAGGTGACGGATGAAACTGGAAAAGTGCGATCGACCTCCGAACAAAAACAGCGGTGGACGGAATTAGGAAAAGCAGAAGAAATTATTGTTTACTGCGGTTCTGGAGTGACAGCTTGCGTTAATTTACTGTCTTTAGAAATCGCTGGAATTCCCGATGCAAAACTTTATGTCGGTAGCTGGAGTGACTGGTGTTCCTATCAGTTGTAGGGTAAGCTGTTCTGCATTTCACTCGTTACCAGGCTCTGCCTGGTAATGCAGATCCGGAGGCTCTGCCTCCATGAGAGCCAAGCGAGGCAGAGCCTCTGGACATCGGTTCCCAGGCAGAGCCTAGGAACCAGTTCTCTTGTGGGGTGGGCATCCTGCCCGCCCTGAACATACAATTTTCACTCGTTCCCAGGCAGAGCCTGGGAACCAGTTATGCGGACTAAAGTTCACTCGTTCCCAGGCAGAGCCTGGGAACCAGATAATCCCCTAAAAATCGAAGTAAATATAAGGCAAACCGCCTTCGGGAGCTAACAGCCAAACCGCATACAAACAAAGTGGCACTAACACCAATTTCACCGGCCAATTTAACTCTAATTTCAAACCCCGACTCAACGCATAATTCCCCAGCATCGCCGCAGCCACAGCCGCCAAAATCCAACTCAACTGCACTCTTTCCAAACCTAAAGCTTCCACATAAACTTTATTAGCAAACTGCACGTCAGCAGCGTGTCCCCACAAATGGGAAATTGCCCATCCCGAATCCTTCAAATCGGGAAGGCGGAAAAATATCCAACTACCAAAAACCATCGCCTGAGTCAATAGCCAACCGATCGCCATCCCGATCGGATTTTCCCACAAAAACTCGATCCGCAACCGTTTAAATACCACATCAGTCAGCCGGTGCACCGCCAAAGCCAAACCGTGCAATCCCCCCCACACTATAAATC
>NZ_JADEWV010000150.1 GCF_015207455.1 Microcoleus sp. LEGE 07076
GGCTACACAAACACTCACGCGCCTCCGCGGGTTGAAGATTCCAATCGGTGATTTCCCCCCATCCACCCGGCGGTTGAAACCGCGTCTACACAAACACTCACGCGCCTCCGCGGGTTGAAGATTCCAATCGGTGATTTCCCCCCATCCACCCGGCGGTTGAAACCGCGTCTACACAAACACTCACGCGCCTCCGCGGGTTGAAGATTCCAAACGATGATTCCTAATCTCCGAATACCCTCTTCGTCCGCGGAGGCGGACATCGTTTGTGTAGCCGCGGTTTCAACCGCCGGGGCCCTTTTTACCCACCGTTGGGGCCGGGTTCTCAACCACCGCCGGGGTCCTCACCCACCGCCGGGGCCGAGACCTCAACCACCACAGAATCCCCAGACAAACCCAATCGAATCTGATTTTCCTTCAACGTTTCCATCAACTCCCTCACCACTTCCTCCGGCGCATCGCTATCAGTCCCGCCCGCACCCCCTTGATAAATTTCATTCTCCAAATTCTCCTCAACTTGAGGCTTATTTTCGCACCAATCCTTGATTCTTTGAGCAATCACATTCACATTATCCATCGCACCAATATCAATCGCGGATAATTCTGCGACAAATTGCGGTTCCGATATTTTCAATAACTGATTAAAAGCCGCCACAATATCTTCGGGTTTCGCATCATCGGGAAGTGACATGACTAATCTCCTTAAATCGGTTTTTGCAGTTGACAGCGGGAAAGTTTCCGTTTCGCCAATTAGCGTAAATGCAGCCCAAGCTTTCGGACTCGGAAATCGAGCTTTTGTAGTTAGCATAGCACGCCGCAAAGCCGCTGCTCGATCGTCCCCCCGCGCTAAATTTTGGTAGAATTCCGTCATTAGCAACTTGGCTGAAATCACTCCCATATTCCACAGGGAAACGACGATGCTGGGGACTCCGGCGAGGATGAAGCAGCGCGACAATCCGATGACTCCATCTCCGGTGATTTTACCGCGGCCGGTGCTGCACGCGCTCAATACTACCAGTTCGGAATCGAGTTTTAATTGCAGGATATCAATAGCATGAATTGCGCCGTCGTCGTCTCCCGATGGTGCTAAAATTATCGCGCCGGGAATGCCGGAACTTTGGAAATCGTCGATGAGTCCGTGGGCTGATAAATGGACGAT
Organism: Microcoleus sp. LEGE 07076; assembly: GCF_015207455.1. Taxonomy (GTDB): domain Bacteria; phylum Cyanobacteriota; class Cyanobacteriia; order Cyanobacteriales; family Microcoleaceae; genus Microcoleus. The sequence continues at coordinate 1,157 of NZ_JADEWV010000150.1, forward strand.
GCGCGTGTTTAGCATTCTGTCTAAAATCGCCACTTTTGTAGCATTGTCTCCGCTGATTGCTTGGGTTCCTAAAGTGGCGGCGATGGCTTCGGCGGCTTCTTTTGCCCTGGGGATTTGGCGGAGTTTGTGGGGGTCTAATTGGAAGTTTGGGTGGATAGTTGGATCGCCGACAATTAGGGCGGCTTGTCTCAATCCTCGGACTCGGTTTTGATGTTCGCGGGTGAGTTCTAATACTTGGATGGATGGGCTGGTGAGGATGGTATGATTTTCGATTAGGTAGCGGTTGTGGCTATCTTGCAAGGCTGCGAAGGGTACTAAAAATAAGTCGTAGTGGGGGATGAAGATGATGGGGTTATTGGCATCGGTGGGGAGTAAGTCGATGATGGGTTCGATCAGGATTTGATGGAGGAGTTTCAGTAGGGGAAAGCCGCCTGTTTCGTCTCGATTGTACTCTGATTCTAGCTGAATTTTGTTGCCTGCGTCGTCGGTTTCATTGGTGCCGATGGAGACGCGGGTTTTGAGGATGATTTGTTTGAGGGTTTGGTTTTGTTGGTTGAGGGGTTCGAGATTGGCGGCGCGATGGGTGATCTTGCCGTTTGGTTGGATTACCCAGATGTAAATTTCTGGATCGATAATCGAATATTCAATTATTGTGGAGTTTCTGTCGCGGGCGATTTGTTGGATTTTGGAAATTGATAATTTATCTGTTTTGTCATTGGCTGGTAATTCATTTGTTAATAGGGTTTGTTGTAATAACTCGACGAAGGCACGGGTGCGGGACATTTCTGATATTTCTAGGGCTTCATCAAATTTAGATTGAGCGACTAGGACTTCTTGTAGCAGGTGATAGGCTAATACTTGGGTTTCAAAGATTGAGGCTTTATGATCATTATTTACTAACTCGGAACGCATAGTTTCATAAATTGCGATTGAGGCACGGAGTGCTGTTTCAGCTTCAGCAAGTTGATTGTTTTTTAGTAAAGTACCTCCCAAATTGTTTAGATAAATTGACTCTCCCAGGCGATCTCCGATTGCCAGTGAAATCTCTAAAGACTGTTGGTGAAATTTGATCGCCGTGGGGAATTGCCCTAGGGAAGAGTAAGCATTGCCCAAACTGCCGAGGGAACCAGCTTCTCCTTTGCGATTTCCGATTTCCCGTTCAATCTCTAAAGACAGTTGGTGAAATTCGATCGCCTTGTCGTATTGCCCTAGTGAATCGTAAGCTAAGCCCAAATTGCCGAGGGAAGTGGCTTTTCCTTGGCGATTTCGGATTTCCCGTGAAATCTTTAAAGACAGTTGGTGAAATTCGATCGCCTTCTCGTATTGCCCTAGGAAATTGTAAGCTAAACCCAAATTGCTGAGGGAACTAGCTTCTCCTTGGCGATGTCCGATTTTCCGTTCAATCTCTAAAGAATTTTGGTAAAATTCGATCACCTTGTCGTATTCCCCTAATGCTTGGTAAGTATTGCCCAAATTGCCGAGGGAATTAGCTTTTCCTTGGCAATCTCCGATTTCCCGTGAAATCTTTAAAGACTTTTGGTAAAACTTTATGGCCTCCTGGTATTGCCCTAGGGAATAGTAACTAATGCCCAAATTGTCGAGGGAATTAGCTTCTGCTAGGCGATCTCTTATTTTCCGTGAAATTTCTAAAGACTGTTCCAGAAATTCGATCGCCTTGTAAAATTGCCCTAGGGAATTGTAAGCAGTGCCAAAATTGCCGAGGCAATTAGCTTCTCCTTCGCGAGATCCGATTTCCCGATAGATAGTTAATGCCTGTTCCCAAGACTGCAAAGCTTCTCGAAATTGACTAATGTTAAACTGCTGATTGCCTTGTTCTAACAGTCTGTCTGCTTCTAGCTCTCGGATAACTGCCACTGAGGTGTTGTCATTCATTCCAAGCAGTAGCCCTACAAAATTCATCAACCGATTAGCATTATTTAGTTCACCTTGTTCCCTGAGATTATCCGCCTCTTCTAGCATGGCCGCCACCAAGCCATCATCCAGCAATTCCGGGTGAGTTTTCAATATCTCCGCTTCATCGCCGCTGGGACTATTTAGCAGTTGATTTATCAGGTTGAGATAGGCTTGTTGGCGTTCTGAGTTCATGGCGATTTGGGATTTGGGATGGTTCGCTAGATTAATTATCGGTGAAACTCATCTGTTTGGGGCGGGCTATGGCAAGATTTTTCGCTTGGATGTGCGGGGTGGCGAGAAACCGGGTTTTTTCCAGAATAGTTGGTTACAGTCGGTGATTTGGCCAAAAACCCGGTTTCTGAGATTTTGGGTTTTGGGCGATCGCACTTTTTCAACAATCTTTTATAATGGAATCCAATCCAACTTATCAATCCATTCTTCAGCCTCAGAAGTCTCCCAAACCATCACAATTTCTTCAGCCCATCTTCCTAAACTCGCACTTGGACGCACCCAAAAAAGTCCCCAAATTTGTCCTCCCGTCGCCCAATATTCCTCCAAATGTCCGGGAATACTTTTGCGATTATCCGTTACCAATAGCCTTTGTGATGATTCCAAATAGCTAATAATTTCTGGGTCGAGGGTTCCTAATGTTGGTGCATTTGCATCCCCCACTCGCAAAATATCTATCTCCGGCTGGAGGTGCAAAACAGCACTTTTGAGCTTAGGTGGAAAATTTTCATCGAGTAAAAAACGAATTTTCACTTTAGTAGAATTAACTCCTGTTCTCGTTGTGCTTTGATTGCTCTCAAACGTTTTACTACATCAGAAGGTTCTTTAGCCAACCATTCCTGATAACGCTCTTCCCGCCACTTCGCCAGCCGCAACATATAAGCATCCATCTGTCTGCGATTTTGCAGATAATAGGTTAGCGTCGCGTAAATCTTCTCTAAATTCAGAGTGGGTAATTCCTCCAGAATTTGGTCGGGAGAATATCCATCCAAGTAATATTTAATCACGTCATCGATGCCGATCCGATGTCCTTTGATGCGGATGTCATCGGGGTCGAGAAACTCAAAATAGTCTTCTAGTTGCATCGGTTTATCTCCGAATACTTGGTTGATAGCATTTTATCATAAATTGGGATGTGCGGGGTGGCGAGAAACCGGATTTTTGTACCGCAGATGATGGCGGATGTACGCTGATGAACGCAGATGAATTTTGGATGTGTGCGGTGGCGAGAAACCGGGTTTTTTCGAGAATAGTTGGTTACAGTCGGAGATATTGCAAAAAACCCGGTTTCTGAGATTTTGGGTGTGGCGAGAAACCGGGTTTTTTCCGAGGATATTGATACATCGCCCAAAATCTGCAAAAAACCCGGTTTCTGAGATTTATTGTGCAACATCTCAGTTTAATCTTACTCCATCTCCTGCAAAACCCCAGTCAAAATTTCCACAAGGCGATCGATATGTTCTTTCTCAATAATCAACGGCGGCGACAAAGCAATGATATCACCAGTCGTGCGAATCAACAACCCATTTTCGTAGCATTTTACAAAACAATCAAAAGCGCGTTTCCCAGGCTTCCCAGCAATAGATTCCAACTCAATCCCCGCCACAAGTCCCAAATTGCGGACATCAATCACGTGGCGAACTCCTTTGAAAGAATGCACCGCATCTTCCCAGTAACCAGATATCTTATCCGCCCGTTCAAATAACTTTTCTTCCTCATAAATATCCAGTGTCGCCAAAGCAGCCGCACAAGCCACTGGATGCCCAGAATAAGTATAACCGTGAAATAGCTCGATCGCATTTTCGGGAGCATTCATAAAAGCATCATAAATTCCCTCCTTCACAAACACCGCCCCCATCGGCACAGTACCGTTAGTTATCCCTTTCGCCGCCGTCACGATATCGGGAACTACGCCAAAATATTCAGTAGCAAAACTCGCGCCCAAACGTCCGAATCCTGTAATTACCTCATCAAAAATCAGCAGGATTCCGTACTTGTCGCAAATCGCGCGCAACCTTTCCAAATAACCTTTTGGCGGAATCAAAACCCCCGTCGAACCAGCTACAGGTTCCACAATTACCGCTGCAATATTCGACGCATCATGTAAAGCCACAATCCCTTCCAATTCATCTGCCAAATGCGCTCCCCATTCCGGCTGTTTGCGGCTGAAAGCATTGTGTTCTAAATTGTGAGTGTGAGGTAAATGATCGACTCCGGTGAGTAAACTGCCGAAAAACTTGCGATTTGGAGCAATCCCGCCGACAGAAATTCCCCCAAAACCAACACCGTGATAACCGCGCACCCTACCAATCAATCTTTGGCGAGTTCCTTCACCTCTAACTCGATGATAGGCGATCGCAATTTTTAACGCAGTCTCCACAGACTCCGAACCAGAATTAGTAAAAAAAACGCGATCGAAATTGCCCGGAATCAGCTTTACCAAACGTTCGGCTAATTCAAAAGCAGCCGGGTGTCCCATCTGAAAAGCCGGCGCATAATCTAAATTTAAAACCTGCTGTTTAACTGCTTCAGCAATTGTCTCGCGCCCGTGTCCCGCATTCACGCACCAAAGCCCAGCAGTACCATCTAAAATTGATCGATTATCGTCGCTGGTAAAGTGCATATCTTTTGCCGAAACTAACATTCGCGGATTCGCTTTAAACTGTCGGTTGGCTGTGAAGGGCATCCAGTAAGCGTCCATATTTGTCATTGTTTTTTTATCCTTTTATATTGATGATTCTGCATCCAAACTATAACTTGTTACTGATAGCCGATCGCCTAACGCTTATTATAATTTTACAAATATCTCTTGCGTCTTTTAACTAAAGCTTACTTAACGAATTAAACCTCTCTATCTGCTCGTTACTAGGCAGAGCCTAGTAACGCAGATCCGGAGGCTCTGCCTCCATTTTTACTCGGTATACGACGAGGCAGAGCCTCTAGACATGGGTTCCCAGGCAGAGCCTAGGAACCAGTTAAAACCAGCTTAATTCACGATCGCACCAACCGACTCATGGTGCAACAAACCAGTCAGCATTTGCGCCGGTTGTTCCCCGTGGGGCCACGCGAAAGCATGGCGAAAAGCGGCATTCTGACACGCTTGCAATTGCCGAAAATCAATGATATCTAACGTTAATAAATTCTCGTATTCAAAAGGCAGCCGCACGTTGTGCAATCCCGCGTTGTCGGTGCAAATCGCAATATCGACACCGGCTTCAAAACATCGATCGAACACTACCTTCAATTCCCCCATATCCTCCAATGTCCCTGTTTTGAGATAGGTAGTCGGGCAAACTTCCAAGCATTGACCCCTACGTGCAACTTCTGGCAACAGTTCGGGATATTTTAAGGGAATTTGAATCCCGTGGCCGATACGCATCAGATAGGGCAAAAGTCCGGGGTAACAGCCAGATGTTGTTTCGTAGAGGTGGCCGGTTGTTTTGATGCCGATCGACCTTGCGTACTGGTACAATCCCACAAATTCGTCCAAACGCTCGCCAATAGCAGCATCACCGCCCGCAAGATCGATCGCACAAACATATTCTCCCATTTGTGCAGCCAAATCGACGATCGCCCGATTCACCTCATAGGGCAAACGCGAGTGCATACACAAAATTTGGCTGGTAACAATCGGACAATCGCTAATTTGACTTGCCTTTCCCACAACTCGGACAATTTCTGCCATCAAATCAATGCGTTCGGACTGATCCAAATGTTCGGGAGTCCGCAAATAAGGCGTGTAGCGCAACTCTAAATAAGCCAGATTTTCAAATACATAAGCGCCCCGCATTAACCGATAGATAAAATAAGGTAAAGTCTCAACAGTTTGAACGCTTTCTACCAGCGTGTGCAGTTCCAAATACTCATCGAGAGTATTGCGCGGACGAGTGTAAAAATCCTCAAAAGCGGAATATTGTTGAAAGCGATCGACCATTTCAGCATTATGGCGATCGAAATACCGCCACAGCACCCTCGGAACCACAGAACCACCCAGATGGCGGTGCAACTCAGCGTGTAACGTCATGGCAAAAAGCCTCAATTTTCTCAATCTTAACAAAAATTAATTAGGCAGTTGGCAGTTGGCAGTAGTCAGTAGTCCTTAGTCAGTAGTCCTTAGTCATTGGTTGTTTGTCAGTTCCAATGCCCTGCGCGGGCCCGAGCGGCCCAATTCCCAATTCCCAATTCCCAATTCCCCATTCCCAATTCCCAATTCCCAATTCCCCATTCCCCATTCCCAAATCGAATGATTGACATTCGGGACACCTTCGTAGATAATCAGAACTTGTGTCAACCTGAACTGAACGCGAGAAACCCTTGGCTAACGTAGTTGTGATCGGCGCCCAGTGGGGCGATGAAGGAAAAGGCAAAATTACCGATTTGCTCAGCAAATCCGCAGATATCGTTGTCCGGTACCAAGGGGGCGTCAACGCCGGTCACACCGTGGTAGTCAACGGTCAAACTTTTAAGCTGCACTTAATTCCGTCCGGGATTCTCTACCCTGATAAAGAGTGTATCATCGGCTGCGGTACGGTCATCGACCCTAAAGTTTTAATTGCAGAGCTAGACCAGCTAGAGGCGCTGAATATTTCGACGGCCTCGCTGATGATTTCGGAAACTGCTCACGTCACTATGCCCTATCATCGATTAATTGATGTGGCATCGGAAACGCAGCGGGGAAATTATAAAATCGGGACGACGGGACGCGGCATTGGCCCTACTTACGCCGACAAATCCGAACGCACTGGGATTCGGATGCTCGATTTAATGGACTTGGAAGGCTTCCGAGAACAACTGGAATGGACGATTAATTGTAAAAATGTCCTTCTCGAAAAACTCTACAATTTGCCGCCTCTCAATCCCCAAGATGTAATTGATGAATATCGAGTTTATGCCGATCGTTTGCGGCCACACGTAGTAGATAGTTCCCTGAAGATTTATGAGGGACTTCATCAGCGGAAAAATATTCTGTTTGAAGGCGCCCAAGGTACTTTATTAGACTTAGATCACGGCACTTATCCTTATGTGACTTCCAGCAATCCCATCGCAGGTGGTGCTTGTGTAGGAACTGGAGTCGGGCCCACAGCGATCGATCGAGTAATTGGCGTAGCAAAAGCCTATACAACCCGCGTCGGAGAAGGCCCTTTCCCTACCGAAATGGTAGATGGAATTGGTGCAGTTTTGGGCGAAAGAGGTGCAGAATTCGGCACGACAACCGGCCGCAAACGCCGCTGCGGTTGGTTCGACGCAGTAATCGGCCGCTACGCAGTCCGCATCAACGGCCTTGACTGTCTGGCAATTACCAAACTAGATGTTTTGGATGAATTAGAAGAAATAAAAGTTTGCGTTGCTTACGAAATTGACGGCGAAAAATGTGTCGATTTTCCGAAAAGTTCCCGGATATTTGCTCGCTGCAAACCTATTTACGAAACTCTTCCCGGTTGGAAACAGTCCACTGAAGAATGCCGCAATTTGGAAGATTTGCCGTCACAAGCTTTGGATTATCTGAAGTTTTTGGCAGATTTGATGGAAGTGCCGATCGCCATTGTATCTCTCGGAGCCAGCCGCGACCAAACTATTATTGTCGAAGACCCGATTCACGGCCCAAAGCGGGGATTGTTGTCCGTTGATGGTACGCCAGCCTGATGTTGCCTTTATTAAAATACATTGTGGGTATCAACAAATCATACTCAAAGCTTTTGGCAATCTCGCCGCTACCTACTTAGTTTAAGGTTCCAGCAGATTTAGTGCACTTGACCCACGGCGAGGTCAAATGTATCCTTATTTACAGGGAGTCAAGTAAATGACTGACGAGGATGAACTGATAGCACGGCTAGAAGTTCACAGAGATATGATTGGATGGCTTATAATGGAATTAAGCAAAGAAGGAATACAAGCCAAAAGAACAACCGGAAATAATCCCAAAGGTGATATTTTGATAGTCAACCAGCAAGATGTTCCGCGAGTTAAACAGTTACTCCGCAATTGGCAAATAGAATTCAATAATTAATTTATAAAAACAATAACAATAATGAATGAACCGCATATTGAAATCAAAGCCTGGAAAAATAAAAAAATAGATTCCACAAAAGCTAAGGAAATATGTCAAAAAAGAACTGTAATTGGAGTTATTACCACAGGGGGAATTACTAAACCAGCTAAGGTTGTATTCGACAAAGCAGATGTAGCTTGGGTAGAAAATTTTCCAGAGAGTAAGTTGTTGAATCAGGAAGGTCAGGAGGAAAGCTAATGTTAGACATGATTTTTTATGCCTTCAAAACTAATCAGCCACCCCACTATGTCGGAATGTCTGAAGACTTTTATGGGTGGTTGGCAAAATCAGAATTTTCCAAAATTGGCAAATCTGTCCCCAGAAATATTTTGATAGATGAAGAAGAGGAGAAGCTACCTGTAGTTGAGTTAGATCGAGATATTCGCCAGAAGCTCAGAAATTTTTTCAGAGATGCAATTATCTGCGAAAGCGATACTGTCCTCACTAAGCTGGGAGATTCCCCTCTCAAAGAAGAATATCAAGCAGCAACCTACCGTTTGAGGAAATTGCTGGACTTGCTAAAATGTGTTGAAAATCAAGATTATCAGTATCTTCAGCGAGTCCTTTGACAAGCGAATTTCAAAGGTGATACCCGCCACGTGATTTATCCGTGGAATCAATCCAAAATCTAAAATCCTCAATCCCCCGAATTTATCCGTGGGGTCGCCTCCAAAATCTAAAATCTAAAATCGAACGAGTTTCTAGATGTTTAGTAGCAGGAGTAATCCCCATGTTTGACATCAGTTTTTCTTCGGCCAATGGTGAACCGTCCGATAGTGTAAGAATAACAGCAGCTACTTACGAGTGGTTAGCAAAATCAGCATTTTCAAAAATAGGTGGCGAATCAATCGAAACCGAAATTTACCTAGATGAAGAAAATGTAATTCTGCCTTTAGTTGAATTAAATCAAGATATTCGCTCCTCTGTTCAAGAAAATTTTCAGCGAAGCAATCATCAGTGAAAGCGATGCAGTTCTTACTACACTAGGAGATGGCCCTTCCAAAGAAGAGTATCAATTAGGAACGTACCGTCTGAGAAAAATGCTGGAATTGCTCAAGTGTGTGGAAAACGAAAATTATCAATACCTCCAGCGATTTTAATTGAGCGCGATCGCAATATCACAATTCTGGTAAAATGTGAAAACAATCAACAGAAAGTCATAAAATGGAACTCGCAGTAGAATGTCAAAAGCGGGCAGAAGGCAGCAAACCTAACGCCCTCCGCCGCTCCGGATTGATTCCCGCCGTGCTTTACGGCCACAAAGGCTCGGAATCCATTGCTCTTACCATCAAAGCCAAAACAGTAGAAAACCTGCTCAAAAAGCACGTAGTCAACAGCGCCTTAATCGACCTCAGTATTCCAGACCTGTCTTGGAGCGGAAAAACCTTGCTCCGAGAAGTTCAAGTTCATCCTTGGAAGGGCTATCCTTACCACCTGAGCTTTTTCTCCGTCGCAACTCAAGACAGCCTGGAAGTTGAAGTGTCCCTGAATTTTGTCGGCGAATCTGTCGGAGTCAAGTTAGAAAATGGCATCTTGGATACGGTGCTGACGCAATTAGCAGTTAAGTGCAAACCTGACAGCATTCCTGAATCAATTGAAGTAGATATTTCTAATTTAAAGGTAGGGGATGCGCTGCACATTGAGGAATTAGTTTTGCCAGAGGGAGTTGTAGCTCTGGGCGAACCAAGTCAGGTGGTGGTTAGCGTGCTGGGACTTCAAGCAGGTGCTGAACCTGAAGACGCAGAAGAAGAAGAAGAAGCAGCCGCCGCGGCAGAAGCTTGATTAGTAATTGCTAATAGTTGTTAGTTAATGGTGGAAAAGAAAGGGCGGTCGCTTTTTCCCGAAAGGGCGATCGTTTTTTGCAAAAAAGCTGTTATAGTTTTGGTGCGATCGCACTTGGTCTACTCAGCCTTGAATCTGCCCTCGCACCCATTGACGAAAATCAATCTCTGCGGCAACTTCATCAATGAAAGCCGCTTCTAGAAACCGGAATAAATCCGTTTTTTCAACGTTGGGAAAAGTGGGAGATCGATCGCACTCGACATAGGCCCCATCGACTAATTGCAGAATTCGCCATACCCGCCCGTTAAACCGCCAAAACTCAGGCACTCCGATACTCGCATAGAGTGTATTTTTATTGAGATCCGTATGGGTAATATCCACTTCCACGACTAAATCCGGGGCAGGATCGACATTTAAATTAACCGGGCGATCGGCAACTAAGGCATAATTCTGAATGTAATAGCCATTGTCAGGTTCGGCGCTCTTGAGTAGGTCTTCGCGATCGAGGGTAGTCGAGCCCATCGTCTTTACTCTCATCCCCATTTCAACCACAAGGATTCTGATAAAGAGTTCGATTAAGCGAGCAGATCGTTCGTGTTCTTCGAGGGGCATGGTAATTTCTAACGCTCCATTATCGTAGGTAAAGCGGGCGCGAGTGCGTTCTCCTAACAAGCTTTGAATTTGCTTGAAGGCGGGCCAATCGAGATCGCGAAAGGTGAGGCGCTTTTCTCCGACAAGTTTGGGGGGTGGCTCTAATAACATCAAAATCACCGCGACATTAATTATATAAATGATTCTACTCGTTACCAGGCTCTACTCGTTCTACTCGTTACCAGGAAGAGCCTGGTAACGCAGATCAGGAGGCTCTGCCTCGATTTTCGCAGGCGAGGCAGAGCCTCGCTTACATTGATTCCCATGCCAAGAGCCTGGGAACCAGTTATTCTACTCGTTACCAGGCTCTACTCGTTACCAGGAAGAGCCTCGATTTTCGCAGGCGAGGCAGAGCCTCGCTTACATTGATTCCCATGCCAAGAGCCTGGGAACCAGTTATTGAAACTGCTGAACGGATTGCTATATCAACCCGCCCCCACTCGACCAAAATACAAGGAGGAGGTTCGCCAAGAGCCAGCCAAAACTCCAGAGCCAGTAAACCAGCCTCCGCCCGCACCGAGGAGTTCGATCGACCTGACTGTATCATCTTACTGCTGCGATCGCCCTCTTTACCTTTCTTCAAAAACACCCTAGAGACCGGCCCGATCTATAAAATTTTTAAATTTGGGGAACAAGAGAGCGATCGTTGATGTCAAACCGCTGTAGACTTATTAAGTGTTTTGAATATATACATAAATTGCTATATCTGGAGCCGCCCCTATGCAATCAACAGTGAATACAGAATCAACAGCGGTTCAATTTAACCAACAGGGAGAAATATATTTATCCCAAGGAAAATTGGAAGAAGCCATCGCCTCCTGCGAGCAAGCTTTGAAAATTCACCCCAATTTTGCACCGGCTTACAAGACTTTGGGCAACGCGCTGCAAGCTCAAGGCCGGATGGAAGAGGCGCGGCACTGGTACGCTAAAGCTATTGAAATAGAACCGAATTTTGCGGAAGTCTACGCGAATTTGGGCAGCCTGGACGCGCAGCAGGAAAAATGGTCGGAGGCGATCGAGTTTTACCAAAAGGCGATCGGCCTGAAACCTAATTTCGCTGGAGTATACCGCAATTTAGCAAAAGTATTCGGACAAATTGGCAAAGGAGCCCAAGCCCAAGAATGCTGGTACCGCGCCTTCTCTTTGGAACCGGAAAAAGCCAAGCCCTCGGAACACTTGAATATGGGCGATGCTTTTTTCCAGCAGTCCAAGTTGCCCGAAGCTATTTCTTGTTACGATCGCGCTATAAAATTAAATCCTAATCTGGCGCAAGCTTATCAAAATATTGGCGAAGCCCTCAAAAAACAAGGCAAGTTAGAAGAAGCGACACCATATTATCGCAAAGCTATTGAACTGAATGCAGCTAATGCTAGAAACGGCAGCGAGGGAGAGCAAACTTTGGCTGGTGCAATCGCTACAAACGGTGCAGTTAAGCCGCCAGTGCAGCAGCCAGTTAAGCAGACAGTTAATTCTACAATTAATATAGAAGATCCAGAAGCATACAAAATACTCGCAGAAGGCTATTTGGCTCAGGGGAAATGGGAACAGGCAATTTCTGCTGGCAAGAAAGCTCTACAAATAAAGCCGGAAGCGCCGCTTTATAAAATGCTCGGCAACGCCCTGCAAGCGGTGGGAAAAATTGATGAAGCTAAAAGTTGCTATGTCAAAGCAATAGAAATTAATCCGAATTTGGCAGAAGCTTATGCTAATTACGGCAGCATTTGCGTGCAGCAGGAACAGTGGCAGCAAGCGGTTTCTGCTTACGAAAAGGCGATCGCCCTGAAGCCAGATTTCGCGGGCGCTTTCCGCAATTTTGCGAAACTTTTGACTCAGTTAGGCAAGTCTGAGGCGGCTGCTGAGGCTTGGTACCGGGCTTACGCGATCGACCCGAAATCCGCCACGGCTGAGGAACACGAGAATTTAGCTAAAACTTTGATCGAGCAAGGTAAGGTAGATAAGGGAATTGACTGTTACCGGCGCGCGGTTGAGTTGAACCCAGATGCTGGGGCGGCTTATCACGAATTGGGGGAAATTCTCAAGAATCAAGAACAGTGGGAAGCGGCGGTTGATGCTTACAGCAATGCTATTAGAAATAATCCCGGACTTTCTTGGTCGCACAACAATTTAGCTGAGTGTCTGGTGAAGTTGGAACGGTGGGAGGAAGCTGTAAATGCTTACCGCAAGGCGATCGAATTAAATCCCGATTTTAGCTGGTCTCACAACAATTTAGCTGATGTTTTGCTGAAGTTGGAACGGTGGGACGAGGCGGTAGAAGCTTACCGGAAAGCAACTGAGTTAAATCCTGATTTTAGTTGGTCTCACAATTATTTGGCAGATGCGCTGATTAAATTGGAACGCTGGGATGAGGCGATTTCGGCTTACCAAAGGTCGATCGAACTGAATCCCGACCATTTTTGGGCGCACAACAATCTAGCAGAAACGCTGGTGAATTTGGAACGCTGGGATGAGGCGGTTGTTGCGTACCGGCGGGCTAACGAAATCGACCCGAATTTTTTCTGGTCCGAGAGCAAGTTGGGCGACGCGCTGCTAGAAATGGAAAGGTGGGATGAGGCGATCGCAGTTTACCGGCGCGCGGCGGAGTTAAATCCTGATTTTGCGTGGACTTATTACAACATGGGGACGGCTCTGGAGAAGCTGGAACGGTGGGATGAGGCGATCGCTTCTTACCGCCGTGCTGTCGAAATTCAGCCGGATTTGCCGTGGATTTCGCAAAAGCTGGCCGATGCTTTGAGGATGCGATCGCACTGGGATTTGCAGCAGTCAATGGGTTTGTACCGAAAGGCGATTCTGGAGAATCCCGAGGATGTGCAGTTGTATCACAAGGCTTTGGAGATTGCGCCGAATGATGCTGACCTTTATGTGGGGTTGGCGAATGCTTTGGTGCGGCAGAGTTGGGTTGATGGGGCGATCGTCTTTTATCAGATGGCGTTGCAGATTCGGCCTGATGACAAG